>CAMASH010000090.1 GCA_945860745.1 Chthoniobacter flavus | reverse complement strand
CCGACGCCGCCGGCTTTGAGACTGATCAGGAACACCGGAACGGTGGGGTCGGTCTGGAAACGGGTGACGACTTCCTCGCGGTTTTTCGTGGAGCCATCGAGGCGGCAGTAGAGAACTCCCAAATCGTCGAGGGCCTCGCCTATGAGGTCGAGCATGCTGGTGAACTGGCTGAAGACGAGGGTGCGGTGACCTCCGTCGATGCTTTCACCGAGGAGTTCGAGGAGGGCGGTGAGTTTGGCACTGGCGGGGGCCGAATCATTTGCGGGAGCGCCGAGGAGGCGGAGGTCGCAGCAGGCCTGGCGGAGGCGGAGGAGGGCGGTCAGGACGCGCATCCGGGCGGCCCCAGTCTGGCCTTGTTCGCCGAGTTGGTCAATCTGGGCGCGGGCGGCTTGCTGGAGCTGGGTGTAGGCGGCTTTTTGTTCGTCGCTGAGTTCGATCTCGATGATCTGTTCGATCTTGTCGGGGAGTTCGGTCAGGATGTCGCGTTTGAGGCGACGGAGGAAGTAGGGCTGGATGCGGCGGGTGAGGCGGGACCACACAGGGGAGGATCCCGCGGACGACAGGGGGGTCGTCCCTCCAGCGGAACTTTGGAGCAGCGGGGTTTCGTAGCGATCCTTGAAGTCCTGGCGGCTGCCCAGGTAGGCGGGGAGGAGGAATTCGAAGAGGGACCAGAGATCGCGCAGGGAGTTTTCGATCGGCGTTCCGGTGAGGATGAAACGGCTGCGGGCCCCTGTGGCTAAAGCGCAGGCGGATTTGGCGTTCTGGCTGTCGGGGTTTTTGATGTGCTGGGCTTCGTCGAGGATGACGGCGGCGAAATCGAGGGATTTGTAATGTGCGATGTCGCGGCGCAGGAGGGCGTAGCTGGTGACGATGAGGCGGTGCCGGGGAATGGCGCCGAAGAGTTTTTCGCGGTTCGGGCCGTCAATGGTGAGAACGGGCAGCGCGGGAAGAAAATGGGCGGCCTCGCGTTTCCAGTTCCAGACAAGGGAGGAGGGACAGACGACGAGAACGGTGCCGGGGAGAGACTCGATCATGGCGAGGGCCTGGACGGTTTTGCCCAGGCCCATTTCGTCGGCGAGGAGGCCGCCGAGGCCGGCGCGGGCTTTGGCGAGGAGCCACGATGCGCCTTCGATTTGATAGGGGCGGAGAGGGATGACGGATTTCAGGGCGGACGCGGTGACGGGGGGACGCGGCGAGGCGGAGGATTGCCACTCGGCCACGCTGGCTTCGAGGTAGGCTCGCTGGGCGGGTGGGACGCGGTAGCCGCCGCGTTCCTGGCGCGGGTTGCAGTCGCGCAGGACTTCCTCCAGGTCGTTCGCGAGGGTGGCGTCGGCCACGGCGATGCGGCCATCTTTCAGGCGGGTGTGGCCGCCGGTTTGCAGTAGGCGGGTGATGTCGGCGGGGGAGAAGACGGCCTCTTTTCCCGCAGCGTAATGGACATGAAAATCCAGCCAGCCGTCGCTTTGCTCGCGCAGCGCGAATTGCGGCTCGATCGGCACGAAGTCGCGGGTCACGTGCTGGAAGCGTTCGCCTTCCCTGACCTGCCAGTTTTGTTTGAGCTTCGGCAGGTCGGTGGCGAAAAAGCGAATGACCGATTCTTCGCTCTGGAGGGCGGCCTTGCCTTTGTAATCCTGAAATCCGGCGGCCATGAGGCGCCTAAGTGCCTCGGCTTCCTTCGCAGGATTGGCCACATCAGGCTTGCTGTAACGGAAGGAAATCTCCGCCTCCAAGTGGCGTAGGGAACCTTCAATCGTCAATTCGACGACCGGATTTTCATCGGTTGTCCGTCCTAGGGCAGGCGCCGGTCCTTCCCTCCGCGCTCCGCGGTCCGCAATCCGTAATTCCGCGGGCTTCAGCACCTGCAACCCCACCGCCAGGGAATGCGCGCAAATGATCCCCCGCACCCGCGAGTCGCGGCAGGGGCAGAGATTCTCCACGTCAATCGGGTTGCGCATTCTCAACCCGGCCAGGAACTGTTTTCCCCCCTCGGAAAAGCAGCCCTTCAAGACCGGCGGTTCGTAGGATGCCCCGGTGATGCGACCGGCGGCATGGAGGGCGCGGGCTTGCTTGAAGGCGTCCCACCCGCCCATGGAGACGAGGAGTTTTTCGGTCAGTTCCACAAAAATTCGTGATGAAGGAGGGGGAAGCGTGGCATAAATGCCGTTTGATGCGAAGCGCGCTTCTCACCCCTTTTCTCCTGCTGGCTCTGGCCCTCGCGGCCATGGCGCAGGAGCCGCCGCCGAAACTCAAGGTCGGGTTTTTGATTTTCCCCCGCTGGCCATGAAGGATGAGGACGGACGCTGGTGCGGGCTGGCGGTCGAATTGTGGGAGGAGGTCAGCACGCGGGCGCAGGTGGCCTATGAATATGAGGAGGTTCCGCCGGACAAGCTCATCGGCAGATTGTCGCGCGGGGAGATTGACCTCGCCGTCGGCATCCTGGGGGTTTCGGCAGAACGCGAGCGGGTGGTGGATTTTACCCAGCCGTATTTGGAAAACACCGCCGCCGCCGCGTTTCTCAAGAATGCGCGTCATCCGGCCTTCCGCGAACTGTGGGCCGAGCTCACGCAACAGGACCTGCTCCAGGTGCTGCTCTTCATGCTGGTTGCACTTCTGGTTTTCAGCCTGGTCCTGTGGCTGATCGAGCGCGGGGTCCATACCGGCCACTTTGGCGGAAAGCCGATCCATGGCCTCGGCTCGGCCATCTGGTTCTCGGCGGTGACCATGACCACGGTCGGCTACGGGGATAAAACGCCCCAGACCTTGCCGGGGCGGATCCTGGCATTTTTGTGGATGTTTTTCGGCATTCTGTTGGTCAGCGCCTTCACCGGCACGGTGGCGTCGAGCCTGACCATTGCGCGGCTGAACCAGTCGATTGACCGGCTGAGCGATCTGTCGCGTTTCCGCAACGGGGTCATGAACGGCTCCCTGATGCAAAACGCCATGACCGAGGCGGGCATCAGCGCGCGGCTCTTTCCTTCGCTGGAAGCGGGGCTCAAGGCCCTTGAGGACAAGGAAATCACCGCCCTGGTCGGCGATGCCGTGAGTTTGCGCTATCTGGTCGGAAAAGACCACCCCCACACCCTGGTCGTGGATAAATTCCCCACCTCCCGCATCGCCTTTGCCATGGCGGCGCGGCCGGGTCTGGCCAATTTTCAGGATATCAACATCGCCCTCATTGACGTGATCGGCACGCCGCAGTGGGATCGCGCGGTGGACCGCTGGATCGGTCCGGACCCGTCGAAGTGAGTTGAGACGAAATCTCTCCTGATATGAGCTTGCGTGGGATGCGCCTTCTCCACTAGTTCCATGGCAAGCATGGCACTCGTCGTCCAACGTCCGAAACTCAATCTCGCGGAAAAACTCTACCTCCCCGCCATCGTGGCCGGCTTGGCCATCACCTTCAAACACCTGCGCCGCCTTCTCTCCGGGCAGACCAGGGTGACGATGCAATATCCCGAGGAAAAATGGGATTCCCACCTGCCGGCCCACTACCGCGGCGCGCCCGCGCTGGTGAAGGACGAACACGGCAAGGAACGCTGCGTCGCCTGCCAGCTTTGCGAATTTATCTGTCCGCCCCGCGCCATCACGATCCAGCCGATGGAAATCCCCACTTCCGACCGTTGGGCCAAGGTGGAAAAACGGCCCAAGGAATTCGAGATCGACATGATCCGCTGTATTTACTGCGGCCTCTGTGAGGAAGTCTGCCCGGAGCAGGCCATTTTCCTGAAAAAGGAATATTCCATCACCGGCTACAGCCGTCAGGACATGAAGCACGACATGGAGAAGCTTTACGATATGGGCGGCGTCGTGGAGGGGCTCGTTAACAAGTGGAACGAAAAAAAGTAGCCGGTTCGTCCGCGGGTTGTTAAAACCCCCGCAGTCTTAACGCCCACACCACCCTGCGCCCTTAACCATGCCGCTCGTTTTATTCTGGATCTTCGCAATTCTGATGCTCGCCTTCGGGCTCGGCGTCGTCTTTTTGCGCAATCCGGTTTCGAGCGCGCTGAGCCTGGTCATGTCCTTTGTGGCCCTGGCCGCGCTCTTCATTACGCTCGATGCCTTTTTCATCGGCGTGATCCAGATCCTGGTCTATGCGGGCGCCGTGATGGTGCTCTTCCTCTTCATCATCATGTTGCTCGATCTGCGCGGTGAAGAAACGCGCCGGCTCAACCTTGCCGCCTGGACCGGTGGCGGACTGGTCGTGGCCGGATTCGTCGGCTTGTTGTTCAAAGTGGTCTCGACCCAGCCGGGATTCGATTTCCCCAAACCCCCCATTTCCCGTCCGGAAATCAGCGACGTCGCCCTGGTGGGCTGGACGCTTTTTTACAAATTCAACCTGCCCTTTCAGATCATTGGCGTCCTGCTGCTGGTCGCCACGATCGGCGTCGTGCTTTTAAGTAAGAAGGAGTTGAAATGATCGCGGAATGCGGAATGCAAAATGCGGAATGGATCGGCGAGGAACGCAGGGGTTCCGTCCAGGCCTTCATTCCGCCATCCGCCTGCAACGAGCCTTGCGAGGCCAGGCTTTCAATCCAAAATCCGCAATCCCCATGACGCCCACGCTCGCGCATTATCTGATTGTCAGCGGACTGCTCTTCACCATCGGGCTGGCCGGGGTCATGCTGCGTCGGAACATTATCATCATTTTCATGTGTTTGGAGCTGATGCTCAACGCCGCCAACCTCTCGCTCGTGGCCTTCTCCCGCTACAATCTGACCATGGAAGGCCTGCCGAATTACAACGGCCAGATCCTCGTGTTTTTCATCATCACCGTGGCGGCGGCGGAGGTCGCGGTGGGCCTCGCCATTATTGTCGCCCTTTTCCGCGCCCGGCAGACGACCCACGTCGAAGACCTCGACAGCATGAAATTCTAGCGCATGAACGCCGCCACCGTTCCCTGGATTATTCTTTTCACCCCGCTCGTCGCCGCGGCGGTCATCCTGTTTTTCGGGCGGTATTCGAAACCGTTCAGCGCCGGGCTGGCCATCGGCGCGACCCTCCTCTGCGGCATTTTGAGCTGGTGGCTTTTCACCCAGCCGGATGCGACGGAACCGAATCAGTTTTTCTGGATCAACCTCCCGGATATTTTCTCCGTGCCCATCGGCGTGACGGTGGATCACCTGAGCAAAGTCATGCTGGTGGTGGTGAATACCATCGCGCCGCTCGTCTTCATTTACTCCCTTGGTTACATGAAGCACGAAGAAGGATACTGGCGGTATTTCGCCGGTCTGTCGCTCTTCCTCTTCTCCATGCTGGGCATCGTGCTGGCGGACAATTTTTTGATGATGTTTATCTTCTGGGAACTCGTCGGCCTGAGTTCCTACATCCTGGTCGGACATTATTACCCGAAGGACTCCGCCGCCGACGCCAGCAAGCAGGCCTTTCTGGTCAACCGCATCGGCGACTTCGGTTTCATGCTCGGTATTTTGATGCTCTGGCTGGCGACCGGCACGGCGGTTTTCAGCCAGTTGTTCACCAGCGAAACGCTCGCCCTGCTTCAGAGCAACGGCCTTTATCTCACCATCGCTTGCGTGCTCATCTTTTGCGGCACCGTCGGCAAGTCCGCCCAGCTTCCGCTCCACGTCTGGCTGCCGAATTCGATGGAAGGCCCCACGCCGGTTTCCGCACTGCTCCACGCCGCCACGATGGTGGCGGCCGGGGTGTACATGCTGGCGCGCTTTTTCCCCGTGCTCGAACACGTCCCGGCCGCCCGCGATGTCATCGCTTGGGTCGGCGGCATCACCTGCCTGGTGGCGGCCCTGATGGCCACGCAGCAGGACGACATCAAACGCATCCTCGCCTACTCAACCATCTCGCAGCTCGGCTACATGGTTCTGGGCGTCGGCGTGGCCGAATCGTGGGACGTTCCGATGTTCCACCTCTTCACCCACGCCTTCTTCAAGTGCCTGCTCTTCCTCTGCGCCGGCTCGGTCATCGTGGGCATGCACCACGAACAAAACATCTGGAAAATGGGCGCGTTGAAAAACAAAATGCCCTTCACCTTTCTCTGCACCATCGCCGGAACGCTCGCCCTCACCGGGTTCGGATTCCACGGCATTGGATTCAGCGGATTTTACAGCAAGGACACCATCATCATGTGGGCGGTGGTCAAGGCCCCCGTCCTCGGCTGGATCGCCGCCGTCACGGCCGGCCTCACCGCCTTTTACATGTTCCGCCTCCTGATTGTGGTTTTCCTCAGCGTGCCGCGCAGCGAAGAGGCCAAGAAGGCGCAGGAGTCGCCGCTGGTCATGGTCGTCCCGCTTCTTCTGCTGGCCATTCCCGCCGTCATCGGCGGCTGGCCGTTCATCGAGCACATTTTCTTCCACACCACGGAACCGGAAAATGTGCCGTCCATCGTTCACTACGCGCTGCTCGCCATGTTCCTGGGCGGCGCGGGCCTGGCCTGGGTTCTTTACCGCCGCGCAGCCAAAGATCCGGTCTCCATCCCGCTCTTCGCCAACCGTCTTTATATTGACAATCTTTACACGTGGATCGTCAAAGTTTTCCAGGATGGCGTGGCCTGGCTGGCTGGCTGGTCGGATCGCTGGATCGTGGATCTCTTCGTCGCCCAAGTCCCCAGCAAGCTCACCTGGGCCTGCGGCTACGTGCTGCGCTTTCTCCAACTTGGCAACATCCAGGCCTACGCCTTCTTTTTCGGCGCGGGCGTCGTCGGACTCATTTATCTCCTGATCGCACGATGAGCCCACTTCTCTGTCTAATCCTTCTCCCTGTCGCGGGTGCGATTCTCGCCATGGCCGGGTTCCCTGCCCGCAAGATGGCCATCACCGCCGCGGCGCTCAACCTGCTGGCCTGCGTGGCGATTCTAGCCTCATTCCAGGGCGACAAAACCGGCTACCAATTTCTCAGTTCGTGTCCGGTTCTGCCCTCGCTCGGCATCAGCTTCACTTTGGGTGCCGATGGCTTGAGCCTCGTGATGCTCCTGCTCTCGACGGTCGTGACGCTGGCCGCCGTCACGGTGGCCCGCGCCCCGCAAACCAACGCCCCGTGGTTCTACGCCAGCCTGCTTTTCATCTCCGCTGGAGCCATCGGAGCCTTCGCCTCGGTGGACGCCTTTTTCTTCTACATGTTTCATGAGCTGGCCCTCATCCCGACCTTCCTGCTCATCGGCATCTGGGGTTCGGGCGACCGCCAGACTGCCGCGTGGAAAATCACGATCTATCTGGCCTTCGGCAGCTTCGTGTTGCTGATCGGACTGATCGGGCTTTACCTGGCCATGCCGGTCGGGGCGCGTTCGTTCGACATGCGCGCCATGGCCGAACACGCGAAATTGGGAACGCTGTTTGCCCACGACACGGTGCACAGCTTTTCGATTTTCGGCTTCGAATACCTCTCCATCACCCACGCCCAGATTATCTATCTGCTCCTCTTCCTCGGCTTCGGCGTGCTGGTTTCGCTCTTCCCCTTCCACACCTGGGCCCCGCAAGCCTATGCCTCCGCTCCCGCTCCCGCCGCCATGTTGCACGCGGGTGTGCTGAAAAAGTTCGGCCTCTACGGCATTATGCGCCTGGTCACACCGATCTTCCCGCCTCACGTCGCCGCACCTTTCAACACGCTGCTCCTCGTTCTGCTGCTGGGCAACATTCTCTACGTCGGCTTCGTCACCATCTCGCAACGCAAGCTGGACCTTATGCTCGGCTATTCCAGCGTGATGCACATGGGCTACATCTTTCTCGGCATTCTGTCGTGGAATGCCCTGGGGCTCACCGGCGCGGCCTTCATGCTGGTCGCCCACGGCCTCTCCATCGCCGCCCTCTTCGCGCTTTCCGGGGAATTGCGCGAGCGGACCGGAACGCTCGATTTCAGCGAGATGGGCGGACTGGCCAAGGCCATGCCCACCTTCGGCCTTCTTTTCGGCTTTGCCGCCATGGCCGCGATCGGGTTGCCCGGCTTTGCCAATTTTGCCGGTGAGTTGATGGTTTTCTTCGGCGCGTTTTCGGCCGGCGTTCGCTCCAGCCCCGGATTCAACGCGTTTCAGATCGCCACCGTCATCGGCCTTTGGGGCGTGGTCATTTCCGCGGTTTACATGCTGCGCGCCTACCGGCGGATTTTCATGGGACCGTTGGTTGACCGCTGGAAATCCCTGGCCGACATCGCCCCGCTGCCGAAACTCTGCGTGGCCGGCCTCATCCTCCTTCTGCTTGTGGTCGGATTCTATCCGCAACTGCTGCTCCACCTCATCTCGCCTGCGTTGATCCGGCCATGACCGCATTTCTTCTCTCTCCGGAATTCAGGGTGGTTTTCCTCGGCATTTTCCTGCTGATGCTGGATTCGTTCACCAAGACGGACAAACGCTACATCGCCTGGGCGGGAATCGTTGGTCTGGTGATTCTGTTTGGTTTTTCCTTCTTCCCCGGCCTGCCTGAGGGGGTGTTCCCGCCGGGATTTTATCTCAGCGATCCGACCGCCCTCTTTTTCAAGCGCTTCATGTTGCTCTCGACCATCCTGACCCTCGCCCTGGCGCTGGATTACTCGAAGGTCTATCAGGAATACATTCCCGCCGGCCGGCCCGGAGCAGGGCTCGGAGAGTTTTACATCCTGCCCATTTTCGCCTGCGCGGGATTCATGTGGCTGGTCTCGGCCGCGGACTTCATCATGATCTTCGTCTCGCTCGAACTGGTGACCATGTGTTTCTACGTGCTGGTCGCCAGCATGCGGAAGAATCTTCTCAGCCTCGAAGCCGGGGTCAAATACCTCATCCTCGGCGCCCTCTCCACCGGCTTCCTTGTTTATGGCATCACCTGGGTCATCGGGTTGACCGGACACACCTCGCTGGATGGCATTCGCGAGGTTTTGCCGATTGTTCCGCAGGGCTATCAGGTGGCGCTGATGTTCGGCCTCGGCCTCATTCTGGTCGCGGTGGGCTTCAAAGTCGCGGCCGTGCCCTTCCAATTCTGGGTGCCCGACGTTTACCAGGGCGCACCAACGCCCGTGACCGCTTATCTCTCTGTCGCCTCCAAAGCGGCGGGTTTTGTCGTGCTCATGCGGGTGATCGAGCCCTTCCTCACCGTGCCGGGTCTGGAGCAGAAAATCGTCACCGTCCTGACCGTGCTCGCCGCGCTTACGCTCCTGTACGGAAACCTCGCCGCCCTCCCGCAAACCAACTTCAAGCGCCTGCTGGCCTACTCCAGCATCGCCCACGCCGGCTATCTGCTCGTCGGTGTGGCCAGCGTGGGCGCGGAGGCCTCGGGACCGGCCGTCGGCTTTTATCTGGGCGGATATCTGCTCATGACCTTCCTCGCATTTCTTGTGCTTGTGCACGTCGGACGCGTCACTGGCGGCGACGATATTTCCGATTTCAACGGACTCGGCCGCCGCTCGCCCGTCCTGGCACTGGGACTTCTCATCGCCATGCTTTCGCTGGCCGGACTGCCCTTCACGATCGGATTTCTCGGCAAGTTCCTCATCTTCGAAGCCGCCATGCAGAGCCATCAGTATCTGCTCGTCGTCCTCGGCGCGGTGACCGTCGCCTGCGGGTTTTACTACTATCTCAAGGTCGTCCGGGCCATGTACTGGCAGCCCGTGGTGGCCGAGGCTCCGGCCATTCCAGTTCCCGTCTTCACCAGGTTCCTTATCGCCCTGCTCAGCGCCGCCATCATCATTTTCGGAATCTATCCCCAGCCGCTGCTGGCCATGCTGCGGTAGGCCAATTCCTCGGAATTTCAGCTGCAAAAAAAACGCAAAAATCTCAAAAATGAACTTTGATCTTTTGAAGATCCCCGCAAATTTTTCGTGCGCCTTGCGTTCTTTTGCGGCCGGATTTCCCTTCGTCCTTCGTCCCTCGTAATTCGTCCTTCCCATCATGCCCGCTGTTGACAAACCCCTCCACGAACTTCGCCAATACCGCGGCATTTCCCCGCTTCCGGATGATTTCGACGCCTACTGGCAAACCGCCCTGGCCGAACTCGAAGCCACCGACCCGGCCCCTGTCCTCGAGCGCACCAAGACGATCCATCCCCGCAACGCCGAGGCCTTTGACCTCTGGTTCACCGGCGTGGGCGGCGCCCGCATTTACGCCAAGTATGTGCGTCCGAAAAATGGGCCAAAGCCCCATCCCGCCGTCCTGCAATTCCACGGCTACTCCGGCAACAGCGGGGACTGGCAGGACAAACTCAGTTTTGTCAGTGAAGGCCTCGCCATCGCCGCGCTCGACTGCCGCGGCCAGGGCGGACGCAGCGAAGACAATGCCCCGATCAAAGGCAACACCCACCACGGGCACTTCATCCGTGGCCTCGACGACGCACCGGAGAAGCTCCTTTTCCGCAGCATCTTTCTCGATACCGCCCAACTCGCGCGTGTGGTCATGGGTTTCGACGAAGTCGATGCCGCCCGCGTCGGCACCACCGGAGGCTCCCAGGGCGGCGCGCTCTCCATCGCCTGCGCTGCACTCGTGCCGGAAATCAAACGCTGCGTCTCCGTCTATCCTTTTCTCTCCGACTATAAGCGCGTGTGGGAAATGGACCTGGCCAAGGACGCCTACGCCGAACTGAAAACCTTCTTCCGGCACTTCGACCCCCGCCATGAGCGGGAAGACGAAATCTTCAGCCGCCTGGGCTACATCGACGTGAAAAATCTCGCCCTGCGCATCAAAGCCGAGACGCTTCTCGGCATTTCCCTCATGGACACCATCTGCCCGCCGTCCACCCAGTTCGCCGTCTTCAACAACATCTCCGCCAAAAAAGACGCAGTCATCTACCCCGATTTCGGCCACGAGGGCCTGCCGGGTTTCAGCGACCGGGCGTTTGATTTTCTGCTCGGTTTGTAATCCGACGGATGATCCTCAAAGAGAAAACGGGAATCAATCCCAGAGGACGCCGAGAGCACAGAGGGAGGAAGATCCAGGATTTTGCTGGCGGGATGGGCCCTCCCCTGCGGGGTGAGACCTCCCTGGGCCTTGCGTGATTTCGCAAACCCCGGTCCCTCGGTGGTTTGCCCTCCGTGAACCCCGTGGTTCCTTTCGGTTCTTAGTCCCTTAGCGTTCGAATCCTACGCATTTTGCGCAACATTTTTTGACATCACATCACAAATATATGTTTTCAAGTTCGTTGCGTGATGGAATTTGAAATCGGACTCCCCACAAATCCTGGCACCGGCTCCGCGGGCTTAGGCAATAGGTCGACGGCGATTGGAATGAGGCAGTCTGGGCTTCACGGATTTCAAGGGCAATGGGATTTGCACCCTCACGGGTTTGCTTGTTTTTGAAACTGCTCAGATGTCGGAGCAATTTTTCTCTTTTGGAAGGTGCCTAGCTAAGCTCCGAGATTGGAGCAGACACAACAGAATAGCATCGGCCGCAACCTCGCCCGTCTTCCCCTGAGTCGAGGCTGGACGCAGGAGGCGCTTGCCCGAGAAGCCCAGCTTATCGGATGGGATCTTGATCGAAGCCCTGTCTCCAAAATTGAAGCCGGACTCCGCCGTGTCTACGATGCGGAAACCAGGCACCTCGCCCGATTGCTGAGGTGCGAGATGTCCGCCTTGTATCCTGGAGTCGAAATCATAAAGAGACGTCTCCCGCCGACATGGCCCAAGCGAAAAGCCTGATACCTCCGTTCAAGACTCGAAGATATTTCTGCCGTTTCTCGTGTCGTCCCACCGTGGCCCGGCCAAGCCCTCTCTCGCCATTTAATCCGCCGTGGCTGATCGACGCGGCGTCCACGTTTTGACCACCGCGAGCTTCTTCACCCGGCTCAGGGACTTTATCGAGTATTCCAAACGGGATGCCGCGGATCGGCTTTCTGATACAGTGAAAGTGATCAGCTTGGCCGGCCGGTGGGCGCGGACATACGCGGACCCCTTTCCCGTATTGTGGACCTTGAGCCGCCTTTGAACGTCAGTCGTGATCCCGGTGTAGAGGCTGCCGTTTGCGCATCGCAGTATGTAAACAAACCACGGCTTGGGGATCACCTTTGGCACGGAAAGACCCGCTATGGCATCCAGCGGGTCCAAATCCGGGGTGCCATCACTGGCCGACCGAAGAGTTTTCGCAAGACGGTGAGAAAAGTTTTCATGCCTCAGATTCTCATTGTTCAGAGGGCGATGCAAGCAACGTCAAGGAGGCGGATGACACCTTCGTCCAACATCCGGGGGATGAGGTTTGATGCGTTTGCCCAATTCGCTCTCGACTTGGGGTGGGGTATTGCCAAGCTTTTACTGGAATGAAGTCTGCCCTCATTTTTTGTTTCCTGCTATTTCCGCTGGCCCTCTCGGCCGCCGATCAATCGGCCGAGTATGAGCAGGTGCGACGGATTGCGATGCGCGACCCCGGAGTCCGCTCCGCATTTGCCGCCGCCGACCGGAAGCTCGAGGAGAGGATTCTCAAGATCGATCCGACGCTCAAGGCCTATGTCGGGGCGCAGAAAAGGCCGGCCACGGCGAAAAAGCAGCCTAATACCAATTTGTCCGAACCCCCTGCCCGGAAGCCCGTGGCAGTCCAGCCAGCCGGCAACAAAGGTGGAAAATATACAGTCGTCAAAGGGGATACGCTTACTGCGATTGCCGCAGCACACGGAACCACGCTCGCTTCGCTGAAAGCCGCAAATTCGATGACGGACAGGAGCAAGCTCGCGGTCGGCCAGGTTCTCGTGCTTCCTGCCGGGACGAAAAAGCCGGCAGCGCCGCCAGCCTCGCCGGGGAAGCCCAAGGCTCAAGAAAAGAGTTGGTGGCAAAGCCTCTTCCCCAACCGACAGTGATACCCCGATTTGGCGCTGAGATGCTCGAGGACCCGCAGAACCGGATTTCGAGATGGCTCACTCAGCCTGATTGAGATCGCTTCCGGAGCCTTGATTATTCCCCAGGGCAATATTTTTCAGCAATTTTCAATGAGAGCAGCAGCGGGATCGAACATGCGGTTTCAGTCCTTTTCAGCATCACCCTGGACGCCTCGACTTCCCGCGCCCGTCTTTTCAGCCTCTTCAATAACCGGAATGATTTCAGGGGGTAGCCACTTGCGAACCTGATCCCGGGACTCGTCCTCGACCCCGCGCATTTCTGTTGCCCCCCACTCCACCAACGGATCCAAGCCCAAGATCGAGGAAAAAGGGGTTAGTCATGAATGGAACTAACCTAAGCCCCAACGGGGCTCAATCCCCTAGCCCTGGGTTGCGGAGCTACCCGGGGATCTCGATGAAAAACAACGATCTGCCCTGCAAGGGCTGCATCCCAAAACGCCCTTAAGTTAGCGCCATTCGGGTTAGTCATGTAATATTAATATTTACAAGCCCCTGTTGAAGGAAGGGAGTAAGGCGAGGCTAAGACAAGCGAATATGCCGGGGCGATGTATCACGTGATGGCGAGGGGAGACCGTCGTGAAGCGATCGTGAGGGATGACGAGGACCGCAGCCCATGGGTGGGAACACCGGGGGAAGCGGGCGAGCGCGCCGGGTTCATGCCTATGTTCTGATGACAAACCCCTATCATCTGCTGCTGGAAACTCCGGAGGGCAATTTGTCGCGTGGGATGGCGGTGTGCGGTTGCCCTGATACCGCGAGAGGACGCAGGGAGTTTCGGGAGGTGTTGGAGAGACGGGGGGATTGGCGGCATCCGGCCAAGGCCGGGGCGGTCTATTCGCCAGGGGAGGGCAAGCCGGAACCGGCGGTTCACTCCACGCTGCGGAGAGGATGGCTTTTCGGGTCGCAGGAGTTTCGGGAGAAACTCTGGAAACTGGCGGCGGGAAAGATCGGGGATCGGAGAAGAGCGGATGGTTACCACGGGGAGGTGGTGAGAGATCATGGGGAGCGGAGTGTTTGCTCAAAGCAGGGCGGAAACATTTCGCGCGGGAAGCGGAGGAGTTGCGGCCGGTCCGCAAAAACGATTGGCGGAAAGCCGCGATGGCAGAATTACTCCAAGCGGAGACAACGGTGCGCCGGGATTGGATTGCCGACCGGCTTGCCCCGGGGACGCGCTCGGGCTGTTGTCGATTGATAAAGGAAAACCCGGGAAGGACTGAGGAAAAATCCCGGGTGGAGAAAAGCGGGGACGGCGATTCAGAAGGATCGCGATATTACATGACTGGTTCCTTTTATCAATCCTCAGAATTTTCTCCCAGGGACTGCGCTTGTCCCTCCCCTTGGGTAGATTGCCCGCGATGAAGACGCATTCCTCTTGTGCAAAACCCATTTTCAGCTATGGGTGATAGTTGGTGCGTTCCTCCTTCTTCTTTTCCTTCCGCGACCGCCTCGCCCACGCCGAGACGCCGGATGCCTGAGCAAATCTTCGGCTCCCCGAAACTATGAGCGGCATCATCCTCTTTGAAGAAAAACAAGTCCGCCGCGCTTGGAACAAAGACGAAGAAAAATGGTATTTCGCCATCGCCGACGTCATCGCCGTTCTGACCGGAAGCGTCGATCCCGGAGCCTATTGGCGAAAGCTGAAAGAGCGTCTGAAAAAGGAGGGAAATCAAACCGTGACCGATTGTCACGGTTTGAAAATGACCGCCGCCGATGGCCGGCAGCGCCTCACCGACGTGGCGGACACCGAGCAGCTTCTCCGGCTCATCCAGTCCATCCCATCGCCGAAAGCGGAGCCTTTCAAACTCTGGCTCGCCAGGGTCGGCTACGAACGCCTCGAAGAAATCGAAAACCCCGCACCAAACCCGCCCTCGCCGGATTCAGGTGAATGTAATCGCTCACCGTGCGGAAATATGTCCCGTCCTCTCCGTCCACAGGGATCGCTTTGTAACGTCCTTGGAACAAATGGCCCCGCAACCGGTGCTTCACGTTGTGCCGGATTGTGTAGGTGGACTGCAGCCACTGCATCCCGGTCGAAAGGTTCGGCTCCGGGGTTTCAAGGAGCATGTGGTAATGGTAGCCCAT
>CAMASH010000089.1 GCA_945860745.1 Chthoniobacter flavus | reverse complement strand
GATCTGGTCGGCGCGCACTCTTTCGTTGGTCAGCTTACATTCCCTCATCGGATCGCTGAAGGTGTCCTCGTGTCCGCTGGCCTTCCAGACCGCGCGGTTCATGATGATGGAGCCGTCCATGCCCACCATGTCGTCACGTTCGCGCACGTTGCGACGCCACCAAAAGTCCTTGAGGTTGCGTTTCAGCTCCACGCCCAGCGGGCCGTAATCCCAGAAGCCGTTCAGGCCGCCGTAGATTTCGGAGGACTGGAAAATGAACCCCCGGCGTTTGCAGAGGCTGACGATTTTTTCCATGCGTGAGGCGGTGGCGTCTTGGGACATAAGAGAATGTTCAGCAAAGCTCCCGGAGCTTTCTGCCGTCAAAGCTTTTCTGGTCCCATCGCCTTTTCGATCCCGGTTCAATCGAGCTGGGTTTTTGCCCCCAGCCGCACCGCCCGGGGAGTCACCCCGACGGCGCGGCGGAACTGGCGGTGGAAAAAGAACACATCGTTGTAGCCGAGGGATTCCGCGATTTGTTGGATGGTCATGTCGGATTCCCGCAGCAGCATCACCGCGCGCTGCACCCGTTCGCGGATCACGTATTGTCCCGGGGCCAGGCCCCACGCGGCGCGCCACAGGCGGTTCAGGTGCGGGAGCGAGAGCGCCGACTTCCGGGCCAGCTCCGCCATGGTCCAGGAGCGCCCCGGGGCCGAACGAATCTCCCTGGCCAGGGAATCCAGCCTGTTCCGTCCGCTGCCACCGGTCTGCCGGGTGAGGGAGTGGGCCGCCTGCAAGAGGGTTTGCCGGACCGTGGCCGAGGCCAGTTCGCGGCCCGTCGGTCCTTCCTGAAAAACCTGCGCGGCCAGCTCCGCACCATGACGAAGGGGCTGGCGGGAAACCCCGGAAATCACCCCGGGTTGGAACCGCCCGGATTCCCGCACCGGCTGGAAATGGCAGGCGAAAACCACCAGCGGATTCTCCGGATCATGCCGCGCCTCCGGCCGATCGCCCGGTTGCAGCAGGAACCACCGCCCCGCCTCCAATTCATATTCCTCCAAGCCCAGCCGCATGCGCCCCCGGCCTTCCAGCACCAGCCAGAAATCGAAGTCCTGCAACGCCCTCGCCGGATTCCACCGCCAGGCCCTTTCACAATAGTGAAGCTGGGGCTCGTGCAGTTCCCAAGCCTCCCGGCCCAGCCACGAGCATAGATCGTTTAGTGCAATTTTTTGAAAACTCCGTCCATTGTCCCTTCCGGCGGAATCCGCTTGGTTTCTCACTGTAATGAACACCTTGTCCGCCGCCCCCAGCGGCTCTCTCCCGGTCTGTCCGTCACGTCTCACGAACGATTGGATAGATCAATATCAGGAAAATGGCTACCTCGCCTTTTCCCACGTCCTCTCACCCGTGGAAATCCGGGCCTCCCGCCAGGCCCTTGCCGACATCACCCGCGATCTCTCGCAGGACCCCAGGGTGGACTACACCCCGCCGCGCCCGCCCACTTCGACCTCGAACCAGGGCGGGGCCCGCTACGCCCGCGCCGGGACGCCACTTTCCATGCACCTCGAGTCCGGGTATGACCCCGTCGGCCAGGACCCCGGGGATGTGGAACTCAAGGTGCGCAAGTATTGCGGCTTCAGCGGCGAGGCCGCGGTCTTTCAAAACATGCTGGCTCCGAGCAGCCGTCTGCGTGCGGTGGTTGATGGCTTGCTCGGCGCGGATCCCCTTCTGTTCCAGGAAATGGCCCTGGTGAAGCCGGCCTTCATCGGCAGCGAGAAACCGTGGCATCAGGACAACGCCTATTTTTCCGTCATGCCGCTCGAGGCCATTCTGGGGGTCTGGATCGCGCTCGACGACGCCAGGGTGGAGAATGGCTGCATGCACGTCCTCCCCGGTGGGCATCGTGACGGCGCGTTGAAGCACCATCACGGCGTGGACTGCCAGATCAATCCCGCCCTGCTCGACACCGCTCGGGCCATCGCCGTTCCGGTTCCGGCGGGCGGGGCCATGTTCTTTTACGGCATGCTTCCTCATGAAACCCCGCCCAATCGTTCGCCGGAACGCCGGCGCGCCCTGCAGTTTCATTTCCGCGGCGCCCAAAGCCGCCTCGTCGATGAGGAGGTCTACGACCGGGAATTCCGCAATCGCGAGGGAATTCCAGCCTCGTGCCGGAGCGCGTCGAGGCGGGGATTCTAGCGCGGGGAATTCTGCTGGAGCCGCCGTCGTGAGACGGGGGGCCCTGGACTCTCCACGGGCGCGGCTACGGGCCCCGCCCTTACGCGGCGGGCTTGGCCGATGCGAGCGCCTTGGCGGCGGGAAGGGCGGAGAGGATTTTTTCCACGGCGGCGGCGGCGGTCAGGCCGTGCTTCTGGCGGAGGAGGGGAATGGTGCCGTGTTCGATGAAGGCATCGGGCCAGCCGATGCGGACGACCGGAGTCGTGATGCGGGCATCAGCGAGGTGTTCCATCACGGAGCAGCCGAAGCCGTTGGGCAAGACGTGGTCCTCCATGGTGCAGACGACGTCGCAGCCACGGGCGAAGAATTCGATGGTGGCGGTGTCGAGGGGCTTGATCCAGCGGGCGTTGATGACCGCGGTGGAGACGCCTTGTTTTTCCAGGATATCGGCGGCCGCGAGGGCGACCTCGACCATGTTGCCGAGGGCGATGATGGCGGCGCGGGAGCCGTGGCGCAGGACTTCGGATTTTCCGATTTCGAGAAGTTTGGGTTTGGCCTTGGGCTTCGCGCCGGTGCCGGCGCCGCGCGGATAGCGGATCGCGATGGGGCCATCGTGGTTGGCCATGGTCCAGAGCATGTCGGCGAATTCCTCCTCGTCCTTGGGCTGCATGTGCACGATGCCGGGAACGGGCCGGAGGTAGCCGATATCGAAAAGCCCATGGTGGGTGGGACCGTCGTCGCCGGAGAGACCGGCGCGGTCCATGCAGAGGGCAACGTTGAGGTTCTGCAGGGCGATGTCGTGGATGATCATGTCATACGCGCGCTGCATGAAGGTGGAGTAGATGGCGAGGAAGGGCTTCATGCCCTGGACGGCGAGGCCGGCGGCAAAGAGGGCGGCGTGTCCCTCGGCGATGCCGACGTCGAAGCACCGGTCGGGATGGCGTTTGGCGAAATTGATCAGGCCGGTGCCGGTGGGCATGGCGGCGGTGATGGTGACGATCTTGTTGTTGTGATCGGCAAAGTCGGCCAGGGTTTTGCCGAGGAGTTCGGAGTAGGTCGGGGTGTTGCCGGGGACGGTGTCGCCGGTGTCGAGGTGGAATTTTCCGAGGCCGTGGAATTTGTCCGGCTTCTCCAGGGCGGGGGCGTAGCCTTTGCCTTTTTTGGTGAGGATGTGGAGAATGACCGGTTCTTCCTGGGTCTTGAGGAACTCGAAGGTCTTGATCAGAAGCGGAAGGTCGTGTCCGTCGATCGGGCCGTAGTAGCGGAACCCGAGGTCCTCGAAGATGACGCTCGGGGCCAGGAGATTCTTAACGCCGGCCTCAACCTTGCCGGCGAGTTTGCGGGCGGTTTTTCCCCCGACCCATTCCACGAACCGGGCGGCTTTTTCGTGGAGGTGGGCGTAGGCCGGGTTGGCGACGATGCGGTTGAGGTATTCGGCTACCGCTCCGACGTTTTTGGCGATGGACCATTCGTTGTCGTTGAGGACGACGATGAGTTTTTTGGTGGTGGTGGAGACGTTGTTGAGGGCTTCGAAGCTGACGCCGCAGGTGAAGGCGGCGTCGCCAGCCACGCAGACGACGTGTTCCTTGCCGCCAAGCATGTCGCGGGCGGCGGCCATGCCGAGGGCGGCGGACAGGGCGGTGCCGGCGTGACCGGCGCCATAGCAATCGTGTTCGCTTTCGGTGCGGAGGAGGAAGCCATTGAGACCCTCATACTGGCGGATGGTGGGGAAACGGCCGGCCCGGCCGGTGAGGAGCTTGTGCACGTAGCCCTGGTGGCTGACGTCGAAGACGAATTTGTCCTTCGGCGTGTTGAAAACGCGGTGCAGGGCGATGGTGAGTTCGACCACGCCGAGGTTGGGGCCGAGGTGTCCGCCGGTTTGGGAGAGGACGCGGATGAGTTCCTGCCGGACTTCCCCGGCCAGAACGGGCAGGGTTTTCTCGTCGAGAGCCTTGACATCCGCCGGGGACTGGATGTGCGGAAGCAGCGGTCTAGGATTCATCGTTGGCGGCGGGAAAATCGCGCAGTCCCGTCGGACCGGAGGCGTCTCTGGTGATAATCTTGATCCTTTGTTCGGCCGCGTCCAGTTTTTCCTGACAGTGGCGGACCAGCTTCACGCCCTCTTCGTAGCGGATGATGAGTTTCTCCAGGGGAAGCTCACCGGACTCCATCTCTTCGACGAGCTTATCCAGGCGTTCCATGGCCTGCTCGATGGAGACGGGCGCGCCGGGGTTCGCGTTTTTTTCGCTCACGGCTGCGGAGTTCGCGGCGCGCTCCACCGGTCGCGGTCGGCATAAATGATGCATTCGCCTTCGATGGGAAGGGGAGTGAAGGCGGAGAAGGGAAATCCCTTCAATTGCGGGGGCCGGGTAATGAGCAGGGCCCATTCCTTGTAGGCCCCCTTGTAAATGTCGGCAAAGAGCCGTTGATTTCCCGTCACCGGAGTGAGATAGAGACCGCAGATCGGTTGCACGGTCTGGCCGTAGTCGTGGATCTCATTGAAGCTGGTCACCGTTTCCGGCAGCAGAAGGGATTTGCGCCGGGCATACCAGGCGACCGCCCAGGGCATGTCCGAACAGATGACCTCGTCCTCGTCGAACCAGTCGCCCAGAACCGCGATCAGGGGTGGAACGTAAGGCGGCCATTGGATGCGGAGATTGTCCCCGGTTAAAAGCCTGAGCAGCAGGGGCACGCCGCAGACGAAAAGGATCCCACAAATGAAAACCACCCGCAGGAGGGGGCTGCCCAGCTCGAGGCGGTTCCACAACACAAAGAGAAAGGCGATGCCATAACCCACGAAAAGCGGGATGAAAAGAACATGGAACTGGTTTTCCGAGACCTCGCCGGACGGCTGAAAGAACGCCATGCCGACCACCGCGCAGAACCACATCAGCAACAGACACCACTTGAAAACGAAGGTTTTTCGACTACGGAAAGGATGAAACAGCGCCAGGAAAAACGCCCCCGCGGCCGCATTCAGGCCCAAAAGCGCGGAAATTTGCCGGCCTTGAGAGATGATGCCCTCGCGGGCTTTGCTCTTCAGGCTGGAGCCAGAATCTTTTGGACTCGCTTCCATGGCGCGCAAAAAAGTGTCCTCGGGCTTGGCTTTGTAAAACGCGCCATAGATGGCAAGTCCGAAGGGATTGCCGCAGACCTGCACATTGCGAACCATCCACGGGGCGATGACCAGAAGGTAAGCGGCCACGGCAGCCAGGGCGACGAGTCCGCGCGGGCGGAAATAGACGGCGGCGAAAACAAACCACCCGAGAAAAATCCAGAATGATAATCCATGGGCCAGCGTCATAAGTCCCAGGGAGATCCCTGCCCCGATCAACCAGCCGATCATGATGCCGGTTTGCTCTTTCTGGTGGGACTCAATGGCCAGAAGGGTGGCCAGTGAGGCCAGGGAAAACAGGAAGAGAACAAGCATCTGGGGCAGTCCGGAGAGCGAGAACTGCCACATCAAATCTGTCAGCAGGACGGCCGCGCAGGCGAAAAGGGCCAGCTTGCTGTCGAAAAGCTTGGCGATGACGAAATACCACACGCCGACCGAAAGAATAAAGAAGAGCATTGCGGTCGCCGCCACCATCCGGTCCCCGATATAGATGATGTCGGTGTTGGTCATCTTCCACTGGCCTTTGACCATCCGGAGAGCGAAGGAATTGATCCAGGGACTGAGCGGGGACTGATAGAAATCCGGGAACCGGCTCAGGTCCACATTGGTCGATTCCTGGCCGGCTTGCCGTTGGATGATGCGCAGGGCGACGGGACGGATGTAGTCGGTGGTGAAGCCGCGTCCTGCCGCAAGGTTCCGGGCAATTTGCGCCTGATCCATGGCGCTGGAATTCTCCAGTCCGCGGAATTGCACAAAGAGATAAAGGAGGGAAAGCGCGATGATCAGCACGCCAAACATTCCCGCCTTGATAAAGACGGCGAATTTTCCCTGATCGAGGGAGTGAACTGCGGATTGGACTTGAACGTCGCCTGAGGGCATAGGGGCTTAGGGGTTGGGGGATTGGGTTTTCGAGATGCTCAATTCTTTAAGCCGCCGATGCAGGGTGCGCCGGCTGATTCCCAGGCGCTCGGCCGCCCGGGTTCTGTTTCCATGGCTTTCTTCAAGAGCGCGGAAAATAAGGGTTCGTTCCGTCTGGTGCAAATTTAATCCGCCGGAGGCTGGCCGGGGGTCGGTTGTTCCGGCGGGAAGCGTCACGGCCTGCCGGACACTCGCCGGCAGGTCGCGCACCCCGATTTTTGCGGCACCGCACATCACCACGGCATGTTCGACGGCGGCGCGGAGTTCCCGCACGTTGCCGGGCCAGTTGTAATCCAGAATACAGGCCATGGCCTCGGCCGCAAACTCGCGCGGCGGCTTGCCGTTTTCCTTGGACGACTCCTTGAGAAAGGCCTGCACCAGCAGGGGCAGATCCTCCTTGCGCGCCCGCAGTGGGGGCATCGTGACCTGCACGACGTTGAGACGGAAGTAGAGGTCGTCACGGAATCTCCCCTCCGCCACGAGGGCGGCGAGGTCCTTGTTCGAGGCTGCGACCAGGCGCACGTCGGTATGCAGGGTCTGGTTGCCGCCCACCCGTTCGAACGTATGTTCGCCCAGAACGCGGAGGATTTTGACCTGGGTGTTTTCGTCGATCTCCCCGATTTCGTCGAGGAAAAGCGTGCCGCCCGCGGCCTGCTCGAAGCGTCCGGCCCTGCGCTCGAAGGCTCCGGTGAAGGCTCCGCGCTCGTGGCCGAAGAGTTCGCTTTCCAGCAGTTGGGCCGAGAAGGCCTTGCCATGCACTGCGATGAATTTTTTGGAAGCCCGGGTGCTGAGGCTGTGGATGGCCCGGGCCGCCAATTCCTTGCCGGTGCCGGTTTCACCCTGGATGAGGACGGTTGCCCTTGACGGGGCGACCTGCCGGATGGTGTCAAACACTTCCACCATGGCGGGGGACTGGCCAATGAGACTTTCGAGACCGGTCCGCTGGCTGGCTTGTTTGCGGAGTTCCTCGTTTTCCGTGCGGGTTTCCCGATCGCGCAGGGCGCGTTGGATGAGGATTTCCAGCCGGTCGATATTCACCGGCTTGGTCACAAAATCATAGGCACCGCGCTTCATGGCCTCGACCGCGGTATCGACCGATCCGTAAGCGGTCATCATGATGCAAATCGGGGGTTTGGGCAGCTTCAGGGCCTTTTCAATCAACTCCATGCCATCTTCCCCGCCCAGGCGCAGGTCCGTGATCATCACCTCCGGGGGATCAGCTTCCATCGTGGCCAGGGCTCCGTCGCTGTCTCCCGCCACGTAGACCTCGTAGTGATCCTCCAACGCATCCCGCAAACCATCGCGGGTGTTTTTTTCATCATCGACGATGAGAAGGGTTTTATTCAGTGCCATTTTGACGCAGGGAATACCGTCGGCAGCATGATGGCAAGCAAACTCTCCGGCAGAAGGAAACGACTACCCTGCTGATGCCGCCAGCTTGGCTCTGGAGTCCGCCAGGAAAACTTTCACGGCGGCATTTTCAGGTTTCTCCAAAGCGGGGTCCTCGTCAAAAAGCCGGGCGGCCAGCGAGGTCACCTCGAGCATGACCTCGGAATCACGGGTGAGATCACCGAGCCGGAATGGAGGCAAGCCGGTTTGCGCCGTGCCGATCAGATCACCGGGTCCGCGCAGGCGCAGGTCGGCCTCGGCAATTTCGAAACCATCGGAGGTCGCCTCCAGGACCTGAAGTTTTTCCACGGCGGATTCCTCCACTTTGGGATCGTGGAGCAAAATGCAGAACGACTTGTGCGCGCCGCGCCCGATGCGGCCGCGGAGTTGATGCAGCTGGGCCAGTCCGAAACGCTCGGCATTCTCCACGACCATGATGTTGGCGTTGGGAACATCCACCCCGACTTCGATGACGGTGGTGGCGACAAGGGCGGCCAGCTCCCCGGCGCGAAACCGCGCCATGACCTGCTCTTTTTCGTCGGGAGCCAGGCGTCCGTGAATGAGGCCGACGGAGTGCGGCGCAAGCAGCGGCTTCCATTTCTCAAACTCGGCCATGGCGGATTTGGCACTGAGTTTATCCGATTCCTCCACCAAGGGGTAAACGATGTAGGCCTGCCGTCCCTTTTCGATTTGCTTGCGCAGGAAATCCACCACATCCGGGAGTTTTTCCGTGGGGCGCACCGCCGTCTGAATGAGGCCGCGGCCGGCCGGTTTTTCCCGCAAAAACGAAGTCTCGAGATCACCGTAGAGCGTTTGAGTGATGGTGCGGGGGATGGGCGTGGCCGTCATCACCAGGACGTCCGGAGCGTCGCCGCGTTCGATCAGCCGGGCGCGCTGCAACACGCCGAATTTATGCTGCTCGTCAATCACGACCAGTCCGAGGCGCGTGAATTCGCTGGAGTCGTAAAGCAGGGCATGGGTGCCCACGATGATCTGGGGAGGAGGGGCCTCCCGCTTTTCCGGCGGGACGCCGGAAAAATCCCCCGGGACACTATTCTCACTGCGACCAGCCAAACGCAAAGCCACCCGGATGCCCAGCGGATCAAGCAGTCTCCTGAAGTTCAGATAATGCTGTTCGGCCAGGATCTGGGTCGGGGCCATGAGGGCCGACTGCCAGCCCGCCTCCACGGTGAGCAGCATGGCGGCCAACGCGACCAGAGTTTTTCCCGATCCGACATCACCCTGCAAAAGCCGGTTCATGCGGCGGCTCGCGCCCAGGTCGGCGCGGATCTCGGCGATCACCCCACGCTGCGAAGTTGTCAGGGCGAAGGGAAGCGACTCCCATAACCGGTCGAGCAACACCCCCGGCACATTCTTTGCTGATCCGCTCAGTTGCCTCCATTCCGCCCGCCGCGATTGAATGACGACCTGGATGGAAAAAAACTCCTCCCGCACAAGTTCGCGCCGCGCCTGTGCGATTTCCTCAAAGCTGGCCGGGAAATGCATCGCTCGAAATACTCCGGCCCCGGCCCGCCCCAGCAGGCCGGGCAGGAGGGCAAGATCGGTTTGCCGGAGAGCTTGATCGATCAGGCTCCGGAGCAAACGCGCCGTCACGCCGTCGCCGGCCGGATGGACCGGCACGATGCGGTTCATGTGGATGGAGATTTCGTCCTCCTCGATGACCTCAAACTCCGGATGGTCGATCACGATCTGGTGTCCGCGTTTTTTGGGACGCCCGAAAACCACCAAGTGATCGCCCGTTGCGATCATCTTCTGAATGTAGGGCAGGTTGAACCACCGGCAGGTCACCGGCTGACCCAACACGCCGGCGCTTTCGTCTTCGATCACCATCTCGACCATGCGTTTCCAGCCGCCGATGCGTTTGACGGCCGTCGTTTTCACCACGCCGAAAAGACAGACCGGGCGGTCCATCTCCTCCTCGGGAAACCGGTCGAACCGCCGCCGGTCCTCGTGACGGCGCGGATAATGCCGCACCGCATCACCCAACGTGACGAGGCCGAGACGGGCCAACGCCGTGAGGCGGTTGCGCGGCACCCAGTCGAGATCCGCCAGGGCGGTGTCCGGGGTGAGCCTGGTCACGCCGCGGAACGGATGGCGACGACCTGCATTTGCGCGTCCACCCGGCCGTTGAACTCATTGCGTTCGACGGTGAAGGCCACGTCCCAGGGCGGACGGGGCAGTTCGTTTTCCGCACCGCTGAAAAAAATCGCCGTCACGCGCCGGCGTCCGGCCTGGAAATCGAAACGCAGATGTTTTTCCTTGAGCACGCGGGGAGTGTCCGACGGGGAAATTCCCCGCGCCGCATAGACCGGCTGGGGATTGGCCATGCCGTAGGGTTCCAGCATTTCCTGGGTTTCCAGCAGCGAGAGGGAGATGTCCGCGATGGGCAGTTCGCCATCGAGACGGAGCTTCGGCGTGAGGATGTCGTCGTTGACGCGGGCGCGGGCGGCGGCTTCGAACGACAAACGGAAATCTTCAAAGCGGTCTTCCTGCACGGTCACGCCGGCGGCCATTTCGTGACCGCCGAATTTCTCCAAATGTTCGGCGCAGAGTCCGAGCGTCTCCACCAGCGAAAAGCCCTCAATGCTGCGGCCACTGCCCTTGCCGCGCCCTTCGCCGTCGAAACCGATCAGCAAGGTGGGACGGTGATGCCGGCGCATGATGCGGGCGGCGACAATGCCGAGCACGCCGTGGTGCCAGTCGCGCTGTCCGGCCACGATGCTGGCATCGCGCGTGGGATCGAAATTCTTCTCGACCCAGTTTCCGACTTCCTGATTGAGCAGCCGCTCGACGCTCTGCCGGTCGCGGTTTTGCCGGTCGAGGCTTTCGGCCAGCCGCACCGCTTCCTCCGCGTTGTCGCTCAACAACAGACTGAGGGATTCGCGGGCCGTGCCCAGGCGTCCGGACGCGTTGATGCGGGGACCCAGCCGGAACCCCACATCGCTGCCATGCAGGGGCGGCTTCACGCCCGCGACCGTCATGAGTGCGCGCAGACCCGGCCAGCGGCTGGCCGCCATCTGTTGCAGTCCACGCTGGACCAGCACGCGGTTTTCTCCGACCAGCGGAACAAGATCGGCGACGGTCGCAAGGGCGACGAGGTCGAGGTAATCCTTAAGGTCGAGATTGCTGTCAGGGGCTTGCTTAAGCAGGGCGTGCGCGAGCTTGAAAACCACCCCCGCGCTGCACAGGTAATGAAAATCCGAGCCCAGCTTGGGATTGACCAGGGCCGTGCAATCCGGCCTCACCTTGGACGGTTCATGATGATCAAGGATGATCACGTCCGCGCCGCGGCGGCGGATCGCCGCGACTTCCGCGGCGGAGTTTGTGCCGCAATCCACCGCGATGAGCAGCTCAGGGGCATGTTCCTCGAAACACCGCTCCACTCCCGCCGTGCTCAGGCCGTAGCCCTCGTCCACGCGGTGCGGCAGGAAACATTCCACGCGTCCGCCCAGGGCATGCAGGATGCGTTTGAGCAGGGTGAGCGAAGCCACCCCATCCACATCGTAGTCGCCATAAAGGACAATGCGCTGGCCGCGCTTGAGGGCCTCATGGACCCGCCCGGCGGCGGCGGCCATGTTCGGGAGCAGGAAGGGATCGCTCAGGTTGCGGAGTTTCGGATGCAGAAAAGTCTCCGCGGCTTCCGCGTCGGCAAAGCCGTTTCTCGCCAGCACACTGGCGAGAAAATCCGGCACGCCGAGTTCGCGGCCGAGCCCCCTGGCGACCTGATCGCGCTCAGCCGTGGGAAAAATCCATCTTCGCTCCATGGCGGAGAGCATAGGAAAATGTTCCCTCCGCGCAATGTTTTGGGGAGCGCAACCCAACTGGGTCCGGTCTCCGGCCGCATCTGATGCCCATTCCCTCTTGCACTGACGCGGGATTGTGTTATGAAAACCTCATGTCGTTCAACGCGAGCAAAAGTCTGCTTCTCGCTCCTCGACTCGGGTTGCTCCCGAGCCGACTTCTCCTCCTTTCTTAGCGGTAGAGGCTGCGTTCCCGGCGGGCGCGGTAGGTGCCGCGATCCTTTTCAAGCCTTCCGCCGGACAACTCACTAAAATCCCATGTCAGACAAAATCATCATTTTCGATACCACCCTGCGCGACGGCGAACAATGCCCCGGCGCCAGCATGAACCTGCGCGAAAAAATGGAGGTCGCCCGCCAACTGGCCCGCGTGAATGTGGATGTCATCGAGGCCGGCTTTCCGGTCAGCAGTCCCGGCGATTTCGAATCCGTCCAGACCATCGCCACGGAAATCCGCGGTCCGGTCATCTGCGGACTCGCCCGCTGTGCGGAAAAGGACATCGACGCCGCCGGAGCCGCCGTCAAACCGGCGGGCGAACGCGGACGCATCCATGTGTTTCTGGCCACCTCCGCCATCCATCGGGAATTCAAATTGAAGAAAGCCACCGAGGAAATCATCCGCATGACCGTCGAGGGCGTGAAACGCGCCCGTGCGCTGGTGAAGGATGTGGAATTCTCGCCCGAGGACGGATCCCGCACCGAGCCGGAATTTCTAGCCCGCGTCGTGCAGGCCGCCATCGAGGCCGGTGCCACCACGGTGAACATCCCCGACACCGTCGGCTTCGCCGTGCCCGAGCAATACGCCGCCCTCATCGAATATCTGCGGGCCAACGTAAAAAACATCGACGACGCCGTCCTCAGTGTCCACTGCCACGACGACCTGGGCCTGGCCGTGGCCAACTCATTGGCGGCGGTCAAAGCCGGAGCCCGCCAGGTCGAAGGCACCTTCAACGGCATCGGCGAACGCGCAGGCAACTGCGCTCTCGAGGAAGTCGTGATGGCGATCAAAACCCGCGGCGATTTTTACGGCGGCTTGCACACGGACATCGTGACGCGGGAAATCCTCAAGACCTCCCGCATCATCGCCCGCATGAGCGGACTGCATGTTGCGCGCAGCAAGGCCATCGTGGGCGAAAACGCCTTCGCCCACAGTTCCGGCATCCATCAGGACGGCATCCTGAAAAAGCGCGAGACCTACGAAATCATGGATCCGGTGGAAATCGGCTGGGGCGGCACGGAGTTGCCCCTGACCAAACACAGCGGCAGCCACGCCATCAAGGTGCGCCTGGAACACTTGGGCTTCACCCTGAGCGCGGAAGAATTCGCGGCCTTTTACCTGCGCTTCAAGGAAGTCGGCGACAAGAAGAAGGTTGTCTATGACGACGATCTGTCCGCCCTGGTCGAGGATTCGATGTTCGTGGCCCAGGAAACCTACACGCTCGATTACATCCACGTGACCAGCGGCAGCACCACCGTTCCCACCGCCACCGTGCGATTAAAAAAGGGAACAGAGACCCTGCAGGATTCCAGCCCTGGCAACGGCGCGGTGGACGCCGCCATGCAGGCCATCGACCGCATTGTTCATCGCAGCGGCAACCTGGCCCAATACAGCGTCGAGGCCGTCACCCACGGACGCGATTCGCTGGGCGAGGTCACGCTGAAAGTGGATTTCGGCAACGGCGATCTCATCACCGGAAAGGGGGCCAGCACCGACGTGATCGAAGCCAGTGCCCGGGCCTACATCAACGCCGTCAACCGCGCCGAGATGCTCCACGGCCGCAGGCAGGCCATGGCCGCTGCGCCAATCTGAAGAAAAGCGGCTCAACGACCTTCACCGTCTCCTTCGTCGCGCCTGGCCAGAGGCCAAAACTCCTGCGCCATCTTCCCACCTTTGTTTATTTACAGCTCCTTAGCGCCGACCTGTGAACTCCAGGACTCACTCCCAGCGCTCTCTCGCGTGACCGAAACGTTCCATCTCATGTTCCAAGGCCTGCAGCGTTTGCGGCTGGCGGCGTTTCAACGCATTGTAAACAACCAAGCCAATGACAAACCAAATACCGACAACCCAGGGCGCATAGGACATTGGTTTGTCAGGGTTATAATAAACCGAACCACACAGTGGTAACAGCACAATACCTGCCGTGACCAAAGGGATAAGCCCGTGTTGAATATGCTTGAATCCATCTTTTTCTTTGAACCGATAGGCCACAAATACGGAGAGGCATGTAATAAAGTGTAATGCCAGCAAGGCAATAGTCATGAGCACGGCGGTAAAACCAAACCAATCCATAATTTTTTGCCCATGGCTGAGCAGATAAAACACCACACCGAACAGGAATGTCAGGAACCCCGCAAAGAGCGAAGCATTGGCGGGCACATTATTCTTAACCGTCGTATAACCCAACCATTTCGGCAGAACGCGCGAACGTCCCAGCGAAAAGAACACGCGGGAACTACCGCTTTGGCTGGCCAGGGCGCAAGCGATGCAGCTATTCAGGACAGCAAAGAAAATCAGCCATGGCCCAATTGCACCAAAAGCCTTAATGGCCAATGTGCCGCTGAATGGGTTGTGGGCACTGCCAAAATTTTTGGCAAAGCTGACGCTGTCTTCGCCGCCGCCGAAGCCAACAACGAATGCATAGCCAAGGAAGATAAATAAAAGGCTGCCGAAACCAACAGAAAGCAACAAACCCTTAGCGGTGGACTTTCTTGTGTCTTTTGTTTCTTCGGTCAGGGGCAGGCCGCTTTCAAACCCCATAAACAACAAAAAGGCAAAGATAAAGGCAAAGAGCAAACCCCCAATGCCATCGGCGCTGTTGCCGGGGGCAAAATATTGCGGTTGGAATGGGGCGTCGGCTTGGACCAATAAAATCCCACCAAAGACCAAAAAGATAATCACCTCGACAATGCCCAAAATCGTGGTCACACGCATTGCGCCTTTGATATTGGTCAGGCTGCAAAGCATGATAATGCTGTTGCCAACCACAATCGCCACCCACCAGGGAATTTTATAGCCTAAATGGGCCTGGGAAAATGGCTCAAGGATCAAAACGCCGAAACCAAAAAAACTCATAAACGCATTGAGCGGCTCATAGATAAAAAACAGCCAGCTGGTGGTAAAGCCAACTTTTGAACCCAAGGCGCGGCTGTGTATTTGAAAATACCCGCTGGCGCCGAAATATTTACGGGTCAGCAGAGACAGGCAATAAGCCACCAACAGCGACAGAACAGCCGCACATACGACCGCCAAGGGCAGGGCGGAACCGCTGCGCGTGGCCATAAATTGGAACGACATGACAATACCCGAGGCGGGGGCCATATGGGCGATGGCTTGGAAAAATTGGCTACGCCACGAAAGCACGTTGCTTTTCAATGATTGATTTTCAGACATGCGACAACGCCCCTCTTGTTCGATTAAACACGAACTAAGATTATCAGATTACAGGGGAGGACAATGCGAAAAGCGGCTGTTTCTTCTGAACGCAATCACCAACTCGCCCGCTTTCAGGCCGCATTGGGATAATTCGCGGCGCGTGCGACGACGGGGTCAGCCCTGAATGGCACTAACTTCAGACATCCTGATCTCTGAGAAAAATGAGTTGGCACATTTTTTCTAAAAATCAGGCCAATTCGTAGATCAATTGCGCCCCGGTTTGAGGGTGGAAAAACGCGGATTTTGTGAGGTCGCTTAGCAGTGCTGAGATCGCC
>CAMASH010000088.1 GCA_945860745.1 Chthoniobacter flavus | reverse complement strand
GAGCTGACCGCTATTGGCCCACGTGCCGCTGCTCACCGTGGCCGTGCCGACGCTGCCGGCGACGGTGCCGAGAGTGCCGTCTGAGTTGGTCGCGTATCCGCCAGCAATCACGAGCGTGGCGGTGCCAGTGTCGGCGACGGTGAGAATTCTGTGAGAATTGATGGAACCGCCAGAAATAACCGCGAGTGTGCCGGCCTTGACTGTCGTTCCGCCCGAGTAGGAATTCGCTCCGTCGAGCGTCAGCGTGTTGCCACCCTGCTTCGTGACCGCACCCGTGCCGCTGATGATGCCCGAGTAGGTCGTGGCATCGGAGCGGTTGAAGATCAGTGTGCCGTTGTTGACCACATCCCCAATGATCGATCCGGTGGTTCCGCCGGTGCCGATCTGCAGTGATCCGCCTGCACCGACTTGCAGCACGCCGTAACTGATCGTCGTGTCGCCCGAGTAACTATTGTTGCCAGAGAGCGTCAGCGTGCCGCCACCCTGCTTCGTGACCGCTCCCGTGCCGCTGATGATGCCCGAGTAGGTCGAGGCATCGGAGCGATTGAAGATCAGGGTGCCGTTGTTGGTGAGTGTTGAAACAGCGAGGACGCCGGTGGTTGTGCCGGTGCCGATCTGGAGCGTGCCGCCGGAATTCAGAGTGATCGTGCCGTAGGTGCCCTGCGAGAGCGTGCCTCCGACAGACACAAGGCCGCCCGACATGGTGAGCCTGCCGGTGCCGCTTCCGCCGACGGTGAGGTTGCCGCTATTGGCCCAGGTGCCGCTGCTCACCGTCGCCGTGCCAATGCTCCCGGCGTTGTCGCCGAGAAGGCCGGTTATGTTGGTGACGCTGCCGCCGGTCACGGTCAGCGTGCCGGTGCCGCTGTTGCCGACCACCAGGCTGTTGGTGGTAGTCCACACTCCACCCGAGACGGTGGCAGTGCCGTCGCCTCTTACATTAAAACCAAGAGAGGCATCCGATCCGGTCACGAGGCCGCCGGTCACGGTGAGTGTTCCAGAGGAGGCGCCATAGCCGAACCCGATGTAGAAATTCCCGAGGTTCGTCCACGTGCCGCTGCTCACCGTGGCCGTCCCGACGCTGCCGGCGTTGTAGCCGAGAAAGCAGCCTGCGTCGGTGACGCTGCCGCCGTTCACGTTCAGCGTGCCGGTGCCGCGCTCGCCGACCATGAGCTGACCGCTATTGGCCCACGTGCCGCTGCTCACCGTGGCCGTGCCGACGCTGCCGGCGACGGTGCCGAGAGTGCCGTCTGAGTTGGTCGCGTATCCGCCAGCAATCACGAGCGTGGCGGTGCCAGTTGTGGCGACGTAGAGGTTCACCCCAAAATTCGTGCCGGTGCTGACCGTCGTCGTGCCGCTGTTGAGGGTCGTGTCGGCCCGGAGACCGGACGGCGAACCCCCCGCGAAAAGCAGGGCGGCAAAAGCCGCGCAGAGGGGAGCAGGAAGGCCCTGAGAAACGCGATTGAGGAGAAGCCTTTTTTGCATGGTCGGCCGGAAATTGAAGCAGAATGCGGGGGGGGACAATCGCTTTCTTTTTCGCCCTTTTCGGGATGGGGAGCATCTCCGTGGTTCAAAAAGGGTTTTTTCTTTGCGTCCGTCGCGTTCTTTGCGCAAGACTTCCCCTCCATGAAAATCGTTGTCGCATATTCCGGCGGACTGGACACCTCGGTGCTGCTGAACTGGCTGAAGGATACGTATTCCGCCGAAATCATCGCCTTCTGCGCGGATATCGGACAGGAGGAGGAACTCGACGGAATCGAAGAAAAGGCCCTGAAAACCGGCGCGAGCAAATGTTATGTCGACGACTTGAGTGAGGAATTTGCCCGCGATTTTATTTTTCCCATGTTGCAGGCGGGGGCGGTCTACGAGGGACAGTATTTTCTCGGCACCAGCATCGCCCGGCCCCTCATCGCCAAACGCATGGTCGAGATCGCGCGGGCCGAGGGGGCCGACGCCATCGCCCATGGGGCCACCGGCAAGGGCAACGATCAGGTGCGCTTTGAACTCACCGCCGCCGCCCTCGCGCCCCGGCTGGAAATGATCGCTCCCTGGCGGGACGAACGCTTCCGCGCCGCTTTCCCCGGCCGCGCCGAGATGATCGCCTATTGCGCCCGGCACAACATCGCCGTGGAAGCCAGCGCGAAGAAGCCGTATTCGATGGACCGCAACCTGCTCCACATTTCCTACGAAAGCGGAATTCTGGAAGATCCCTGGTTCGATGCCAGCGCGCCGGAAAACAAAGGCATGTTCAAACTCAGCGTCTCACCCGAGGACGCGCCGGATGAGTCCGAATACGTCGAACTCGATTTTGAAAAAGGCCACTGCATCGCGGTCAACGGCGCGAAGCTCGATCCGCTCGGCGTGATGAAAAAACTCAACGCCCTCGGCGGCAAACACGGGGTGGGCCGGGTGGACATGGTGGAGAACCGCTTTGTCGGCATGAAAAGCCGCGGCGTTTACGAAACACCGGGCGGGGCAATTTTGCATCTGGCGCACCGGCAGATGGAATCCCTCACCATGGATCGCGAAGTCATGCACCTGCGCGATTCGCTCATCCCGAAATATGCCACGCTGGTTTACAACGGATTCTGGTTCGCGCCGGAACGCGAAGCCCTGCAAGCCCTCGTGACCGAATCGCAGAAAAATGTGACCGGCACCGTGCGGGTGAAGCTTTACAAGGGCAACATCATCGCGGCAGGGGTGAAGAGCCCGTTGAGCCTCTACAATCCTCACATCGCCACGATGGAGGCCGATCCGACCAAGGCCTACAACCAGGACGACGCCACCGGCTTCATCCGGCTCAACGGCCTGCGGCTCAAAGTTGCGGCCGAGGTGCAGGGCGCTTAACCGGGCAAGAAGCCCTTTCGGAAAACTTCCGTTTTCTGCTCCGGGGAAACTTCGCTCTGGGCCTAAGCGGCCGCGGGCCTGACCTTGGCTTTGGCTTTTTTCGGCGCGGCCGGTTTGCGCGGTTCGAACTCAAAGACGATCCGCTCGCCTTCCAGTTTGAGGAAGGCTGAAAACGGTTTGCCCTTCTTGGAAATGAAACGCGGGATGAGATCGGTTTTTCCGGACTCCAGGATCTTGATCACCTGCTCGCAGGGAATCTCGCGCTGGCAGATGGTCTTGCCCATGCGCAGCTTGCACTTGCCCACGTTGCTGCACTGAAAGGCATTGCCGGTGTCGTGGATGTTTCCCGCCTTGCAAGCCGGGCAGGGTCCGATGACGGGAAGCACGGAGAAGTCCAAAGCCTGGGCGCTTTCCAGGGAATCGCCAAAATCAAAGGTCTGTTTGAACTCGGGATCGAGTTTGACCACGGCGGAAAACGGGCGGCCCAATTTGCTGCGGAATCCTTCCAGCGGTCCGATGCGGCCGTTTTCCAGCAGGCGCTTGACTTCCTCGCGTTCGAGTTCGCGTCCGGCCATATTTTTCCAAATGAGGTGGGCGCAGCTTTTGCATTCGTAGGCCTTGTAGGATTCCTTGAATCCGGTCTCCGCGCACTTGGGGCACTTGGCCTCCAGGTCGGCGAACTGGCCTTCCACCGTCTCGCCGGAGAAATTTTTTGCCTTGTCCACGATCTCCTCGGTGAAGCGGCGGATTTCGTCCATGAACTGCGGACGCGGCATGCCGCCGCTCTCCATCTGCTTGAGCTTGAATTCCCATTCGCCGGTCATTTCCGGCGAGGTGAGCGCGTTGGCCCCCAGACCGCGCAGGAGACTGATGAGAGAAAGGCCCTTTTGCGTGACGATCAGCTCGCGGCCCTGGCGGTTGAGGTAGCTGTCGAGAATCAATCCCTCAATGATCTGGGCGCGAGTGGCCGGGGTTCCCAATCCGCGCAGGCTCATGGCGTCGCGCAATTCCTCGTCTTCGATCAGTTTGCCCGCGCCTTCCATGGCGGAAAGCAACGTGGCCTCGGAGAAACGGGCGGGCGGCTTGGTTTCGCTTTCCTTGACTTCGACGTTCTCGGTTTTCGCGATCTCGCCGGGAACGACGGCGCAGAGCGTTTGTTCATCCTCCCCCGCAGCCTGCTTGCCATAGACCGCCAGCCAGCCCGGATCGATGATGATTTTGCCGTCGCTTTTGAAGGCTTCATTCTCCACCCGCGTGATGCGGGTGGTGACCTCGAACTGGGCCGAGGGATAAAACACGGCCACAAAACGCTGCGCCACCATGTGGAAAATCTTCAACTCAAAATCATCCAGCCCCTTGGTGGAAACCCCGGTGGGAATGATGGCGTGGTGATCGCTCACCCTCGCGTTGTTGAAAATACGTTTGTTCGGCTTGACCCAGCCCTGCGCGAGGGCCTTGCGGGCGTGTTCGAGCAATTCGGCGTTTTCAAACTTGGTGAAGGCCGCCTTGACGTTGCCCAAGTAATCTTCCGGCAGGTACCGCGAATCGGTTCGTGGATAGGTCAGCACCTTGTGCTTCTCGTAAAGCGCCTGGGCGACTTGCAGGGTGCGTTTGGCGCTGAGGGAAAAGCGGGAGTTCGCTTCCCGTTGCAGCGTGGTCAGATCGTAAAGCAAGGGCGAGGCCTGGGTGGCGGGCTTCCGTTCCTCCTCCACCACGCCGGGTTTGCCGGCGCATTTGGCCACGAGGGCCTCGGCCTGGGCCTTGTCCCAGATGCGCTCGGCTCTGGTGTCCTCTGCCCCGCCCTTTTTGAATTTCTCGTCCAGCCAGCGGCCACGGTAACTTCCCGCCCTCACGCCGAAGTCTCCAAAGACCTCAAAATACGTCCGGGACTTAAACTCGCGGATCTTTGTTTCGCGTTCGGCCAGGATGGCCAGCGTCGGCGTCTGCACCCGGCCCACCGGCGTGAGTTGAAAACCGCCGCCCTTGGAATTAAACGCGGTCATGGCCCGCGTGCCGTTGATTCCGACCAGCCAGTCGCTCTCGCTCCGGCAGACGGCCGCGTCGGCCAGGGGCTGCATTTCCTCGCCGGGGCGCAGTTTGGCGAATCCGGTCTTGATCGCCTCCGGCGTCATGCTCTGCAGCCAGAGGCGGCGGGTGGGCTTCTTAATGCCGGAAAGTTTGAGCAAATAGTAGAAAATCAATTCCCCTTCGCGGCCGGCGTCACACGCGTTGATGACTTCCGTGATCTCCGCGCGCTTGAGTTGGCGCTTGATCAATTTGAACCGGCTTTCGTTTTTCTCAATCGGCTTGAGATCGAAATGGTCGGGGATAATGGGCAGATTGGCGAAGCTCCACTTGCCGCGCTTTTTGTCCATTTCGCCGGGCAGGCAGAGTTCGACCAGATGGCCGACGGCCGAGGTGATGACATACTCGTCATTCTCGAAGACATCGTCCTTTTTGGGAACATTTCCGAGGGCGCGGGCCAGGTCGGCCGCGACGCTGGGCTTTTCGGCAATGACGAGAGCTTTGGACATTTTGGTTTATGGGATTTTCACAAAACGGCTGCCGGGCAACTGCTTGACCAGCCTCCGCATTTCCAGGGCGAGCAACGTAGAAGAGACGCCGCAGGTTGGCAACCCGCATTTGGCCATGAGGGCGTCAAAAGCGATTCCCTCACCGCCCCGATCGTCGCGCCGAGCCTCCTTTGAGGCGGGCCCGGGCGGGTCAGACTACTTTTCCGCAAACCACCGGAATGGTCCATACCGCCGGACCGTGCCCAGACCAATGGGAAGATGCTCCTTTTTGTGACGGTGGGTGAGATCGATGCCGGCGATGGCGTATTTTTTCTGCAGACGGTCACTGGCGGCCTCCACCGCCAGAAGATAAGGGCGGAAAATCCCGTCCACGACCTCGGGATCGGCCAGCTTGCTCGAACGTTTGTTGGTCCGCCAGATGCCCCCGGCGTCGCGGCCCATGGAACTGAAGTGAAAGAAAATCAATTCCCGCCCATCCACGAACACCTTCCGGCCGCGGCGCGTGAGGGCATGCGTGCCCAGGTTCCACGGGGCCAGGTTGGCTCCGGGGTGGGTCAGTTCCAAGGTTCGCTCGTAACGGGCCGGCCATTGTCGCAGGTAGCCTTGATTCATGAAGCGGCCGTCGGGCGTCTGTTCCCGCTTGCACCAGTCGAGGCATTGTCCGGCCCACTCCTGCAGGCAGCGGTTTCCGGAATCATCATTGCGCCAGATGCCAAATCCCGCGTTGTAGGGACCGGCCCCCGCCAGCATATGGGCCGCTTCGGCGGCGAATCGGTGCGGGCTCAGCGCGATGGAGGCGGACGCGATCTCCTGAAAAAGCGGCTCCGGGTTGCTGAAAAAAAAGGTGTCCGCATCAATATAGGCCAGACATTCCCCGGCCCCGCAGCGGACCAGGAGTTCCCGCACCACCACCGCCTTGTGCGTGGCATAGAACTCCCAGAGCGAGCGCTCGTGCCGCAGCGGCGCGAGGCGCGGTTCGGCCTTTTCCAAATCCCGCCGGGGCAGCGTCGCCACCCGGCCCCCAAACCAATGACCGACGATTTTCTCGGTCAGATCGTCGAAACACAAGACGGTCATGCGGGCCTGCGGACACCGCCGGAGCAAGGATTCGAGCATGGCCACGCCTTTGGCGGCGTAGTGGGAATCAAAATAGGTGACGAAATGGTGGACCGGTCCTGGCATGGCCGTCAAGGTCCGTTGCGCTGGAGAACGCGATCAAGCCGCCGCGCGGCCCGATCCGTGATTTCCGCCGGCTGGGCCAACCAATAGCGCAAACGATCCCGCAGGCGGCGAATGCCCGCCTTCATCCCGGCGGGTTGCGGGACCGGGCCGAAAAAAGACCGCGCCAGCCAGGCGGACTGGGACTTCAGCGCCGCCTGACGGGCGAGCAGCAGATCGGGCGGAACCGGCAGGCCCCGGGTGTGCCGGCCGGCCACGCCGCCAAATCCGAAACGGATCCCGGCCCCGCGGATCTCGGCGGACAAATGGCGCATGAGATCCGAGGCGGCGAGTTCCATGGGGCCGGACACACGCAACTCCAGGGCCAGGTCGTTCAAGCCGATCATGATTTCGTCCACTCCGGCCAGGGCAACAATTTTCCGCAGCCGGGCCACCGCCGCCCCCGTTTCGAGCAGCAAGGTCACCTCGGCCCGGCCCTTCACCCAGGCGACAAACCGGGCGGCTTCCGCCGGGCTGCGAAATTGCGGCAGCATCAGCGAAGTTGCGCCCAGGGCCAACGCCGTTTCGATTTCCTCCGGTGTCCCCGCATGCAGGGGATTAAGCCGGACAAAAACCCGGGCCCGGCGGACCCGGGCGGCCACGAGGGCTAAATCCTCCAACCGATGCCGCGAGATGCGCGCGCCGGCCAGACCGCCCTGTCGCTTCCATTTTCCGCGCCGTTCAATATCAATGCCAATCCGTTGAATGCCCGCCTCGTCGCCGGCCCGGATCCAGGCCGGATCGCACGTCAGGAGAGTCAGGGTGAAATCCGCTGCGCGTTTGGCCGGGGACATGCCTCAATCCAAGGACACTGGAATATCCGGCGAGCCCGCGGGCAGAATCCAATCGTCCGGGTTTTCATAATGATAGGGCCGGTCGTTCAGCACAATGTATGCGGCCTCGGTGATTCCCACATTCCGCAATGCGTGCCAGACCCCGGGAGGGACGAACACGGCCTGGGGACGCCGCAGGTGATAAGTGGCGACAGAAGACACTCCTTGCGATGACGAGTCCGGACGCGCGTCGTAGAGCCCGATGCGAAAGTATCCGCCCAGGACAAAGAGGACATCCGACTGATCCTGGTGGCAGTGCCATTTTGAGGTGAATCCCGGGAGGGCCGTGACATGGGTGACGTGCTCCACTTTCATCAGTCCGTCAAACCACTCCGGGCGATAGATCTCGGTGAGAGTGCCCCCCTTGATGACAAGATTTTTCATCTCCACGATCTTCACGCCCGCGATGCTCAGGGCGCCTCCGATCGGGTTCCAATTCGCGTCAACCGTTTGCCGGGCGCGTTTTTCTGCCGGGGCCGGAAAGGCCGTATGCTCGGGATTCTCCATCAAGCTCATTTATTGGATTTTCACAAAACGGCTGCCGGGCAACTGCTTGACCAGCCTCCGCATTTCCAAGGAGAGCAAGGTAGAAGACACCTCCTGGGTTGACAATCCGCATCCGGCCTTGATGGCGTCAAAGGCCGTTTCGTCATCGCCAATGGCGTCGCGCACGGACTGTTCCGCCGCGCTCAGGGTCACGCCGGTCGCCGGGATTTTCAGGTCCGGCTGTTCGCGGAAAAGCAATCCGAAGTCGTCCAAGATATCCTGTGCGCTCATGACCAACTTGGCCCCCTGCTGGATCAGGCGGTTGGAACCCATGGCGGTGGGATTGTCGATCCGGCCGGGAATGACGTAGAGCGAACGCCCCTGTTCTGCGGCCTGATTGGCACTGATCAAAGCTCCGCTTTGGGCCCCCGCCTCCACCACCAGCAGGCCGAACGACAGGCCGCTGATGATGCGGTTGCGCATCGGGAAAGTCTGGCGGTCGGCTTTCGTCTGCAGGGGAAACTCGCTGATGACCGCGCCGCTGCCCGCGGCGATTTTTTCCGCCAGTTCGCGGTTTTCCGGCGGATAGAGATTCTCCAATCCGCTGCCGAGCACGGCAACCGTCCGGCCTTTGGCCGCCAGCGCGGCTTGATGGGCGGCCGTGTCAATGCCTCGCGCCAGACCGCTGGCCACGGTGAGCCCGGCATAGGCCATCTGGTAGGAAAGTTTTTTTGCGCACTCCGCCGCGTAATGGGAAGGCTTCCGCGTGCCCACCACTCCGACCGTGCGCGTTTCCAGCGCGGCGGCATCGCCCCAGACATAGAGCACAATCGGCGGATCGTGAATCTCGCGCAGGATTTGCGGGTAGGCCGGATCGTTCCGCGTCACGACCTTCGCACCGAAGGCTTCCACCCGCTTCATCTCCCCGTCCAGGTCCACTTTGGATTCCCAGCCGGCGACTGTTTCCGACACCTCCGCCCCGATGCCGGAGACTCCCCGCAAACTTTGCGGCCGCGCTTTCAAAATCTCCTGCGGCGAACCAAACGCCTCCAGCAGCCTGACCACCCGCACCGGACCAATGCCGGGGAGCATGTTCAACGCTACGAAAGCTTCGACTTCGGTCATGGGTGCTGCTTTAGCGGCTTTCCCGGCGGGCGCAATCCGCTTTGACCGCCAAACTCATTTTTTTTTGGCCACGACCCCGCCTCCGACCGAAAAAAGCGCGGCCTCATCTTCCTCCACCAACCAGTCGAGAGAGGTGGCGGTGATGAGTTTCTGGGCACCCGGGGGCAGGGCTTTGAGCAAATTGTTGCGCCGGGTCGGATCAAGTTCGCCGAAGACATCATCAATAAGGTAAACGGGCGGATCGTCGGCCGATTGTTCCAGCCGGCCGGCCTGGGCCAGCTTCAAGGCCAGAACCACCGAGCGCTGCTGCCCCTCGGAGGCGAAGGAAACCGCCTCCCGTCCGCCCAGGCGGATGGCAATATCGTCGCGATGGGGACCGACCACGGTGGTGCGCAGGCGGATTTCCTCGTCCCGGCTGTTCTCCAGGGCCGCGGCGAAATCAGCGGGACTGCCCGGCAGGTAGGCCATCTCCAACGCTTCGCCGCCCCCGGAAATACGGCGGCAGGATTCCCTGGCCGAATTCCGCAAGTCGGCACACATCGCCGCCCGCGCTTGCAATAGAAATCCCCCGGCCTCATGGAGCGAGGAATCGAAGGCCGCGATTTCGCGGCGGGGCCGGTTGTCCTTGAGCAGGGCGTTGCGGGAACGCAGGGCCCGCTCATAGACGCGCAGTTGCCGGAGATAGTTCGGCACCACCTGCGCGCCAAGAAAATCCAGATAGCGCCGCCGGGGGGAACCCGAACCGCGCACAAGCTGCAGGTCGTCGTTGGAGATCCAGACCACGCGCGCCACGGCCAGATAATCCGCCGAACGCGACTGCGGCTTGGAATCGAGCGCGAAGTGCTTGAGCGCGTCGGTGAACTTCATGTGCATGTGGCGTTCGCCCCAATGACCATCCAGTCCGAAACCCGGCTGATCGAAGCGCACGGCCTCGGCCAGGGAGTTGGCACGGGGCGACTGCAGCCGCAGCAGGATGCAGACGGCCTCCAGAACCGACGTCTTCCCATGGGCATTCGGCCCGGCCAGAAAATTCAGGCCGGGAGCCGGCTCGAAAACAAGTTCAGGGAAGCAGCGGAAATCGCGCAGCCGGAGATCGCGTAGCATTTCCGGCTAATCTGTCTTGCTCAACCGCTCGACCGGTTTGTCCCAGAGGAGTTCATGGGCCTCGCGCAGAATAGCAGGAACGCGCTCGGAAAAGGGGCTGCCCTTTACCGCGATGCTCATGGCCTTGTCCTCCATCCCGGCCACGTTTTTCCCGGGAAACCAATGGTCCGCATTGCCGAGGAGATTGTACCGCATCTTGCCGAACTCCACCATGTCGAGCGACCTGGCATAATTCCACAGACGGAGGATCTCCCACACGTTGATTTCGCCCGGAACGTCCTCCCAGCGCGGAAGGCCTTCCTGCCAGCGTTCGCACCATTCGCGACCGAGCGATTCCTCCATGGCGGCCCGCAAGCGGCCCTCAATGACGGGAACAATCTCGTCCGTGCGATCGAGGCAATCCAGCGCGCGCAGATGCTCATCGAAATCCGAGGGCCGGGCCACCCCCAGGCTGAGGGTGTGAACCTCCGGCCGCCGCAGACAGAAGAGGTCGTTGAAGATCATGGGCGAGTGCGGCTCGCACAGCCGGCGCAGTTTATCCGGCGGTTCGTAAAGTTTTCCGCCCTTGTCGTTCGGGCTGATGATAAAGACCCCCATGTCGTGCCGGGTCGCGGCTTCGATGGCGGGCCAGTTGACCTGATTGACCCAGTACCAATGCAGGTTGAGATAGTCGAACTCGCCGGTGTTGTTCGCCTCCGTGATCACCTCGCACGCTCCATGGGTCGAGTATCCCAGAAAACGCACCCGGCCCTCCGCCTGCAATTTCCGCCCCGCCTCAAGGGCGCCGCCTTTTTTCAGGGTCAGATCCAAGAGGGCCTGATTATTGATGCCATGGAAGGAGAGCAGATCGACATGATCCAATTTGAGCCGGTCCATGCAGGTCTCGAACGTCTTGAGAAATTCCTCCGCCGGAGCCGGGGAAATCTTGGTCTGGACGATGAGTTTCTCCCGCGGAAGGCGGGGCAGGATCTGTCCGAGCTGAACCTCCGAACTGCCGTAGCCGCGCGCGGTCTCGATGTGATTGATGCCGACTTCCAGCGCGCGCTGGATGCAGCTTTCGAGCTTGGCCTGGTTTTCCGCCGTGATTTTCTCGAAATCCAGGTCGGTCCAATCCTGCTGGAAGCGCATGCCGCCGCAGGAAAAGACCGGCATCTGCAATTCGGTTCGGCCAAAGCGACGGTATTTCATGGCAATTTTTCGAGAAGGGCGGCGACTTCGATTTCGGCGGTTTGGGGAAACATGTCCACCGGCTTGACCCGCCGGACAGAATACGCGCCGCTGAGGCGCTTGAGGTCCCGCGCCAGGGTGGCCGGATTGCACGAGATGTAGATGATTCGCGCGGGCCGCCGCTCGAGAATGCAGGCCAGGATTTCCGGGTCCAATCCCTCCGTCGGAGGATCAAGCAGCAGGGTTGTCCCCTCGCCTGGGGCCGCGGCCATGGCGGGAACCAGATGTTGCTTCACGTCACCGAGCAAATAAACCTCCCCGTCGCGAAGCCCCTGTCGCGCGGCCCGCACGGCATCCACACTCCACTCGATGCCGACGGTGAGGCGGAACATCTCCCGCAGCCGCTTGGCAAAGAATCCCGCCCCGCAATACGCATCAACCAGCAACTCCCCGCCTGGACTCGCCATGTCCTCGACCACGTCAAGCAAACAGGCCGCCACCGCCTCGTTGACCTGCCGGAATCCCCGGAACTCGCCCGGCTCGCGCAAGGGATACTCGCCATCCTGCGGCCGCGAAGTACGCAGTGCCGCCAGCAGGGCATTGACCGGACCGGAGGCGATGGGGCATTGCGCCACTCCCACAATTTTCCGGCTCCGGGGTTCGAAAAATCCGATGCGTCCCGCCTTGGCATGAACGGTAATGCGATTGCGGTAATCATACTCCAACGGCGACGGCACGGTGTCCTCCACCGGCGGATCCACCAGCCCACCCAACCGGCGCAAGGTGTCCGCCACTTGATCGCGCTTGATGAGCAACTGGCGGGAATATTTGACATGCTGATACTGACAGCCCCCGCACCGGCCATAGACCGGGCACGGCGGTTTCACCCGGTCAGTCGAAGCCTCGAGGATCTTGACCAAATCCGCCTCGGCATAGCTGGCCCGCTGCCGCCGGATGCGCACCTGCACGCGTTCCCCTGGAATGACTCCGGGAAAAAAGCAGACCTTCCCGTCCGGCAGGCGGCCCAATCCCTGCCCTCCAAAGGCCACTTGCTCAACCGACAACGTGATTTCCAAGCGGACAGTATCCTCCACGGAGAAGCTGTTCTCAAACCAAAAAATCCGCGGATTCTCATCCTTGATCCGGTGCGCCCCGACAACGCCCTCGCTGCTTCGTCCGCATCCCCAATTGTCAGCCGGAAAACTTTCTGAGACAAACCGACCTGAGCCTGAAGCCTTCCCCGACCGCTTCCCGACCGCTCCCGACGATCGCGCCCTGGTTTCGGCGGACGTGCGGTGGAGTTGGCGCGACCGCGATGAACGGAGCAACCGTCTTGCCGCCGGCCTGCTCGCATCCCCGGGTGTGGCCGGGGCCGGGGTCATTGGCGGTGCGAACCGAGGACATGGGTAACACAAAAACCGGAATAACTAGGGGTCGGTAGTCAAATCTTGACAGTTTGTCCGAAGTGCGGATGGCCTCATTCATGGCGCGAAGCGTTCGAATCGAGTATGTCGGGGCTTACTACCACGTGATGGCGCGAGGAAATCGCCGGGAAGCGATCTTCTTTGATGACGATGACCGCCGGTTTTTTCTTCAGGTGCTCGCCGAGGCGTGCGGGCAGACGGGGTGGCAAGTTCATGCGTGGGTGCTCATGGGCAACCACTACCATTTGTTTCTGGAAACCCCGGAAGCGAATCTTGTGGCGGGCATGAAGTGGTTGCAAATCACCGTGGCAAGGCGCTTCAACATTCGGCACGGAAAGGGGGGCCATCTCTTTGGCGACCGCTACAAAGCGATCTTGGTGGACGGAGGACAGCCGTATTATTACGAGACGCTGCTGGATTACATCCACTTGAATCCCGCTCGCGGCGGCCTGATCGCTGCAGAAAAAGGGGAAAGCATTCTGGATTACCGATGGAGCAGTCTGGCGGGCGGATACGCGCTGCCATTTGGAAAGCGGGCAAAATGGTTTTCGGCCGCCGCAGGACTGGAGGTGATGGGATTGAAAGACAGCACGTCCGGGCGTCGGGAGATGGTGGAGCGATTGGACCGCAGGATCCTTGAGGAAGGAGATCGCAGCGGCTTGGTGCCGCTTCCGGCAGAGGTGGATGCCCGGATGAGCCACTTGCGCCGTGGTTGGTATTGGGGACGGCAGGAGTTCGGACAGCAGATGTTGAAGCTTGCAGGAAAGCTCGTGGGGAAGAGCCGCTCCCGCTCGTATCGGAGAAGTGCTCAGAACCTGGCGCATGGAGAGCAGCAAGCGGAACAGTGGATCGGCGAAGGTCTGAGGATAGCAGGGGTGGATGCCCCTGAATTGGAAGCCTTGGTGGGCAGCGACGCGAGGAAAGTCGCGCTGGCGAAATTGGCATGGGAAAAGACGACGGTTTCCCAAGGCTGGATTGCCAGGAGACTGGTCATGGGGAGCCCGGCCAATGTCAGCCAAGCCCTGCGCAGGATCTCGTGGAAGAACCTCGAAAAGAAGTTGTCCCCCGGGCTCTCGAAATTTCTCCGGAAGGCGAGAGGCTGACACGCAGGCTTCCCCCAGTGTCAAGATTTGACTACCGACCCCTAGTTTCTGTTTGCGTGATCGCAAGTACTTCTTTAGTATCACTGCATGCGAACCGAACTCGTGACAACCCTCAAGCGCAAGGCGACCGACGTCATATCTCAACTTGCCAGAGACCAGGAGCCCGTGCTGATCACTCAGCATGGACTCCCCGCTGCATATCTAATTGATGTGCAGATGTATGAGGGCATGCAGAAGAGGTTGACGCTCCTTGAGGGTATCGCTCGCGGTGAGAAAGCCATTCTGGAAAAGCGCGTTCTTTCCCATAGGGAGGCAAAGCTGAGAATGGCACGATGGCTCGCATAATCTGGACTGAACCGGCCCTCCAAGATCTTGATGCGATCGCGGACTATATTTCTCTCGATAAGCCGGCCGCCGCGAGCAAGTTTGTGCAGCGAGTATTTGAGCGAATCGAACAACTTTCGAGTCACCCAAAGGGTGGTTCAGTGCCCGCCGAGCTCAAAGGCACGCCGTATCGCCAACTTGTCATTCCGCCAGTTCGTATTTTCTATCGTGCACAGAATGAAGTTGTTTACATTGTTTGCGTGATGCGGGGAGAAAGGCTTTTTCGGAGTGACGACTTGCTTGAAAGAGATATGGGCTAAAGGAGCGATGGAGTAAATCCCCGACCCTTCGGGATCCCGCGGCCGCGGGATCAGCCATCCTGCTTGCCCAGGCTGTGCGCCAGAAACGAGCGGTAATTCCTGACCGGGGACGTGAGGCGGCACTACACGTCATGCCAAAAGCCAAAACCATCCCACCCACCGAGACCTATCCTTGCGTAGCACGCTGGTTGAAGGCCCACGGCGCTATCGAGTTCGGCTACTGCCGTCACACCCGGTCATTCATTCGTGCGTTCGACGAGGGAGGCATGATTTGGAGTGGGCGGCGCAGCTACAAATCGTTCGACACGGCATTGGCCGACTGCGAGGCAGGAGTCGGACGATGGCTTCGTGAAGAGTTGAGAGAGCAGATATGAGGTTCGAACCGAGGACATAGGTGACAAATAAACCGAGGACAGGGGTTGCACGATAAGCTGAAAAATGGTCAGTCCCGAATGGCACGAAGTTAAGGAAGTTTTGGGATGCAGCCCTTGCAGGGCAGATCGGTGTTTTTCCTCGAGATCCCTGGGTAGCTCCGCAACCCAGGGCTAGGGGATTGAGCCCCGTTGGGGCTTAACTTAGTGCCATTCTGGTCAGTCCCATAATATATAACAGCCGCGACTCCTTAGTCGAAAAGGTCTCTATGTTATGGGCCGTGGGGTGGCCGTCCCGGCGGCCTTCTGGGAGAGAGAAGAGCAGGCGGGACGCCTGCTCCACCCCGCTGAACTTAGTCGCTGGAAATAAATAAAGGGAGCAACCTCGCTTGTTCTTTTGGCCTCTGGCCGCGTTGGTTATCCCCCGTGCACCCTGGCTCTCTCCTTCGTCGAGTCTCAGTCACAGAGTGCTTGGGCTCTGCTCCTTCGTCGCGCCTGGCCAGAGGCC
>CAMASH010000087.1 GCA_945860745.1 Chthoniobacter flavus | reverse complement strand
GGCGTTGCAGGGAACAGTCGCGCTCGCCGAGGTGGACGACCTGGCCGTGTTCGTCGCCGAAAATCTGGAACTCAATGTGGTGGGGGTTGACGATGAACTTCTCGATATAGACCGCTCCGTTGCCGAAGGCTTTCTCGGCCTCCATGCGGGCGGCATGGTAGCCTTGGACGAGGCTGCTGTCGTTGCTGGCGATGCGCAGGCCGCGCCCGCCGCCGCCGGCCACCGCCTTGATCATGACAGGATAGCCGATTTTGCGGGCGACCGTCATGGCCTCCTTTTCGCTGTCCACCGTTCCGTCGCTGCCGGGGGACACCGGAACGCCGGCTTTGCGGGCGCATTCGCGGGCGGAGTTTTTATCACCCATCAGGCGGATGGCATTGGCGGAGGGTCCGATGAACTTGATGTTGCAGCTCTCGCAGACCTCGGCGAAGTGGGCGTTCTCGGCCAGAAATCCATAGCCCGGGTGGATGGCGTCGGCGTCGGCGATCTCGGCGGCGCTGATGATGCGGTCGATTTTGAGATAGCTGTCGGTGCTCGAAGCCGGGCCGATGCAGATGGCTTCGTCAGCGAGTTGAACGTGGAGGCTGTGCTGATCGGGTTCGGAATAGACGGCGACGGTCTGGATGCCGATCTCCTTGCAGGCGCGGATGATGCGGAGGGCGATCTCGCCGCGATTGGCGATGAGGATTTTTTTAAACATGGCTTTGGGCGGAACGAGTGCGGCGGTCGGGGCCGCGGGGCCGTTCTATTTGAGGCGGAAAAGGGCCTGTCCGAACTGGACCGGTTTGCCGTTTTCGGCGCTGATCTCGGCGATGGTCCCGGCGACCTCGGCCTTGATTTCGTTCATCACCTTCATGGCCTCGACGATACAAACGACCGTGTCGGGGGTGACCTCCTGACCCACCGAGACGTAGGGTGCGATGTCGGGAGAGGAGGCGGTGTAAAACGTGCCGACCATGGGGGATTTGATCTCCCGGAGATTTGAAACCTCGGTGTCGGGGGCCGGCGGCGCGCTGGCCCCCGGGGCGGCCTGGGGGACCGGAGCGGCGGCGGGACCCTGGGTGAAAACCTGGGTGACACCTTCGGCGCCAGCGGTTTTGAGGGTGATTTTGAATCCTTCGCGCTCCATTTTGAAGACGGCCAGGCCGTTCTTCTTCATGAGGTCGATCAACGTACGAATCTCTTTTAGTTCCACAGGCTACAAATTTTTTGAGGACGCTCAGGGTGTCAGTTTGGGGACGGGGGGTCAAGAGTTTCGGCGGGAAGGGTCTTTACAAATCGGGAGGGATGGCGCAACCTCCGTGGTTCTCATTATGTGGTTGCTCCTTCCTGCCTTGCTGACTCTTCATGTGGCCGTTTGTTTTTTGCTGGTGCTCATCGTGCTGATGCAGCTCCCGCGCAGTGAGGGCCTGGGCGCGGCTTTCGGCGGGGCGGTGACGGAAAATATCTTCGGGGCGCAAACGACCCACGTTCTGGCGCGTTTTACGGTTTGGTTCGGGGTGGCATTCTTCGCGCTCACCCTGCTGCTGGCCGTCGCGTATTCCCGGAAAAATTCCGCCAAGGCATCCAAAGTGCAGCAGGAATTGCTGAACGCGCCGCTTCCGATCACGGCTCCGGCCGCTTCGGGCCCACCGGCTGCAGAGGCCGCTCTGGCGGCGCCGGCCCCTTCCCCCGCGACGGTTCCGTCGGCCACTCCCGCACCCGCGGCGCCCTAGGCCTCTTTGCCTGGGAGGCCGGCTGTGAAAATTGCCAAGACTGTCGCGTCAGCGCGGGCCTTTTGTCAGAAGGCCGCGCGGCCGGTCGTTCTCGTTCCGACCATGGGGGCGCTGCATCACGGTCATGGGGCCCTGATCAAAAAGGCCCGCCGTTTGGCGGGCAAGGATGGGGCGGTGGCGGTTTCGATTTTCGTCAATCCCACGCAATTCGGACCGAGGGAGGATTTTTCCAAGTATCCGCGGCGGTGGGAGAATGACCTCGCGGTCTGTCGGTCCGGCGGGGTGGACCTCCTCTTCGCGCCCGCCGTCGGGGAAATGTATGCGAAGGATCACTCGGTTTTTGTCGATGCGTCCTCGCTTTCGCAGCACCTGTGTGGCGCCGCGCGCCCGGGACATTTTCGCGGGGTCTGCAGTGTGGTGGCCCGCTTGTTCCTTATTCTCCAGCCTGATCTGGCGGTATTCGGCGAAAAGGACTGGCAGCAACTGGCGATCATCCGGCGGATGGTGCGGGACTTGACGTTTCCCGTCCGCATTGTCGGACATCCCACCATTCGCGAAGCGGATGGACTGGCGGTGAGTTCACGCAATGCCTATTTGCTGCCGGCGGAAAGGCAGGCCGCGCCCGGCATCCATGATGCGCTCCGGCGGGCGGCCCGAGGGGCCACCCGCGCGGCCATTCTTAAGGAGGGCCGCCGCTTGATTGGGAAAATCCCCGGCGCACGGCTCGACTATCTGGAACTGGTCGAGGCGGAAACCCTCGAGCCGGCGAAAAATCGAGTTCGCCCGATGCGGCTGGCCGTGGCGGTTTTTCTGGGCGCGACGCGATTAATCGACAATATCGCCGTATCAACGCGTTCATGAGAGAATTCGATTTTATCGTTATCGGCAGCGGAATCGCCGGACTTTCCTATGCGCTCAAAGCGGCTGAGAAGGGTTCCGTGGCCTTGGTGACAAAGCGCCGCACGGTGGATTCCAACACGGCCTGGGCTCAGGGCGGAGTGGCTTGCGTGGTCAGCGAGGAAGATTCCTTCGATCTTCATATCCGGGACACTCTGGTGGCCGGGGCGGGACTGTGCAATGAAGAGGCCGTCCGCACTGTCATCACCGAGGGACCCGAACGCATTGCCGGCTTGGTGGAACTCGGCATGCAGTTTGATGAGAGGGACAGCGCAAACGGCGAGAGGGAACTCGATCTGGGCAAGGAGGGCGGACACTCCAAGCGGAGGGTGCTGCATTTTCAGGACACCACCGGTTTCGAGATCGAGCGCACGCTGGTCGAGCGCATTGCCGACCATCCGGCCATCACGGTGCTGGAGAATCACATGGCGGTCGATTTTCTCACCACCGGCAAACTCGGCTACGCTATGCAGGATAGTTGTGTCGGGGTTTACGTTCTCGACGAGGCCTCGGGTCTGGTCGAGACGCTGCGCAGCGACACCGTGGTGCTGGCTACCGGAGGATGCGGCAAAGTTTACCTTTATACCACCAACCCCGACGTGGCGACCGGCGACGGCGTGGCCATGGCCTGGCGGGCGGGCGCGGTCATTGCCAACATGGAGTTCATTCAGTTTCATCCCACCTGCCTTTTCCATTCCAAGGCCAAGTCCTTCCTCATTTCCGAAGCGATGCGGGGCGAGGGGGGAATTCTCCTCGATGCCAAGGGCCGGAGGTTCATGGAAAATCACCACCCTCAAAAAGAACTCGCCCCCCGCGACATCGTGGCCCGCGCGATCGACGCCGAAATGAAACGCAGCGGCAGCAAATGCGTCTTCCTCGACATCACCCACAAACCGGCGGATTTTTTGAAGAGTCGTTTTCCCTCCATTTACGAGACCTGTCTGAGCCACGGCATCGACATCACCACCCAGCCCATCCCGGTCGTGCCGGCCGCCCACTATCAATGCGGCGGAGTCAAGACCGACCTCAACGGCGAAACCAGCCTGCGTGGTCTCTATGCCATCGGCGAGGTGGCCAGCACCGGTTTGCATGGAGCGAACCGTCTGGCCAGCAACTCCCTTCTCGAAGGCCTCGTCCTGGCCCACCGCGCTTACGAAAAAACCACGCGCCAGCGCAAACCGCGGATCGAGTTTAACCTGCCGGAGTGGCGTCCCGGCCAGGTGCAGGACGTGGACGAACTGGTCGTTATCTATCACAACTGGGACGAAATCCGCCGCCTCATGTGGGACTATGTCGGCATCGTCCGCACCGATAAACGCCTCCAGCGCGCCGCCACCCGCCTGCGCAACCTCCATGCGGAAATTCAGGAATTCTACTGGAACTTCAAAGTCTCCACCGAACTGCTGGAACTTCGCAATCTTGTGGCGGTCGCCTCCTTGATTGTGGACTGCGCCATCAGCCGCAAGGAAAGCCGGGGTCTGCATTTCACCCTCGACTACCCGGAAATCGACGACGCCAAGTTTCTGCGCGAGACCACCATACGGCGGACCTGACCCCGTCGCGCCGGCCTTTTAGGTTGCGGAAAGGCACTTTTTTGAGGATATTGACCCTTCATATCCGGCCATGAAACTTGCCACCGCCATCCTCGCCGGGCTCTTTGCCGTTGTGACCCTCCGGGCTGCCGACGCGCAGACCCCCATTTCTTCCAGCACGGATTTCCAAAAGTTTGCCCAGCGCCTGCGGGAAAACGCCCTGCTTAAGATTGAGCCCCAGGTCCTGGCCCCCAGCAACTATCGCTCCGGTTTCAACCGCTACCCCTGGAAGCGGAATATCGTCACCACCGTCTTCTGGATCGGGGAGACCCCCACCGTCAATAACCCGACCCCCAATCATAAAAGCTCATGGGATGTGAACTGGGCCCGGAATTACGGCGGCTTCGACGACCCCGATCAGGCCAGGCGTCGGAACTACCTTCCCGCCAAATTCGTTCCCCGCCAAAACCCCTTCTACATCGCGCTCCCCTACAATGACGTGACCCGCGGCACCACCAAACCCGAGGCCCGCAAGGCGATCCCCTGGTTCAAGCAGGCTTTCGAGCGTCCGGGCAAAAGCGTGGTCAAAGGGCGCTGGCTGGCCATCAAACATGGCAGCCGCATTTGCTACGCCCAGTGGGAGGATTGCGGCCCCTTCCGCACCGATCATTGGCAGTACGTCTTCGGCAACGAAATTCCCAGGCCGAACCTCAACCAAGGTGCCGGCCTGGATGTTTCGCCTGCCGTCCGGGATTACCTCGGCATGGGTGGCAAGGATGTCTGCGACTGGAAGTTCGTCGAAGCCCGCGATGTTCCCGCGGGCCCCTGGATCAAATACGGCGATAACAACACCTTTGTCCTCCAGCGCCGCGGGGCCAATCTTTTCCTCGTCGATCGCAATAACGCTTACGGTTCCCGCAAGTAAGGAAACTCGCGCGGTTACTCCGCATTGACCTGCAGGACAGCTCCCGCGGATTGACAGCGAAGCAGGGCGTGAAACTTGAATTTTCCATGCCTGAGCAGACCACTCCTCCCGCCGCGATCTTCCGGGAACGCATCGTCGAATCCCTGACAAAACTCGTGGCCCGCCGCCGCAAGCTGGCCGACGCCGACCGGAAGGAAGTTTGGAATGCCCTGCTCAAATCCGGCCCCCGCTTTTCCGTGCGGCAGCGGCAGCTCCGCCAAGAAATCCGCGCGCTGCTGGGCTGGCCGCTTACCGACCCGCCGGCGCGATCTCCTTCCCGGAGGAGACTCACCCCCTTGGATCTGGTGCCGTGGGCCTCAACCTCCCGTCTGGAGTTTGAGGTCATTGAGGGTTTTCGTTCGGAGGCGCTGGTTTGTTGTCCGGCGAAACCCACGGGACAAACGCCAAGACTTCTTATCATCCAGCACGGCGGACAGGGAACCCCGGAGCTTGTCGCCGGCGTGCCGCAGTCCTTCAACTACAACGATGCGGCGCAAACCGCCGTCGCCGACGGCTGGACGGTCGTGCTGCCCCAGCTTCCGCTCTGGCAGGCCAATGCCGAGCCCGCCATCGATCAAAGCCGGATCGACCTCGACCTGAAACAACTCGGCGGTTCCCGCGCCGCCCTTGATGTCATGACCCTCACCCGCGCCGCCGATGAAGCCCTGGCGGAATATGGTATTCCCCCCTCACGGCTGGCTATTGCCGGTCTGTCCTACGGCGGTTTCTACGCGCTGCTCACCGCCGCGCTCGACCCGCGTTTCCAGGCGGTTTTTTCGTCCTGCTATGTCAACGACCGCTATGTCCACAATTGGACTGATTGGGTTTGGTCCGGCAGTGCCTCACGGATCGACGACGCCTTGCTCACGCAACTCATCTGTCCCCGGCCCCTGTTTGTCGAAGTTGGTCAGTCGGACGAATTGTTCCTCGTGGGATCCGCCCGTCCTGTGCTCAAGAAAATCCGGCAGGGTTACTCCGCCAGGAAGGCGGGAGCTCAACTTGTCTGTCGGGAGTTCGCCGGCGGACACGAGTTCGCCCCGGACGGCGAGGGAATTCACTTTCTGACCAGGCGGATTGAGGAACGGCGGAAACTCTGCGATCGCCGGTAATCGTTCCCGTGGTCGCGGGATGAGGCGGTGGGCTCGAACTCCTCCACGCACTCACGAGTGCGGCTACGACAGTTGAATCTTGAGCTGGGATGGTCTGCTGGTATGGTCCCGATATGAGCAACCGGGAAATGGTCATCGATCTGGTTACGAAACTTCCGGAGAACACTCCCTTGAAGGATATCGCGCGTGAGATTGAACTGCTGGCGGGTATTCAAATTGCCCGCGAACAGGCTCGCCGAGGTGAGGGAGTGCTTGCGGAGGATGCCCGGAAGATGGTCGATGCATGGGCTTCCCGGTAATTCTCACCCCGCAATCGCTGGAGGACTTGGGCGGGATCGTTCGCTACATCGCGTTGGACAGTCCGGAACGCGCGCGGGTCTTTGGAAATCTCTTGATTGATCAGGCGCTGTCGCTGGGCGCCTTTCCCGAGATGGGGCGTGTGGTTCCCGAATTGAACGATCCGGAGGTGCGGGAGATCCCGCATGGCTCCTACCGGATTGTTTATGAGGTCTTTCGCAACCCGACCGGGATTTTCGTTTTGCGGTTTTGGAATGCCGCGCGTGGGGTGCCGGAGATTGCGAAGGGCTGACCCCGCCCAGATGACCGCCAGGCCGAAGTGCTGCATCGGATCGCCGAAGGAAAAGCGGGCAAGGGCATCGGCACCAGCCGCCGGTAGAGTGAGGCTACAGTTTCGGCAGGTAGCCTTTTGCTAAAGCTTCAAACTCCTTCACCTGCGCGTCTTCCCAAGCTTTGTCTTTCTTGAGTTCCTCGGCCATGAGGGCGGCGACTTCGGGGGCGGATTCGCGGGCGGCTTGGGCGTCGAGTAAGAGGGCGCGGGTGCGGCGGGAGAGGACGTCTTCCACGGTGCGGGCCATTTCGGTGCGGACGGCCCAGAGGACGTTGGCCTTCGTGTAAGGCAGGCGGGGATGGAGCGGGGTGTCCATGCCGAGTTCTTCGAGCTTGGGGGCGTCGGAACCATAGACGGCGTAGGCGGGGCGCAGGGCGGCGGCCTCCGGACTGCGGTAGCCGTGGAGTTGGAGGCTTTCGGTGACGCAGGGCTTCTCGGAGAGGCCGCCGATGAGGGTGGCGTGGTTGAGGGTGTCCTCGGCCATCTTGCGGTAGGTGGTCCATTTGCCGCCGACAATCGTGATCAGGCCGGAATCGGAGACGAGGACTTCGTGGTTGCGGGAAATGGCCTTCGTGGCGCCGCCGTCCTTGCCGGGTTTGCGCACGAGGGGGCGCTGGCCGGCGAAGATGCTGAGGATGTCTTCGCGTTTCGGATCGCGGGCGAGGTAGCGGGCGGCGTTGCGCAGGATGAAGGTGATTTCGTCGTCGAGGGCGCGGGGTTCAAGCTCGGCTTTGTCCATGGCGGTGTCGGTGGTGCCGACGAGGACTTTGTCGTGCCAGGGGATGACGAAGAGGACGCGTCCGTCGTCGGTGTGGGGGACCATGATGGCGGAGTCGCCCTGAAGGAAGCTGCGGTCGAAGACGAGGTGGACGCCCTGGCTGGGCTGGACGGCGCGGGCGGCGGCGGGTTCATCCATGAGGCGGATCTCGTCGGCGAAGATGCCGGTGGCGTTGACGATGACGCGGGCCTGGAGGGTGTAGGACTCGCCGGTTTCCTCATCCCGGCAGATAAGGCCGCTGGTCATGCCAGCCGTTTTTTTCAGGCCGGTGACGGTGACGTAGTTAAGGAGGATGGCGCTGTGGTCGGCGGCGGTCTGCGCGAGGGTGATGGCGAGGCGGGAGTCGTCGAACTGGCCGTCAAAGTATTCCACGCCGCCGAGGAGGTTCTCGGGTTCGATGTTGGGGATGCGTTTGATCGTTTCCTCGCGGGACAGAATCTTCGAGGGGGAGAGGTTCAGTTTTCCGGCGAGGGCATCATAGACTTTCATGCCGATGCCGAAGAAGGGGCCTTCCCACCATTTGTAGCGGGGAACGATGAAGGAGAGGTGGTGGACGATGTGGGGGGCGTTGCGGTGGAGGAGGCCGCGTTCGCGCAGGGCCTCGAGGACGAGGGGGATGTCGCCTTGCTCGAGGTAGCGGACGCCGCCGTGGACGAGTTTGGTGCTGCGGCTGGAGGTGCCTTTGGCGAAGTCGTGGGCTTCGAGAAGCAGGGTCTTGAGGCCGCGCGTGGCGGCATCGACGGCGACGCCGAGTCCGGTGGCGCCTCCGCCGATGATGATGAGGTCCCACTGCGCTTCGGCGGTGAGACGTTGGAGCATTTGTTCGCGGTTCATGATGGGAAATATCGAATGAAGAATGACGGATGACGAAGGGAATGACTAATGACGAGTGACCAATGACTAATCCTCCACCCAGTTCTTCGCACGTTTGATGGCTTTGCGCCATTGTTTGAGTTTGGTGCTGCGGTCTTTCTTGGTGCTGGTGGGGCGGAAGAGGTGGTCCACTTCGCGGATGTGGGAGAGTTCGTCGGGGTGTTTCCAGACGCCGGCGCCGAGACCGGCCATCATGGCGGCCCCGAGGGCGGTGGTCTCGAGGTTCTTTGGACGTTCGACTTTAACCCCGAGGGAGTCGGACTGCATTTGCATGAGGAGGTTGCTGGCGCTGGCTCCGCCATCCACGCGGAGGGTGGTGAGGCGGCGGCCGGAGTCTTTCTCCATGGCGGCAAGGAGGTCGGTGACTTGCCAGGCGATGCCTTCGAGCGTGGCGCGGGCGATGTGGGCGGCGGTGGTGCCGCGGGTGATGCCGAGAAGTGCGCCGCGGGCGGTGGAGTCCCAATAGGGAGCGCCGAGGCCGGTGAAGGCGGGGACAAGGAAAACGCCGCCGGAGTCGGGGACTTCCGCGGCGAGGTCGTTGACCTCGGGGGCGGTGCGAATGATTTTGAGGCCATCGCGCAGCCATTGGATGGCGGCGCCTCCGACGAAGACGCTGCCTTCGAGGGCGTATTGAATCGGAGCGTCGCCGATTTTCCAGGCGACGGTGGAGAGGAGACGGTTGGCGCTGGCCATGGGGTCGGATCCGGTGAACATGAGCATGAAGCAGCCGGTGCCATAGGTGCATTTCACGAGGCCCGGGGTGGTGCAGAGCTGGCCGAAGAGGGCGCTTTGCTGGTCGCCCACGGCGCTGCAGATGGGGAGGGATCTGCCGAAAAGCGCGGGTTCGGTGTCGCCGAAGTGCCCGCTGGTGGGGGCGATGCGCGGGAGGACGGCGCGGGGGATGGCGAAGAGGGCGAGAAGGTCGTCGTCCCAATCGCCGGTGTGGATGTTCATCAACATGGTGCGGCAGGCGTTGGTGACGTCGGTGACATGTTCGCGTCCGCCGGTAAGCTTGAAGATGAGCCAGGAGTCAATCGTGCCGGCGGCCAGTTCTCCGTTGGCGGCACGGGCAATGGCATTGGGGATTTGGCGAAGAAGCCAGTGGAGTTTGCTGGCGGAGAAGTAGGGGTCGAGGAGAAGGCCGGTTTTCTGCTGGATGAAGGGTTCCTTGCCGCCTTCGCGCAGGGCGGACATGTATTCGCTGGTGCGGCGGTCTTGCCAGACGATGGCGGGGGCGACGGGCTCGCCGGTTTTGCGGTCCCAGAGGACGATGGTTTCGCGCTGGTTGGTGATGCCGATGGCGGCGATGGCGGCGGGGCCGGTTTTTTCGAGGGCCTGGCGGGACGTTTCCAGGACACTCTGCCAGATCTCGGCGGCGTCGTGTTCGACCCAGCCGGGTCGGGGGAAATGCTGGGTGAATTCCTTCTGCGCTGAGGCAACGGGGTGGAGGCGTTCGTCGTAAACGATGGCGCGGGAACTGGTGGTGCCTTGGTCGAGGGCGAGGAGGGATTTCATAAGGCTGAAGGCTGAAGGCTGAAGTTTTAGAATTTGCCGAGGGTGAGGTAGAGGCTGGCGGCGAGGAGGGCTCCGACGATTGGGGCGAGGACGGGAATCCAGGCGTAGGACCAATCGCTGGTGGCTTTGCCGGGGATGGGAAGGAGAGCATGGGCGAGGCGGGGACCTGCGTCGCGGGCGGGATTGATAGCGTAGCCGGTGGGGCCGCCGAGGGAGAGTCCAATGGCCCAGACGAGCAGGGCGACGGGCAGGGCGCTGAGCGCGCCCAGGTCAATGGGGATGACGCTGCCGGTGAGGGTTTTTTCGAAAGCGCTTTTCATGGTGAGCACTCCGAAGATGAGGACGAAGGTACCGATGACTTCACAGAGGAAATTCGCGGGCGCACTGCGAATGGCCGGGGTGGTGCAAAAGACGGCGCGCTTGAGTTCGCCGTCCGGGGTTTGCTTCCAGTGCGGCAAATAGGTCAGCCAGACCAGGACCGCTCCGGCGAAGGCCCCGAGCAGTTGGGCGAGAATGTAGCCGGGCACAGCGGACCACGGGAAAGCGCCCACCACGGCGAGCGCTACCGAGACGGCGGGATTGAGGTGCGCTCCGCTGACGCGGGCCACGGCCGCGACGGCGATGAAAACGGCCAGGGCCCAGCCGGTGGTGATGACGATCCAACCGGAGTTTTGACCCTTGGATTTGGTCAGCAGCACATTGGCCACGACGCCGTCGCCGAGCACAATGAGGAGCATCGTGCCGAGGAATTCACCGGTCAGAGGAGACACAAGTCCTGGGTATCCCGAACCGGTCGTTCTGTCGAACAAGAAAAGGCTGGCCCTTCGTGGCACGACGGCTAGTAGTTCCCCTCCTATGTCGAAAAAAGCTTTAATGGTTTGGGGCGGATGGGACGGTCACGAACCCAAACAATGTGTGGATCGTTTTGCGCCGTTTCTGCGCGGGCAGGGCTATGACGTCACGATTTCCGACACGCTGGATGCGTATTTGGACAAGGAGTTCCTGGCTTCGCTGTCCTTGATTGTTCCCGTTTGGACCATGGGGGAGATCTCAGGAGATCAATTCGCGGGCCTGCGTGACGCGGTGGCGTCGGGCGTGGGATTGGCCGGCTGGCACGGCGGAATGTGCGATTCGTTCCGCTCGAACACCGAGTATCAATTTCTCACCGGCGGCCAATGGGTGGCGCATCCGGGAAACATCATTCGCTACACCGTGAACATCACCGCGAAGGACGATCCGATTACGGCAGGGTTGCAGGATTTTGAGATGGAGAGCGAGCAATACTACATGCATACCGACCCCTCCAACCGCGTGCTGGCGACCACGACCTTTGACGGTGCGGTGCATCCGTGGATTGCGGGAACGGTGATGCCGGTGGTGTGGACGCGCTCCTGGGACAGGGGCCGGGTGTTTTTCTCCTCGCTCGGTCATGTGGCCCGGGATTTTGATGGTCTGGAAGCGCGCACGATCCTGGAACGCGGCCTGCTTTGGGCCAGTAGGTAAAACTTTATGAGCAAGACCCCGATTGGAATCATTGGTTGTGGCAACATCAGCAAAATTTATGCTGAGGCCGGCAAGAAATTCGAGAATCTCGACATCGTGGCCTGCGCGGATATCGACAGCGCGCGGGCCCAGGCGCTGGCAAAGGACTTCGGCATTCCCAAGGCTGTTTCGGTGGAAGAGTTGCTGACGGATTCCGGCATCGCGGTCGTGGTCAATCTCACGGTCCCCGCCGTGCACGGCGAGGTCGCCTTGAAGGCCCTGAAAAATGGCAAGCACGTGTACAACGAGAAGCCGCTGGCATTGCGCCGGCACGAGGCGCGGCAAATGATCGGTTTGGCCCGGGAGAAGAAGCTGCGCATCGGCTGTGCGCCGGACACTTTTCTCGGAGGCGGCCTGCAAACCTGCCGCAAGCTGATTGACGACGGTGCGATCGGCGAGCCCATCGGGGGATCGGGTTTCATGTTGAGTCGGGGGGTCGAGGGCTGGCATCCGAATCCGGAGTTTTTTTACAAGAAGGGAGCCGGACCGCTTTTTGACATGGGTCCGTATTACCTCACGGCCTTCACCACCCTGCTGGGTCCGGTGCGACGGGTGACGGGTTCAGCCCGCATCAGCTACAAAAAGCGCGAAATCACCAGTCAGCCGTTGGCGGGCCAGACCATTGCGGTGGATGTGCCCACGCACGTCACCGGGGTATTGGATTTCGAAGCCGGTCCGGTGGTGACGCTGACCACGAGTTTCGATGTGAGCGCGCACCGCCTGCCGAATATTGAGATTTATGGTTCGGAGGGAACGCTGGCCGTGCCGGATCCCAACACATTCGGCGGCCCCGTTTTGCTCCGGCGCCGAGGCGAAGAGGCGTGGCGCGAGATCCCGCTGGAATTCGGCTACGCCGACAACAGCCGTGGCATCGGCGTGAGCGACATGGCCGCCGCCATCGCCCACGGCCGCGAGCATCGCGCCAACGACCGGGTGGCTTACCACGTGCTGGATATCATGCATTCCATTATTGATGCGTCGGAAACCGGACGTCATGTGGAAATGAACAGCACCATGTCGCGGCCCGAGCCGTTGCCGTTGGGGCTGATGCCGGGCAGAGTGGAGCTGTAGTCGCCCCAGTCACTTGGGGCGGGGAAAGTGCTTTCATTGCTCGCACGGCAACGGAGTGCCGTGGCTCCATCGCGTTCAGGAACCCGCGGAAAAAACTTTCGGCTTCTCCGCAAGTTTCTTTTCCATCGTGAGCTTGGTGCCTCGCGGGCATGCCTCGTATTTCACGTCATCGAAAGCCTGCCGGATGATGTGCACCCCCACGCCGCCGGGCCGGATATCCTCCAGTTCACGGCTGCGAATGCGATTGAGGTCGCAGGAACGCCCATAATCGCGCAAGATGAAGCGGACGCGGTCGCGGAGTTTTTCCATTTTGAGGCGAATGGGTTTGCCTTCGTGGCCGTAGGCATGGCGGATGATATTGGTGCAGGCTTCATCGATCGCCAGCACAAGCAGTTCCGTGCGGCATTCCTCCAAGCCGCATCGGGCGAGAAAATCCCTCGCCGTCTGACGCACCCCCGCCAAATGGCAGGAATCGCTGGTGAATTTCAACTTCTGCTTCATGTTATGCCTCCGACGAGAATGGTGAGATCATCCCGTTGGTTGCCGGTGCCGCGGTGGCTGCGTTCCGCATCCAACAAACTGTCCACAATGGGTTGGGGCGAGCGGAATCTCTGGTCTGCCAATGAGGACGCGATCTTGGCCTCGAAGAAAGATTCGTCGTGCTGGTTGCGGGATTCGGACAGGCCGTCAGTATAGCAGATGAGCCAGTCCCCAGGCGCGAGTTCGACCTGGCCCTGACGGTAGGAGATCCCGGGCATGATGCCGAGCGGAAGAGCGCCGGCGGTCTCGATCTCCATGGTCGAACCGTTGGACCGCAGGAGCACGGGCTTGCAGTGTCCGGCACTGGCCATTTCGATGCGTCCCCCGGGAGTGACGCGGCCGATGAGCATCGTGACAAACATGCCGCGAACGATGCGGTCGTTCAGCGTGGTATTCAACTTGGCCATGGCATCGGCCGGACTGGTGGCAGCGGCGAAGACAAACTGCATCGCGCTGAGCGTCTGGGCCATGAGGAGCGAGGCGGCAATGCCCTTGCCGGAAACGTCACCGATGGCGAAGTAGATTTCGGAGGGGCTCTTGACGAAGACATTGTAGAAATCCCCGCCGACGTTGGCGGCCGCCCGGTTGTGGGCGGCGAAGGCGGCCCCCGGGATTTCCGTCGGGATGGCGCGGGAGAGCAGCTCCTTCTGAATGTCTGAAGCGATGGCGATGTCGCGTTCGACCCGCTCCTGCGCGCGCATGCGTTCGAGCGAACGCAATTTGTCGATGGCGGTGGCGGTGAGGTTCGCGTAGGCGGTGAAGCCGTCGAGGTCCTGTTCCTCGAAAGTTGTCTTATCCCGCGGGTTGAGAATCTGGAGCACACCGATGACCTTGCCCTCCCGTTTAAGCGGGGCGCAAAGAATTGAGCGGGTGCGGAACCCTGTCTGCTTGTCCGCGTCCTGATAAAACCGGTCATCCGCATAGGCATCGGGGATGAGCAGACTTTCCCCTCGCTCCGCCACCCAGCCGACGATCCCGCGACCTCGCGGCACGGAGATTTTCGGCTCGAGGAACTGCCCCTCGGCGAAGGACGTGATGGCGAGGTCCAGGGCGCCCGTGCTCTCGTTGACAAAGAACAACGACGCGGCCTCGGCCAGAATGACGCGGCGGGCCACGTCGAGGATGGCCCGCAACAACTCGTTGTAATCGGTGATCGAATTGATCAGTCCGCTGACCTCCACCAATCCCTTGTAGATTTGCAGGGATTTGCGCAGCGATTCGACTTCGGCTGTCATCCCTCTCTTCTCGCATCCGGCGCCCCGGCCTGCCAGCCGGATTTTTTCCGTGGAAATCCCGGCATTCTGACCGATGATTCCGGAAATGATTTCCAGAATCGGCATCGGCTTCTCGGGCCTGATGATTTTGACCGCTGCGGCGTGGGCGGATGGGGGCAGCGCCTATGCGGCAGTGCGGACGGCGCGCAAGGTCTCGGGCGGGGCTCCCTTGGTGGAGGTCACCGGCGAACGCGGGGAGCCGCGTCCGCAAAGGTGGAACCTGGTTTTCAGCGATCCGCGGGCCCGAGGCGGGGTGCGCGAGGTGGTGGTTTCCGGAGACGAGATCGTGTCGGAACGGACTCCCCTCCGCGGCTACGCCGGCGTCGGGGCGGAGCCGCCCATCATTCTCAGCCGCCTGAACCTCAATTCCGATGCCGCCTTCGAGATTGCCAATAAACAGGCCATTGCCCGGCAGATCGGTTTTCACTGGATCGACTACACTCTGCGGGCGAACAATGTGACCGGCGCTCCCGTCTGGGTGCTGAGACTTCAGGATCACATGGGTGTGCCCGTCGGAGTGATCACGATTTCCGCCGAGGACGGGGCAGTCGTCATGCCCCTGGAAGTATCTTCCCGCCCCCGAACCGAGGGATACGACGATCGATTCGAAGACACTTCGACCGGAAGGCGGATCGGTGGCGTGATCGGCGCGGTGGGGGATTTTTTTGAACGGACGGCCATCACGGTGCGGGACGTGACCTTGGACACCGTGGGCAATGTCGAGGAAGCCATGACCGGCGATCGCACGGTCGGGCGGCGGGCTTCTGATGACGATAACGATCGGGATGACGACGATGAGTGATTGTGTCGTCTTTCTAAGGGCGGGGGTGCAGGACAAAAATCTTCCAGGAATCCCCGAAGGGGATCAATCCGACAGCCCAAGGTTGCGAAGAATGAGCTACCTTGGGTATCGACAGGAGAATAGAACCAACCCTGAATGGGTTGCATCGGGCGAGGAACACAACCCATTCA
>CAMASH010000086.1 GCA_945860745.1 Chthoniobacter flavus | reverse complement strand
CAAATTAGAAAAAATACGCCAAGTTACTTTCCGATCGCCGCAATCCCGTCAGGACGAGATCAGGATGTCTGAACTTAAGCCCCAACGGGGCTCAATCCCCTAGCCCTGGGTTGCGGAGCTACCCAGGGATCTCGAGGAAAAACAACGATCTGCCCTGCAAGGGCTGCATCCCAAAACTTCCTGAACTTAGTGCCATTCGGCTGTGACCCCCGATTCCGCCGCTGAACGGGATGCCGCGCTGGTTGTCTTCGGATCGTTCGCGGGCAGTGCGTCGTGGATTTGTTTTCAGGCCTGGAAAAACGAACTGACTCATCATCGCAACGTGGTGGAGTCTGCCGCGGTGCGGGCTGCCGGGAGCGTTGATCCCGGCTGCCTTCCGCGGCCCCCCCTTAGCCCGCAGCAGAGGGCCCACGCCGTGGCCCGCCTGCAGGCCGTGGAGCTGAGGGCATCACCGATTTCGCGCACCACGGTTCTGCGGCCCTTCGCGGACGGGGATGTGGTTTTGTATGACTCGGATGGGGCGAAGGACGAGGCCGCACTGTCCGACCCCGCCCAGGCTCCCAAGCTGGCCGGCGAGGAAAGCGGTCTGGCCGGCCAGGTGATGAAAAGCGCCGCCGTCCGTTCGGTGGCGCGGCCCGACGGCACGGTCAAGGCCTAGAGGCCATTCGGGAATTAGGCCGAGCAGAAAACCGCAACATAGTGACGGTTAGGAGATTGCGCCACAATATGCCGTGCACAAATGATCTCCGCTTTGGGAGAAGATTGGGATGCGACAAGAATCCCAGGCTTCCCCCAAAGCTCTCCGCCTGGATGAAGGCGAATATCCCTCAAGGCCTCGCGGCCTTCTCCCTCCCGACCGCCCCCCGGTGCCGCATGCGCACAAGCAACGCCATCGAACGCGTCAATCAGGAACTCAAACGCAGAACTCGCGTCGCCTCCCTCTTTCCAAACGAAGCCTCTCTTCTCCGCCTCATCTCCGCCCTCCTCTGCGAAATCAGCGAAGAGCGGCTCACCGGAAAAATCGACCTCAACCTGAAACCTGCTGACCTGCCCCAGAAATAATTCTCAACTTTTACAGAATAAAAATTGCGCCGCCGGATCCCCCGACGCTCCGAAAAACTTGTAGAAGAAAAATCCGGCGTTAGCTTGCTGATTTTCCGGGATGACCGGAAAAGTGCCTCATGAAAATTTATTTGGACGGACAATTTTACGACAAGGAAAACGCCAAGATCTCGGTGTTCGATCACGGCCTGCTTTACGGGGACGGGGTTTTTGAAGGGATCCGTTTTTATCACGGGCGGGTTTTCCGTTTGGAGGAACACATCGCCCGTCTTTTTGATTCGGCCAAGGCCATCTGCCTGAAAATTCCGCAGGACAAGGCCGCCGTGACCGCGGCGGTGTTGGAAACGATCCGGCAGAATGCCTTGCAGGATGGCTACGTGCGCTTGGTGGTCACCCGCGGTCCCGGCGACCTCGGACTGAACCCTGCCTTGTGTCCCAAGGCCACCGTTTTTATCATCGCGTCCAAGATCACGCTTTACCCCGACGAGATGTACCGCAACGGCCTGACCGTGGCGACCTGCGCGACGCGGCGGATTCCGCACGGGGCGCTGAGTCCGATGGTGAAATCGCTCAACTATCTCAACAACGTGCTGGCCAAGATCGAGGCGCAGCAGTCCGGCGCGGGCGAGGGGCTCATGCTCAACGAACAGGGCTACGTGGCCGAATGCACGGGGGACAATGTGTTCATCGTGAAAAATGGCGCTATCTTCACCCCGCCCATTTCCTCGGGCGCGCTGGCCGGCATCACCCGCGAGGTGGTGTTTGAGATCGCGGCCGAGTTGGGCATCGCCATCAGCGAACCGGAAATGACGCGCTACGACATCTACACCGCGGACGAGTGTTTTCTGACCGGCACGGCGGCGGAGATCATTCCCGCCGTGCGGCTGGACAGCCGCGAAATCGGCGACGGCAAACCCGGGCCGGTGACAGGGCGGTTGATTGCGCGTTTCCGCCAGTTGACAGAGACGACCGGGACGGCGATTTATTAGCCGTATGAATTGCGATGTGTGCCAGCAGAAGGACGCGACGGTTTTTCTCACCCAGATCGTGGGCGGCAAGATGCAGAAGGTGAATCTCTGCGAGGCCTGCTCCAAGGAAAAGGGCGTGAACGATCCGACCGGCTTCGCCCTGGCCGACCTGCTGCATGGCATGGGCGCGGCCCAGGATATTGACCGCACGGCGGGCGGATTGAAATGCCCGGTCTGCGGATTCACGCAGGGGGATTTCAAAAAGACGGGACGGCTGGGGTGCAGCGCCTGCTACGATGTGTTTTCCGAGGGACTGGAGAGCATTTTGAAAAACATGCACAAGGGTTCCGAGCATGTGGGCAAGGCCCCGGAGGGATTCGTGAAAACCCGCCGGTTCGATGCCCGCATCAAGAACCTGCAAACCAATCTGGACAGCGCCGTGAAGGCCGAAGAGTACGAAAAAGCGGCCGACCTGCGCGATCAAATCCGCCGCATCGAGACCGGGCAGGAAGTATGAAGCTGTCCCGCATCATCGCGAACAGCGGGGCCTGGCTGAGCGGGGACGGACCCCACCGCCACATTGTCGTGAGCAGCCGGGTGCGGCTGGCCCGCAACCTCAAGAGCAAGCCCTTCCCCGGCTGGGCCAAAAAAGCCGAGCGCATCGAGGTGCTCAAATCGGTCAAGGAGGCGGTGGAAAATCTGCCCGAAATGGAAGACGCCTTTTCGGAAAACCTGGAAGCGCTTTCCCCGCTGGAAAAGCAGGTCCTGGTCGAGCGACATCTCATCAGCCGCGAGCATGCCGCCAAGGGCGTGGGCAGCGCGGTCGTGATGAACGTGCCGCAGACGCTGAGTTTCATGATCAACGAGGAGGACCATCTGCGCATGCAGGCCATCTGTTGCGGGTTGCAACTGGGCAAGGTTTTTTCCATGATCAACCAGGCCGACAGCGAACTCGAACCCATGCTCGACTTTGCCTTCCACGCCAGGCTCGGCTACCTCACGGCCTGTCCGACCAATGTCGGCACCGGCATGAGGGCCTCGGCCATGCTCCATCTCCCCGGTCTGGTCATGAGCGAGCAGATGAACAAAATCATCAATTCGGTCAACAAGATCGGCCTGGCCGTCCGTGGTCTGCACGGCGAAGGCACCGAGGCCATGGGCAATCTTTTCCAGGTTTCCAACCAGACCACCCTGGGCGAGACCGAGGAGGAAATCATCGAGCGGCTCGACAAGGTCATCCAGACCGTGATCGAACACGAGCGCAATGCCCGCACCCTGCTCCTGCAGCGCAAACCGGTCACGCTGCTGGATCAGATCGGCCGCGCCTACGGGGTGCTCTCCCACGCCCATTCGATCAGTTCGAAAGAAGCCCTCAATTTGTTGTCCGTGATCAAGCTGGGCGTCGATCTGGACTTGTTCCCGGACGCCCATCGTTTTCCGGTGGATGAATTGTTTATTGAAACCCAGCCCGCCCATTTGCAAAAAGGCGCGCAAATGCAAAAAATGACGGCGGAAGAAAGGGACACCTTGCGCGCCGCCCTGATTCGGGCCAAGTTAAAGGACGTTCCTGAGCCGGACATTGCGAAAATCGCAACCAAACCCTCGGGTTCGCCTGAAAATGATGAATAACTTCACACCCCGCGCGCAGCAGGTTCTCGCGCTGGCCCGCAAGGAAGCCGACCGCTTCAACCACAACTACGTGGGCACCGAGCATCTCCTGCTTGGTCTGATCAAACTCGGGCAGGGCGTCGCGGTCAACGTGCTGCAGAAGATGGGGCTCGATTTGGAAACGGTCCGCATGGAAGTGGAGAAACAAGTGGGGTCCGGACCCGAAACCAAAATGGTCGGCAACATCCCCTACACCCCGCGGGTGAAAAAAGTTCTCGCCCTGGCCGGCAAGGAAGCCAAGGCCCTGCAACATTCCTACGTGGGGACGGAACACATCCTTCTCGGTCTCCTGCGCGAAGGCGAAGGCGTGGCCGCGCGCGTCCTCAAAAGCCTCGAAGTCGACATCGAACGCACCCGCAACGAAATCCTCAAGGAACTCGATCCCAACTTCGCCCCGCAGGAGGAAGGCGAGGGCGTTCCCTCCGAGGCCGGGGGAAAGAAGGACAGCAAGACTCCCGCCCTCCGGGCTTTTGGCCGCGACCTGACCGAGATGGCCAAGAAAGGCGAACTCGATCCTGTCATCGGCCGCGCCGACGAGATCGAGCGCGTGATCCAGATCCTCTGCCGCCGCACCAAGAACAATCCCGTCCTCATCGGTGAAGCCGGCGTGGGCAAGACCGCCATAGCCGAGGGACTGGCCCAGGAAATCGTCGCCGGCGAAGTGCCGGAACTTCTGCGCGAGAAAAAAGTCATCACCCTCGACCTCGCCCTCATGGTCGCCGGCACGAAATACCGCGGCCAGTTTGAGGAACGCATCAAGGCCGTGATGGACGAAATCCGCCGCACCAAGAATGTACTTCTTTTCATCGACGAACTGCACACCATCGTCGGAGCCGGTTCGGCCGAAGGCGCGATGGACGCCTCGAACATCATCAAGCCCGCGCTGTCCCGCGGCGAACTCCAGTGCATCGGCGCCACCACCCTCAACGAGTACCGCAAGTACATCGAGAAGGACGCCGCGCTGGAACGCCGCTTCCAGACCGTCAAGGTCGAGGCTCCGAGCGTGGAAGAAACCATTTTGATCCTCAAGGGTATCCGCCCGAAATACGAGGCGCACCACAAGGCCCGCATCCTGGACGAGGCCATCGAGTCCGCCGCCAGGCTCTCCGACCGTTACCTCACCGGCCGCTTCCTGCCCGACAAGGCCATCGACGTGATGGACGAGGCTGGTTCGCGCGCCCGCATTGCGGCCATGACCCGTCCGCCCAACGTCAAAGAAATCGAGGCGGAAATCGAAACCATCCGCATTGACAAGGAGGCCGCCATCAAGGCTCAGGACTTCGAGAAAGCCGCTTCGCTCCGCGACACCGAAAAGCAGGCCAAGGACCGCCTTGATGCCATTCTGGCCGAATGGCGCGCCAACAAGGAGGAAAAGGAAGTCGTGGTCACGGAAGACGAGATCATGCACGTCGTATCCAAATGGACCGGGGTGCCGCTCTCGCGCATGGAGCAGCACGAAACCCAGAAGCTCCTGGCCATGGAAAAGGAACTCAAGGGCAAGGTCATCGGCCAGGAAGAAGCCGTCATCGCCATCAGCAAGGCGTTGCGCCGTTCCCGCGCCGACCTCAAGGATCCGCGCCGTCCCATCGGGTCGTTTGTTTTCCTCGGCCCCACCGGCGTGGGCAAAACCTTCCTCGCCCGCACCCTGGCCGAGTTCATGTTCGGGGATCCCGATGCGTTGATCCAGATCGACATGTCGGAATACATGGAAAAATTCACCGCCTCGCGGCTGATCGGTTCGCCTCCCGGCTACGTCGGTTATGAAGAGGGCGGCCAGCTTTCCGAGGCCGTGCGCCGCCGTCCGTATTCGGTCGTGCTCTTCGATGAAATCGAAAAAGCGCACCCCGATGTCATGCACCTGCTCCTCCAGATCCTCGAAGAGGGCAAGGTGACCGACTCGATGGGCCGCAAGATCGATTTCCGTAATACGATCATCATCATGACCTCGAATGTCGGGGCCGAGTTGATCAAAAAGCAGACGATGCTCGGTTTCGGTGCGCCCAAACTGGACGACAACTACGATAACATGCGCGACAAAATCCTCGAGGAGACCAAGCGCGTGTTCAAACCCGAGTTTCTCAACCGGCTTGATGACATCATCGTCTTCCACACCCTGACCAAGCCCGATCTCATCACGATCGTGGATTTGGAGGTGTCCAAGGTGGTCAGCCGCATCCGCGCCCGCAACATCCACATTCAGTTGGATGAAACGGCCAAGGAACTCCTCATCGATAAGGGCTACGATCCCCAATACGGGGCGCGGCCCATGCGGCGCGCGGTGGAAAAATACCTGGAAGACCCGGTGGCTGAGGAATTGCTCAGAGGCAACATCAAGGCGGGGGAGACCATTCAGGTCAAACGCGACGGCGAGAAACTCGCTTTCCACACTCTGGCACCCGCCTCCGAACCCGAACCCGCTGCCAGTTAGCCGTTTCGAATAACATCAGCGCTCGTGGGTTTCCCCGGGATTTGACTTCTTGCCACCCAAGCGGGCACCCGTTGTATATTATCAGTCGATAGTATGGAAAAGGACAAGGAACCGGAAGCGGAGAACTCGGCCTCATCAGAAAAGTCCGATGGCAGGGGCGCGTCGAGAAAATCCCGTTCCGGCCAAGGCAAAAAGCAAGCGCCGTTTCGCCTTCCCGACCGTTCGCTGTTCGAGGAATACTGGCAGGAAGCCCGGCGGCAAATCCGGCGGGCCCGGAGACTCCTCGCGACCCAATGCGGAGACCTCAACCGCGCTTTCCTTGACCTCAAATCCCGCATCCGGGCCGAGCTCCATCCGGACGCGCCCCGGCCCGAGCAAAAGCCGAGGCATTCCGCGCCGGCCACTCCGCTGAAGAATGGCCCGCTGAGGGAGGTTTCCCCGAAGGACAGCCAGCTGAAGGATAGCCCGCACCCCGCACCGACGTTCTCCATCCGTCCGGCCGGCCTGCCGGAACAGGCCACGAAGCTGCGGCGGGTCCTTGTCGTTGGCGGCATGGATTTTTTTGGAGCCGCCCTGGTTCGCCATCTCAACCGGCGGGAGGTCCGGGAGATCGTCATGGTGGACACCCTGGAGGATGAACGCTGGAAAAATCTGTCCCCGCTGCGCTTCGAGGATTTTCTCAGCCCGGAGGAGTTTTCCGCCAATCTCGGCAGCCGTGCGCGGGGTCCGGGGGCATTTTCCCATGTGTTCTACTTGTCCGGTTGGGACGGAAAAGAGGCGCCGCTGGCTCTGCCCAAATTGCTCCTTTCCCATGTCGCGGATTCCGGAGGCCGGTTGATCAGCCTCTCCTCGGCCTGTTCGCTTGGTCCCACGCCCAACCGCAGGGACCTCGCCCTTGGACGTCCGGAAAACTTACGCCCCGAGACCAGAGCCGGGATGGTGGCCAACCTTTTCGACCGCTTTGCCATGGCGCGTTTGCCCGGCGGAAATTTTCTCTCGTTCAAACATTACCGCCTCTTCGGTCCGCACGAACGCCGGGACGATTCGATTTATGGATTGGTGAAAATGGTTGAGGAACAGATTGGGCAGACCGGAGGCGTCCTCCTGCCGGAAAATTTCCGTCCGGATTCCCCGGAGGGTGCCCGCCGCCATGATTTTCTTTCCGTGGACGAAGCCGTGCGCATGGCCGTCTTCCTGGCCGAGAGCGAGGATTCGGAGGGACTGTATGAAATCGGCTCGGGAACCTCGTCGACCGTGGCGGAGCTGGTTCAGGCCGTGTTTGAGGTGCTGGGCCGCACCCCGGTCATCGATTGGTCGCAACCGCCCGCGGCCATCCCGTCGCCCCAGCCGGAAAAAGCCGACCTCTCGTGCCTGCGCGAAGCGGGCTGGACCGGGCCGGAGCCGTCCTTGCGGGAGGGCTTGCGGAAGTATCTGGAAAATTCCCCGGATGAGGATCTCCCTTTGGAGGAGGAGGACGACGAGGTCCCCGCCGCCACGGTCAGTGGCAAGATCCCCATTGCTCCCATGGCCGCACCGGCCCGGATTTCCCCGGCTCCCCGCAAAACCTTTTCGCCCAAGGCGACCTCCTGACCTTTCCTCCCCACGGCCGGGATGAGGGCGACTTGCTGCTTTTCACTTCGCCGCGTTCGTCGTAGTTTCCTCCGGTGAGTTCCCATCCTCTCTCTCCGTCCGAAACCCACCGCGTGGAAACCGACTCCATGGGCGCCATTTCGGTGCCCCATGAGCGCTACTGGGGCGCGCAGACCGCGCGTTCGCTGGTTCATTTTGACATCGGCAACGACATCAAACCGCCCGAGTTGATCCGCGCCCTCGGCATTTTGAAAAAGGCCTGCGCCCTGGCCAATCGCGACCTTGGCAAGCTGCCCGGGGACAAATGCCAGCTCATTGTTCAAGCGGCGGACGAGGTCATCGCCGGCCGGCTCGACGATCATTTTCCCCTCCGCATCTGGCAGACCGGCAGCGGCACCCAGAGCAACATGAATGCCAATGAGGTCATTTCGAATCGTGCCATCGAGATCTCCGGCGGGACTCTCGGGTCCAAGCAACCCATTCATCCCAACGACCACGTCAACATGTCGCAATCCTCCAACGACACCTTCCCTACCGCGATGAACATCGCCGCAGCTTGCGAAGTTGTCGCAGAGTTGCTCCCGGCCGTGCGCGGTTTGCGGGACACGCTGGATGCCAAGGCGAAGGATTTTGCCAGGATCGTGAAGATCGGCCGCACTCATCTGCAGGATGCCACGCCGCTGACTCTCGGACAGGAGTTTTCCGGCTACGTCACCATGCTTGACGATGATCTCAAGCGGGTGGAGGGCGCGCTGCCCGGCTTGTACTCTCTGGCCATCGGCGGCACGGCGGTGGGCACCGGCTTGAACTCCCATCCGGAGTTCGGCGACCGCGCCGCCGCGCACATTGCCACCCAAACCGGACTGCCCTTTTTCGCGGCGCCAAACAAATTCTCCGCCCTCGCGTCCCACAACGAGTTCGTTTTCGCCAGCGGCGCGCTCAAGAGCCTGGCCTGTTCGCTGATGAAAATCGCCAACGATATCCGCTGGCTGGCCTCCGGTCCCCGCTGCGGACTGGGCGAACTGACCATCCCGGAAAACGAACCCGGCTCGTCCATCATGCCCGGAAAAGTCAATCCCACCCAATGCGAGTCCCTCACCATGATCTCCGTTCAGGTCATGGGCAACGACGCCGCCATCGGCTTCGCCGGTTCGCAGGGCAACTTCGAACTCAATGTCTTCAAGCCGCTCATTATTTTCAACTTCCTCAATTCCGTCCGCCTGCTGGCCGATGGCTGCGAGTCGTTCACGGAACACTGCGCCGCGGGCATTGAAGCCAACGAGGAGCGCATCGCCGACTACGTGAAGAATTCGCTCATGCTGGTCACGGCTCTCAACCCGCATATCGGCTACGACAAGGCCGCCCAAATTGCCAAGAAAGCCCACAAGGAAGGCACCGGCTTGAAAGCCGCCGCCCTGGCCCTCGGACACCTGACGCCGGAAGAATTCGACCTCTGGGTCAGGGCGGAGGAGATGACCCATCCGTGATTTTTTTGTCCCTTTAGCAGAAATTTGATGACACGCGTCGCGTGTGGAATGAAAGTTGCTTCTCCTTGGGGACGGCCCCGTTCCGTCCGCCCGGGATTCCAGAAGAAAAACCTCGAAATCACTGCATGAACACAGCCCGTCCGACCAACGCGACCGACACCCTCTACGATCCGGCCCACGAACACGATTCGTGCGGCGTCGGTTTTGTGGCGCAGGTGAGCGGCCGCCGTTCGAGCCGGATTCTGAAAATCGGCCTGCGGTCCATTTGCAGCCTCATGCACCGCGGGGCCCTCGACGCCGATGCCAAAACGGGGGACGGCGCGGGCGTGATGACCCAGATTCCCTACAAGCTTTTCGTTCCCGAGGTCGTCCGACTCGGGCACACGCTCTATCAGGAAAGCGATCTGGCGGTGGGGGTGATGTTCCTGCCGCACGACAACGCCTATGCCCAGGCCCGGGCCAAGGCCATTACGCAGGATGTACTGGAAAAACGGGGGCTTTTTCTTTTCGGCTGGCGCGAAGTTCCCATCAACCTGCGGGTGCTCGGCGAAAAGGCCCAGTCCACCATGCCGCGCATCGAGCAGGTCCTCATCGGCAAGCCCTGGGGCATGGCCGACGACGACTACGAGCGGCGGCTTTTCCTGGCCCGCAACGAGATCGAGGACATCGCCGCGGCCGACAAGATCAATAATTTTTACATCCCGTCCTTTTCCCATCGGACGATCGTGTACAAGGGCCTCCTGGTCTCGTCGTCGCTGGAGAAGTTTTATCCCGATCTGGCCAACCCGGACTACGAAACGTCGATCTGCGTTTATCATCAGCGCTACAGCACCAACACGTTTCCGAAATGGCCCCTGGCCCAGCCGGTGCGCATGATGGCCCACAATGGCGAGATCAATACCGTGCGCGGCAATCGCAACTGGACCAGTGCGCGCGAGGCCGAGTTGAAGGCGGACTTCTGGGGCAACGACATCAACCTGCTCAAGCCTATCATTCAGGCCGGCGGATCGGATTCCTCCAGTCTCGACAACGTGCTCGAAGTCCTGGCCATGAGCGGGCGCAGCATCCTGCACGCCATGACCATGCTCGTTCCGCCCGCGTGGCGTTCGGACAAGGACATTCCGCAGGATGTGGCTGACTTTTACGAATATCACAGCTGCATTTGCGAACCGTGGGACGGCCCGGCTGCGTTGTGTTACACTGATGGCATCACCGTGGGCGCGTCGCTCGATCGGAATGGACTGCGTCCGGCCCGCTACGAGCTCAGCGAGGACGGTGTTTTCTGCCTCGGCTCCGAGGTGGGCATTTCCGGAATCGACCTGCGCGACATCGTCGAGATGGGACGTCTGGCTCCGGGCGAAATGATCGCCATCGACACCGCCGGCGGAACGCTGCTCAAGGACCGCGACATCAAGGCCGCCCTGGCGGCGCGCAAGCCCTATGGGGAATGGCTGAAAAAGAATCTCATCACGTTCGCGCACACCCCGGAGAAGGAAGTCGCCGCTCCCGCGGGCGAACTCGACATCCTCACGCTCACCCAGCGTCAGATCGCCTTCGGGTATTCCAGCGAGGAACTCGACATGATCCTCAAGCCGATGTTCAAGGACGGGGCCGAGGCCGTTGGTTCGATGGGCGACGACACGCCGCTGGCGGTTCTCTCGCTCAAGCCGCGGCTGCTCTACACCTATTTCAAACAACTCTTCGCCCAGGTCACGAATCCGCCGATTGACCCGATCCGCGAGAAGCTGGTCATGTCCCTGCACACGATTCTGGGCTGGCGGCGCAATTTGCTTTCGGAAACGCCCGAGCATTGCCGGCAGGTCGCTCTGGATTCACCGGTCCTGCTCGACTCCGAAGTGGAAAAACTGAAGGTTCTCGGCGGCGATTTTCCCGCCACGACCGTCTCCAGCCTGTGGCCGGTCAGCGAAGGAGCCGCGGGTTTGGAAAAAGCTGTCGGCCGCATTTGCCAGGAAGTTGAGAAAGCGGTGGATCAAGACATCCGCATTGTCATTTTGTCCGATCGCGGGGTGGATCATGACCAGGTTGCGGTCCCGATGCTTCTGGCCATGGGTGCAGTGCATCATCATTTGCGTCGGGTGGGCAAACGGATGAGGGCCAGCATCATTTGCGAAACGGCCGAGGCCCGCGATGTCCATCAGGTGGCCTGCCTGATCGGCTACGGTGCGAGCTGCGTGAATCCGTATCTGGCTTTCGAGTCGCTGCGGGAACTCATCGAAAAAGGCTCGATCGATCCCGACTTCGGCCCGGCCGCCCTCAATTACAAAAACGCGCTCGAAAACGGCCTGCTCAAGATCATGTCGAAGATGGGCATTTCCGTGGTCAGCAGTTACCGCGGGGCCCAGGTTTTCGAGGCCCTCGGCATTTCCACCAAGGTGGTCGAGGAATGCTTTACCGGCACCTGCACGCAGATTGAAGGTCTTGGTTTTTCCGAGATCGCAGGCGAAAGTCTGGCCCGTCACGCCCTGGCTTACGGGAATGCGGTCCCGGTCGAAGCGGGCAAGCTCGAAGATCCCGGCTACTACCGCAACCGGCGGGGAGGGGAACGGCATGTGGTCACGCCACCCGTGCTGCAGAACTTCCACACCTTTGTCGGCATCAAGGGCGCGGACAAGGCGGGCAAGGCGGAGGATTACAAAAAATATGTGGACGCGGTGCTGGCCAACCGCCCGCACTCGCTGCGCAATTTACTGGAGATGTCGGCCCTGCCGTCCGGCCCGATTCCCCTCGAGGAGGTCGAATCCATCGAGGATATCCGCCGCCGTTTCACCACGGCGGGCATGTCGCTGGGCGCCTTGAGTCCCGAGGCCCACGAAACCCTGGCCATTGCCATGAACCGCATCGGCGGAAAATCCAACAGCGGCGAGGGCGGCGAGGACCCCGAACGTTTCAAGCGGCGCGAGAACGGCGACTGGGCCAACAGTGCCATCAAACAGATTGCCAGCGGACGTTTCGGCGTCACGGCGGCCTATCTGGCCAGTGCCAAGGAAATCGAAATCAAGATGGCCCAGGGAGCCAAGCCCGGCGAGGGCGGCCAGCTTCCCGGCCACAAGGTCAGCGCCTACATTGCCAAGCTCCGCCATGCCGTGACCGGGGTCACCCTGATTTCCCCGCCGCCGCATCACGACATCTATTCCATCGAGGATCTGGCCCAGCTCATCTACGATCTCAAGCAGGTCAACCCGCGGGCCCGCGTTTGCGTGAAGCTTGTTTCCGAGGCCGGGGTGGGAACCATCGCCGCCGGGGTGGCCAAGGCCCACGCCGACATCATTCTGGTCAGTGGTCACGAAGGCGGCACGGGCGCGTCGCCGCTCAGTTCGGTCAAAAACGCGGGCGGAGCCTGGGAGATGGGCGTGGCCGAGACCCATCAGGTGCTTCTGCTTAACGGGCTGCGCGATCGCGTGACCCTGCGCACCGACGGCGGTATGCGCACGGGCGAGGACATCGTCTATGCCACTCTGCTCGGCGCGGAGGAATACAACTTCGGCACGGCCGCCTTGATCGCAACCGGCTGTGTGTACGTGCGCCAGTGTCACTTGAACACCTGCCCGGTCGGAGTGGCCACCCTTGATGACAAGCTCCGGGCCAAATTCAAAGGCAAGCCCGAGCATGTGGTGAACTTCTTCAACGCCGTGGCCGGTGAAGTCCGCGAGATCATGGCCCGGCTGGGCTTCCGCACGATCAACGAGATGATCGGACACACCGAATGTCTCAAGCAGCGGCAGATCCCGGATCATCCGAAAGCGAACACCGTCAACCTCAGCCGCCTCCTCGTCGATGTGGCCAAGGGCGACGCGACCATGGTGCGTCACGCCACCCGCTCCCGCAACGACGGACCGGAGGACCGCACGCTGGACGACATCATTTTGCAGGACGCCAAGGATGCCATCAACGATGGCAAGCCGATCACTTTGTCTTTCAAAATCACCAATATCAACCGCTCCGTCGGCACCCAGGTGTCCGGCGAGATCGGCTACCAATACGGCGAGGAGGGTCTGCCCGACGGGACGGTCGATCTGCGTTTTGCCGGCAGTTCCGGCCAGAGCTTCGGGGCCTTCCTTGCGCCCGGCGTGAGGCTCGTTCTCACCGGCGAGGCCAACGACTATGTCGGCAAGGGCATGAGCGGCGGCGAGATCATCATCAAGGCCATCTCCCCGCGCAAATACATCCCGCACGACTGCATCATTCTCGGCAACACCGTCATGTATGGCGCGACCGGCGGCATTCTTTTTGCCAACGGACGGGGCGGCGAGCGTTTCTGCGTCCGCAACTCCGGCGGCACCGCCGTGGTGGAAGGGGTGGGCGACCACTGCTGTGAATACATGACCAACGGCACCGTGGTCGTTCTGGGCTCCACCGGAAAAAACTTCGGCGCCGGCATGACCGGCGGCGTGGCCTATGTGCTCGACCTGGAGGACGCGTTTCTCGAACGCTACAACCCGCAGTTGATCACACCCGAACGGCTCTCCCGCGAGGAGGACGTGGTGGCGCTCAAGGAGCTCATCTTCCAACACCTCGCATTGACGGAAAGCGACATCGCCAAGGAAATCCTCTCCGACTGGCTGAAGTATTCCGGCAAATTCTGGAAGGTCTGCCCGACGGTTCCCGCCGCCAAGCCCGTTCCGACCGAGGTCACGAAGCCGGAGGAAGCCGGCCAGGTGATCAACGAAAACGTCACCGCGGCACCGTGATGCGTCCCCCTTTATGAGAATCGTCGAGCAACTGGCCGTCTTCATCGTCAACAAGCCGGGAACACTGGCTGAAGTTTGTGATGAACTGGCGGCCGGCCGGGTCAACATCTATGGACTGGCGACCTCCGATACGGTGGATCACGCCGTGGTGAGAATGGTTGTCAGCGACACGCGCAAAGCCCTGGCGCTTTTCGAGGCCCGTGGCACCCTGGTGGTGGAGAGCGATGTGCTCATGATCGAGAACGACAACAAACCCGGCAGCCTCTCACGGATTGCCAAGATTCTTTCCAAGCACAAGATCAACATCGAATACGCCTACCTGGCCTCGATACCCACGGCCAAACGCGGTCTGCTCATTCTGCGCGTCACAGATCCGAAGAAAGCCCTGCGTTGTCTTTCCGGGGAATTGTAACGGAGGGCCTGGCGCCAGCGGCCCATTCGGAAAACGTACATTTTCCGCGATAATGACCCGCCTGCCCTGGAGCAGAAAACATCAGTTTTCCGCCGCTTCCGGCAGATCGCGCAGGACGACTCCGCCGGTCGCCGGGGTCGGGCTCGGCAGGGCGGCCACCGGGGTGGATTCGCCCGGACGGGAATTGCGGTAGTCGGCCGCAAGACGCGGGGCTTTTTTCAAATCGGCCAGCTTCTTGTATTCCAGAATGCCGGTGGCGATGGCCGCAGCGTATTTGTTGCGCCAGTCCTTGCTGGCTACCAACCTGGCATCGGCGGGGTGGGAAAGGAATCCGCCCTCGATCAACACGGCGGGCATTTTGGTGGCGCGCAAGACCGCGAAGCGGGCGCGCTTGAGTCCACGGTCGCACATGGTGAGCGAGGAACCGTGGAGCGAATGGTAGATGGCGCCGGCCAGAATGAAGCTCTGCAGTTCGCTTTCGTTGCCGTGTTCCTGGATCATATCACGCACGAGCAGTTCGTCGTATTCGGTCGAGGGCGAGCCCCGGGGCGTGATGCAGAAGATTTCCAGTCCGTTGGCGTCCCGGTTGGGCGACGCGTTGAAATGGATGCTGACGAAAATACTGCTCTGTTTGGCGTTGGCCATGGCGGTGCGGTCCTGCAGTTCGACAAAGGCGTCAGAATTGCGGGTCATCATCACGCGCAAACCGGCTTTTTGCAGTTCGTCCCGAACCCGCCGCGACACATCCAGGGCGAAGTTTTTCTCCAATTCGTAGGGACTGGCCGCGCCTTTGTCGTGTCCTCCGTGGCCGGGGTCGAGGATGACGGTGGTGAAGGTTTTGACCCCGGGCACCAACTCGGGCCGGAAGGCCGGCTCGATGGTCTTGCCCAGGTCCAGGCGGGAAATCCAATATCCGCCCTCCTGTGCGATCACGGGAAAAGAGAGCAGATACTTCACCCCGTTGATCTCGACCTCGCGGCGGCCGAGCGTGACGAGCAGGCTGCGCCGGGCCCGGGCCAGGGAAAGGTTTTTCTCCGTCGGAACGGCCTTGCGCGGCAGGTTGTAGAACTCGGCAATCTTGTCGATGCTCACGTAGTCACGCCCCGCGAAGCGGCTGACCTGCCAGTCCACGGCGAAGGCCTGCCCGGCTGCAAGCAGCAGCACGAGAAGGGTCGCCGGCCATGTGATCATGACGGGAATCTGTCACACGCCACCGGATGCGGCAAGCGGGAGCGGGCCGGGCGGACCTCCGCGTCGGGGAAGCTACGGGCGGGAGACCCGGAAGCGCATGAATCGTTTCTGGGGCGGGTCGATCGGCTGGGTGTCCTTCCCCAGGGAGTCACCGTCAATGGCACAAGCTTCGCGACCATGAGTGGTTCGAATGTTGTGGCATTAACGTCCTACACGGCCAACACCGCAACGACCCTGGGCACGTCGAGTCAAGTTGTGGACATGAGCGGGGGAGTCGATACCACCCTGTCTGCGGCCACCACAACGGTCGGAGCTCTGCGTTTTAACAATGCCGCCG
>CAMASH010000085.1 GCA_945860745.1 Chthoniobacter flavus | reverse complement strand
CGCCGCCCGCCGCCCGCCGCCCGCCGCCAGGGCACCGAGGGCGAAGGCGCCAATGCCACCGCACCGAGTGCCTGCGCACCGGTCGCGATTGCAGATAAAGAGCGGGCGGATTTCCGCTTCATTGCCTGCGGGCAGGTCTTCGGGATTTGGAGCGACCGGTGAAAATGCTATGGAACACTTGTTTCACCGATCGCGTTCTGCCGGCCGGATTCCGTGGTGGCAACGGAATGGGGAAACAAGCCGCGGAATTCCCGTCCGGCGTGAAGTGGGGGCAAGCGTCCCGGCTTCCGGACATTTGTGTTTGACCTCCGGCCCCGGACACAAGAGAAACGCGCGTTCCCTGTGCTCTGGTGACAGGAAAAATTCCGGGCCGTTTATGAATCTCCTCTCTCGCATTTTTCTCATCGCGGCGTTCAGCGGGGCCCGCCTCGCGGCGGAGCCGATCAAGGGGGTTTTCGGGAACGTCGAGGGGTTCCCCGGCGGACACCCCAATCCGACCCAGGCGGAGGCCGACGCGCAAACCGCGCTGGTCCAGTCGATCGTGGCGGGTTTGAAACCGGACATCATCGGCTTCGAAGAGGTCCGCGATCGGGAAGCGGAGCCGATCGCGCGCAAGGATCTGCCCGGGGTCAGCGTGCAGGTTTGCCGTGATTTCGCGGATGAAACCGGCGCGAAGACAGCCCGGCAGGTCGCCCCCGTCAGCCGGATGCCGGCCGTGGTCGCCCCGGAACCCCGTCCGAGCGACCATCGGCCGGTCGTCGTTGCGATTGCCCTTCCGGGCGATGCTCCCTAGGCTCTTGCAGAGCATTTGTTTTTTGCTATGGAAATCCCGAGTCTTACCACGCTATTGTTCTGCACGCACCCCATGAATCGTCTGATCCTCCGCCTCCTTCCGGGCTACCTCCTTTTGCTCATTTCCGCGGCCTCGCTCTCCGCGCAATCCCAACCCGCCGCAGAGGCCAATGCGGCCGCCTACGACATCTACTCCACCGGAGACTATAAAAATGCGGCGGTCGCCTACGAGAAAGTGCTGAAGGATTTTCCCACCGACGGCATCGTGCCGGCGGCGCAGGTGCAACTGGCGTTTTCCTACTATTTCCTGGCCCGTTTTGACGAGGCCATCGCCATGCTGGTCAAGGCCAACTCGGGGCCGCCGCTGCCGCCGGAGCTCAAGCAGATCACCGAGAGCTTCCTGCCGCAGATTCTCTCTTCCAAAGCGGCCGCAATGCCCGGCACCGATCCGAAACGCAAGACCACCTTCGACGAGGCGATTGTCAAATTCAGCGACTTCATCACGAAGTATCCCCAGGCCCAGGACCTCGAAAGCGTCATCTTCAGCCGGGCCATCGCCGAGTATCAAATCCAGAAATATGACGATGCGGCGAAGGACTTGGAACTGAACCTGCAAAAATTCCCGCAAAGCAGCACCCTCGCCACGACCAAAAATCTTCTCGCCATCACCCTCGCCACCCAAGGCAGTCAGTTGCTGGCCAAGGGGGATGCGGCCAACAATTCCGCTGCGTTCGCTCTTTATCAACGCGCCGCCGACTATTTGCGCGAGATCATCAAGAAGAAGGACGACATCGCCCTGATCAATGAGGCGAACTTCCAACTGGGCGAAATCCTTCTCAACCAGGCCGCTTCCAGCCCCGAAGCCGAACGGGCTGGCCTTTATCAAGAAGCCCTGACCGCCTTCCGCTCCATCGCCCCGAAGGAGCAGATCCTCGAACTCCAGAAAAAGAAGCTGAAGGAATTTCCCGAGAAAAAACGCGCCGCTCTTCTCGCCAAGAACGATGCGCTCATCAAACAACTCAACCGCGACAACGAGCGGGAGTTGAAGAAACTGGCCGACCTTCAAGGCAAGCCCGACCAGACGGCCACCGCTTTTCTCAAAATGGCGGAGATTTTCTTCCAGCAGGGCGACAACAACGCCGCCCGTGTCATCCTCAAACACATCGCCCCATTCCTCGAATCCGAGGAGGACAAAAAGCGCGAATTGTATTTCACCACCATGACCTATGCCCTGCAAAACGCCGCCGACCGCGCCCCCGCGGGGTACACCGCCTTCCAGGCCAAATACCAAGGCGACCCGCTGGCTGACAACCTGCCGGTGGTGATGGGGAACCTGTATCTTGGAGCAAATAACCCGAGCGAGGCCATTCGTTTCTTCGACGAATCCCTCGCCCTCTACCCCAAGGGCCGCTTCGCCGGTCTTTCCGTCGTCAGCAAGGCCAGCGCGGAAACCCGGCTGGGGAAATTTGCCGACGCCCAAAAGACCTTCCAAAGTTTCCTCGCGCAAAATCCGCCGCCCGAAATCGGCGTGATCGCGCAGGCCGGTTTGGCCGGAATTTACAAGGACACCCAGAAATGGGACGACGCCATTGCGGCGTATCAAGTGGTTAAAGACAAGTTCCCCGGCAAACAGGAAGCCATTGAGGCCGACTATTGGATCGGTTTCAGCACCCAGCAGAAAGGCGACAACGCCGCCGCCATTCCGCTCCTGGACGCCTTTGTCAAAGCCAACCCGAAAAGCCCCCTCGCCCCGCTTGCCCTCTACCTCAAGGGCGGCGCCCAGATCGCGCTCGGACAGAAAGCCGAGGCCGTCACCACCCTCGCCGCCGTGGCTGACCAATATCCCGACAGCCAGCCCGCGCCGTTCACTTATTTCACCCGCGCACAATTGAGCGCCAGCGAGGGCAAGACCGATGAACTGATCTCCCTCATGAAGCAGTTCATCGCGAAGTATCCGAAGGACGACAAGGTCTGGTTCGCCTACGATTCCATCGCCCAAAACGCCATCAACGCCGGCAAGACGGACGAGGGTCTGGCCGCCTATCGCGAGTTCGCCGAGAAGTATCCGGAGAGCCCGCAGGCGGGCGAGGCCCTCTCCAAAATTGCCGAGGTCCAACGCGCCCAGGCCGCCGCCATCGGCCGTTACGGCGCGCTCAACGAACAGGAACGTTCCCAATGGAAGACGCTGGTGGACGGCAGCATCGCCAGCTCGGAGGAATTGATCAAAAAGTTTCCCGACAGCCCGTCTCTTGCGCTGGCCCTGCAAACCCTCCTGCAATCCCAGCGTTTGTTGCTTTCCGCCGAGTTGAAGAAAGCCCCGGAGGTCGAGCAATACTTCCAGACCCTGGCCGACTCCGCCCCTTCACCTAATTCTAAGAGCAAAATTCTCTTTGCCCTCGCGAACTACGTTTCCGAACAGGACAAAGCCAAGGCTCTCACCCTCATGACCGGTGCCTACAACCCGGACATTCTCTTCGCCCCCATCGACATCGATTTCTACGGCACCGCCCTGCTGGACCAGAAGAAAGCCGACGAAGCCGCGGCAGTTTTTGAAAAGCTGGCCAAAGACTACCCCGTGCCGCCGAATGTCCCGCCCGCGCAGGCCTCCGCCCTGGTGCAGGAGGCGCAGGCTATCGCGCTCTTCGGCAAAGCCCGCGTGGCCCAATCCCAAGGCCAGACCGCGGAAGCCGGCAAACTCTTCGAGCAACTCAAGGCCCTCTATCCCTGGTCGCCCAAGGTGCTGGAGGCCAATTACGGCATCGCCGAATCGCTCAAGCAACAAGGCAAGCTGGACGACGCGGTGGCGCTGCTCGGCGGCATCATCCGGGAGAAAAACGCCACGGCCGAACTGCGCGCCAACAGCATGCTCCTCGGCGGAAATCTCATGCTGGAAAAGATGAAGGGTGCCACGGATCAAAAAGAAAAGGACGAATTCCTGGCCGCGGCCATCGATTATTTCGCCAAGATCGCCCAGTTCTACGGGGGAGTTTCCATCCCGGCTGCGGAAGGTCTCTGGCAGGGCGGGCAGTTGTTGGAACAACAAGCGGGTGGCGCAACCGACCCGAAATTCAAAGCCCAGCAACTGGGCCGGGCCAAGGCTTTTTACCAGCAGTTGGTCAAGGACTATCCGAACAGCGAATACGCGCCCAAGGCCCAGGAACACCTGACCGCACTCGGCGGACAATGACCCGCGCGGAACGCGCCCGCGAACTTTTCCGCCTTCTCCCCGCCACTTATCCGGACGCCCATTGCGAGCTGGACTATCGCAATCCGCTCGAACTCCTTGTCGCCACCATCCTTTCCGCGCAATGCACGGACAAGCGGGTTAATATCGTCACCAAGCCGCTTTTCCGCCGCTGCCGCTCCGTCCAGGATTACGCCAATATCTCCCAGGATGAACTTGAGGGGCTGATCCACTCGAGCGGCTTCTACCGCAACAAGGCGAAGAACATCCGCGCCATGGCGGCCCGGCTTCTCGCGGAACATGACGGCGCGGTTCCCCGCCGCATGGACGACCTCGCCGCCCTCTCCGGGGTCGGACGCAAAACCGCCAACGTTGTTCTCGGCAATGCCTTTGGTCTCAACGAAGGCGTGGTGGTGGACACCCATGTCACCCGATTGTCCAACCGCCTCCATCTCACCAAACACACCGATCCGGTCAAAATCGAGCGGGACCTGATCAAACTCTTCCCGCGCGAAAGCTGGACTCTGCTGAGCCATTGGTTCATCTGGCACGGACGCCGCCGCTGCACGGCCCGCAAACCGGATTGCCGGCATTGCGAACTCCGCGCCCTCTGCCCGAGCGCGAGGATGTTTACGGGGTGACCACCAGAGGCTTCAGCTTCTTGTCGTAGGAACTCCCTTCGCTCAGCCCATCCAATCCGGCGGTGCCTTCCAAAAAGGCAGTCACACTCTTTTCAACCAGGACCTCGCCGCCTGGTCCCTTCACGACCAGATACCCTCCTTTGTACTTTTCCCCGAAAATGGCGCCGGGGTTGTCCCACGCGGAGACAACCTCCGGCGAGTCGGAGGTGAATTCCTGCAATGGTTTGAGGGAAAAACTCTCGGGGACCCGCTGAAGAAGCTCGAACGCTTTTTTGTCCACCAGGCTTTGCCCGAAGACAAAAAGTTCAAACTTCAGGCCGTCAAAGGAGCGGTTGGGATCGCCATTGCGAAACTTAATCTTGAAAGAAATCCGGTCCTTTTTGTCGTCAAAGTCGCCCCCTCGATGCGCGAGGCCTTGTTGCGGGCCACGTCGAGAGTAACCCGCGCGAGGAACAAATCCTTCGAGAAAGCGGCCGGTTGCGTCTGCGCACCCAGCCTCGAAATGAGGAAGAGGACGGCCAGGAAAGTCCCGGCTGTTCGCTTCACCATAATGACGCAAGTCTTGGAGACGAAAGACTGGGGAATATCAACGCCCAAGCCCTGTTCGCGGCGGACTTTTCACCGCGATCCGGCTGCCGGATGAAATCCCGGCGACGACCTGGCAGGGGTATCTGCACCCCTGAGAATTCGCCTCAGGCTGCGGCGCTGGTGCCGTTGACCGCGAGTTCCTGGCAGAGTTCCCCGATGCGATCGACCGCGATCTTGATCTGATCGAGAGCCGTCGCATAACTGCAACGCACGTGACCTTCCCCGCTGGGGCCAAAGGCGCTGCCCGGAACGACGGCAACTTTTTTCTCGCGCAGAAGCCGGAGGGAGAAATCCCGGCTGGATAAACCGGTCCCCGTAATCTTGGGAAAAACGTAGAACGCCCCGTGGGGTTTGAAGCACTCCAGTCCGATGTCGTTCAAACCACGCACGATGTAATTGCGCCGCAAGTCGTACTCGCGGCGCATTTTGAGCATGCTCTCTTCGCCGCGGTCCAGCGCTTCAATCGCAGCTTCCTGGCTCATGATCGGCGCACAAAGAATCGCGTATTGATGGATCTTCATCATGGCCTCGATCAACTCCTGCGGGGCGCAGGCAAAGCCGATGCGCCATCCCGTCATGGCGAAGGCCTTGGAGACGCCGTGCAACAGAACGGTTCGCTCTCTCATCCCCGGCAACGCCGCAATCGAAGGATGCGCCACCGCGTCGTAGGTGAGCTCGCTGTAAATCTCATCCGTCATCACCACCAGATTGTGCTTCACGCACAGGGCCGCGATCTTTTCCAATTCCTCCGGCGGCATGGTCGCTCCGGTCGGATTGGTGGGAAAATTCAACATCAAAACCTTCGTGCGCGGGGTGATGACCTTTTCTAAATCTGCGGCGCGCAGGACAAAGTGGTCCTCGCTCCGCGTGGCCACCGCACGGGCCACTCCGCGCGCCAGCACAATGCTGGGGGCATAGGAGACATAACAGGGTTCGTGATAGACGACCTCGTCACCGGGATTGAGCAGCGCCCGCAGGGCGATATCGATGGCTTCAGAAACGCCGACGGAAACCAACACTTCGCTCAAGGGCTCGTAGCGCACGCCAAAATGGCTTTGCACGTAGTCCGAAATGGAACGCCGCAACCGCGGCAGACCGAGATTGGAACTGTAGCCGGTGCGGCCCTTTTCCAGCGAGTAGATGGCGGCTTCACGGATGTGCCACGGCGTGGCGAAGTCCGGCTCCCCGATGCCAAGGGAGATCACGTCCCCCATGGTCTGGACGACTTCAAAAAAGTCCCGGATGCCTGAGCGTGGAATGTCCCTGACGTGATCGGCAATAGCGATGCTCATGGGGAAACCGCCAGCCGTTCCGGCAGGTGTTCAAAATGGTGGAACGCCCCGTTCTCCTTGTAGGTCTTGAGCCGGAAGTGCGTGGCGGTGGCCTGAACCGCCTCGATCGTGCTGAGCTTCTCCGCCACGAAACCGGCGATGGACCGAAGGCTCTTTCCCTCCACCACGATGAGCAAGTCGTGGCCGCCGCTCATGAGATAGCAGGTTTGCACTTCCTCGAATCTGGCGATGCGCGAGGCCACGCGGTCAAATCCGCCGTCGCGCTCCGGCGTGATCTTCACTTCGATGACCGCCGTGACAATATCCGTGTCCCACTTCTCGCGATTGATGATGGCCTGATAGCCCAAAATCACGCCCTCGTGCTCAAGGCGGGCGATTTCCGTCTCCACCTGCGCGACGGTCAAATCAAGCATGCGGGCGATATCCTCACGCGGAGTGAGCGCGTTTTTTTGCAAGAGATCAATCAAGGCTTCCATGGAAACGGGCATGGTGGCGGCTGGATCGTCCCTTGGCAAGCGGTCCAATCCGGCTTAGGTTGTTTCCATGCCCGCAAAAAAGAAAAACCCACCGCCAAGAAATCCCCCGTCAAAGCTCCCGTGAAGAAAAAGCGCGCGGCGAAGAGATCCCGACCCGCCGGACCCCGCGAGCAAAAGATTGCCAGCAGCGCCTTGAAGCTTGTTGATCAAGCCGCCGCCTTGCTGCGCCAAGGCATCCACACCACCGCCAATACCACGGAAACAAACCGCCTGGAGGCCAAGAAAAAGGCTCATGCCTTGTTGACCAAAGCGACGTCCTCGTTGACCGATGTTTTGTCCGGCAGCGCCTCGGCCCTGCACAAGGTCATCGGAAAACTCTAATCTCGAGACCTGAGCCGGGCGTCCACGATGACCGTTCGGGAGCTCAGCGGAGGGTTTCCGGCAGCAGGAGTTTCCAAAAGGGAATCCTCTGGATGATAATGCGCGCCTCCACGGTGGAACCGAGAACAAGCTTCTGGGGACTGTGTTCGATCCGGGCCACAACCCGGTAGGTTGGACTGCCCGCGTCGTCGTCGCCCTGCGGCACCGGCTCAACTCCAGCCCTTAGCACCCGTCCCTCAATATACCCGTGCCGCAGGGCGTCGAAGGACAGGGATTTCATCAGAACACGCTGGCCGGGACGGACTCGATGATACTGGCTTTCGCCCGCAAAGACATTGGCGCGGGTGGCTCCGCCGTGGGCCACGTGGGCCAGATCCTCGCCCCGCAACACCCTTTCGCCCGGACGGCGTTTATTGAGCAAAGTCACCACCCCGGCTTCAGGCGACCGCAAAACACAGCGCTCGATGCTCTGTTGGCGCAACTCCCGTTCGATCTCCAGCGCATGCAAAGCCGATTGCGCGTTCTGAATTTCGGCACCAGCCTCAGTTAAAATGGTGGACTCAAGCCCCTGCTCCAAAATCCGCAATTTATCCTGGGTTTTCGCTTCCTCTGATTTGGCGATTTCCATTGTCATCTGGGCGCGTTCGACATCCTGTTGACTGAGGAGGCCCTTGCCCTGGAGTCCGGTGGATCGATTTAATTCGACAGCGCTTTGGCGAATGCGTTCGCGGGCGATACCGAGTTCCTCATGCATGTGCCAAAACTCTTTTGGCAAAGGCAATTTGGCCGTGCGCTCCAACCGGGCCTTTTGAAATTCCAACTCGCTGCGCGCTTTTTCAATGCCGGCCTCGATTTGTTTAAGCTCGCCCTGGTGCTGGGTATCGTCGAGCCGAAGAACAGGCTGACCCTTGGCCACGGTTTCCCCTTCCCAAATCAGAGCTTCCATCAGCACGCCGTCCTCCGGCGCATGCAGATGCGTGTCCCGCTCGGATATGATGATCCCATTGGCCAGGATGCGTTCGTCCACCGGGACAAAAAGAAGCAATCCCAGCAGGATAACAGCAGAGAACGAACACAGCCCGATAATCATGCGACGCATGGAATGGAGCTGCTGCTGGATGTTGGCCTGTTTTTCCTCCGCCATGATCAGGCCGCACAGCCGGCTTCCGTCTGCTCCTTTTCCTTGAGCACTTTTGGACGGTGCAATTCAAAATAGGCGCCCTTCTTCAGCAGCAGTTCGTCGTGGGTGCCGGTTTCCACAATCCGCCCGTGATCGAGCACGACAATACGGGTGGCTTTGCGAATGGTGGTCAGACGGTGCGCCACAATGAAAACCGTGCGCCCCTTCATCAAGGTATCCATGGAGGCCTGAATCAACGCCTCGCTGTGATTGTCCAGCGCGCTGGTCGCCTCATCGAAAATCAGGATGCGGGGATTCTTCAAAATGCAGCGCGCAATGGCGATGCGTTGGCGCTGTCCGCCGGAGAGCGATCCCCCGCCCTGGCCCACCTGGCTGGCGAACCCTTGCGGCATTTCCTCGATGAACTCCAACGCATTGGCCAGCTGGGCGGCACGGCGCACTTCCTCCATGCTCGCTTCGGGCCGGCCGTAGCGGATGTTCTCCTCGACTGTTCCGGAAAATAAAAAATTCTCCTGCAATACAATGCCCAACTGCAGACGGTAGGTGTCATACTTGAGTCGGCGCAAATCCACGCCATCAATCAGGATCCGGCCCGAATTCACATCATAAAAACGGGTCAGCAAGCTCATCAGGGTGGATTTGCCGCTGCCGCTATGTCCTACCAAAGCGATGATTTCCCCCGGAGTGACCGTCAGGTTGAAATCTGAAATCACCGGAGCGCCCTCGTAGGAAAAGTTCACCCGGTCGAACTCGACCCGGCCTTGAATATCGGATTGCACGACGGGATTGTCGTCCTCGCGAATATTGGGTTTCGTGTCGAGCAGGGACAGAATGCGCTCAAAGCCGGTGCGGGCATTGGTGCTCGACTGGATCAGGGCCGACAGGTTCTCCAGCGGACCGAAGAGCATCCACAGGTAGCTGGTGTACGCCACATATCCGCCAATGGTGATGCTGCCGCCAATCGCCCCCAAGCCCAGGCAGACGATGACAATAGCGTAGATAAACATGAAAATCAGACCGAGAATGGTCCGCATACGCGTCCCGATCATGGGCAGTTCCAATTCGCTGTAAAAGTTGTCCTTGATAGTGAGAACAAAGCGACGGCGTTCGTGGTCCTCCTGAGCGAAGGATTTGACCACGCGGATGCCGGCGAAGGTCTCCCCTAATTTTCCCGCCAGGACGGATTGGCGTTCCTTCACCTCGTGATGCTTGTTCCGCAGTTTCTTTCGGTAGGAGTGGATGATGAGGAAATAGATCGGCAGCGTTAGGGTGCAGAAGAGAGTCAGCCTCCAGTCCAGCACATACATGATGGCCAGCGCGATCAGGAGGGTGACCAGGCTGTTGGCGATGGAAGCGAAGGCGGTGTTGATGAACTGCTGGATGGCGGCGGCATCGTAGATGACACGGTTGACCAGGCTCGCCGTCTTTTTCTTTTCGTAATACGAAAGATGCAGCAGCTGCAGATGATGAAAAACCGCCCGCCGGATGTCGAATATGGTCCGCTGTCCGATATAATGAATCAAATAATCGTGCCCGAACGCCACCACAAAACGGATGGCCTGCATGACAAATAGCGCCACGGCCAAGCCGACCAGCAGGCTCACATTTTTTCCCGGTATGGCTTCGTCAATGACCAGCTTGGCAATCAGCGGGATCAACATGATGAGGAAAACCGTCAGAAAGTTGCCCGTCACCGCCACCCAGATCAAATCCTTGTGCCGCTTCAGGAAAAACCAGAATCGCTGCGGAGCGTCAGGACAATGGTAATTCTCTGCATCGTCCTCCTCAACCGGTTTACGGCCCGTTTCCCCCCGCTGGCCACCACGGGATGCCGCTTTGATCTTTGAAGGGGAAATCGTCTTCACAATCGATTCCCAATCACGCGAAGGGAAACAGAATTGAAGGGAATTATGCGCCTACATCGGCCAGGCTCGTCCTTGGAATCTTCGCTATGAGCCTTGTTCACTGCTGAACAAGACATGATGCAAGACCGGAAAAAATCAAGGTCTTATTCGGATAAATGAGGCAGAGCCCCGCGGATGGCGGGAAGGAGCGGCGGCAGACATTCCGCGATGGCTTTGGGATTTCCCGGCAGATTCACCAGCAAGGTCCGGCCCCGCACCCCTGCCGTCGCCCTCGAAAGAATGGCAGCGGGTTCGGTGGCAAACGCAATCATCCGCTGGACTTCCCCCAACCCCGGAAATTCTTTCTCAAGCACGTCCCGGGTAGCCTCGGGAGTCACATCCCTCAGGACCGGCCCGGTTCCGCCGGTTGCGAGGATCAGCTCACAATGTTCCTCATCGGACAACGCCGAAGTTCCCGGCTGATGGTTTCCCGCTCGTCGGGAATGACCCGCACAACCATTTCGCATGGACCTCCCCACGCTTGGCAGAAAACATGCTCCACCTCAGGACCACCCTTGTCCTCGCAGATACCCGCCGAAGCCCGGTCGCTGATCGTCACCCGCGCGACCTTCATTTTCGGTCTTTTCCAGCAACATAATGCCTTCGATCCGCATCGTCTTGTCCGCCGACTTCATCATGTCGTAAGGACTCAAAGCGGCCACACTGACTCCGGTCAGAGCCTCCATCTCCACTCCAGTGGCAGATCGGGTGGCCGCCTCACAGCGGACGGTAATCGAGGCATCCCCGATTTCAAAATCGATCGCCACGTGATTCAGCGGCAGCGGGCGGCAAAGGAGAATAAGTTGGGCGGTGGACTTCGCCACCTGGACTCCCGCGATCCGGGCCCCCGTGAGCGCATCTCCCTTTGGTAAAGCCTGATTTTTCAGAGCCGCAATGGTTTCCCACCGGCAGACAATTCGACCCGACGCAACGGCCACCCGTTGCTGTTCCGGTTCCCGGCCGACATCAACCATGCGCGCCGAACCCGCGGCATCAAGGCGGGAAAATTCGCTCAAGATTCCAGACTGCCAAAAAGCAATGCTTCGACCAGCCCGTTCGTTGCCGCGGAGCTGATGCGCAGCAGGGCATTGGCCGGAGGCAAACCCGTCAGGCCGGAAGAATCCCGCCATGGCAACGGATCGGCAATCAAAGCTCCTGCCTCCGCCCGGATTGTTGACGGCCACCAAGTCTCGCGCGGGTCGCGTTCGGGGGGCGCACCGGAAATCCGCACTCGCATCGTGCTCGCCCACACTGGCCCCGCCGCTGATCAAAATGAGATCTTCCCCGGCGCTTCCCAGTGCCTGCACCGCCTGGTCCACACTTTCAGAAACACGGCCATGGAAGATCAAGGCCGCTCCGGCCTTCTCCACCAAAGCGGCGATTAGTGGCGAGTTGCTGTCGCGGAGGCATCCGGGCGCTGGTTTTTGCGTCACTGGAACAAGCTCGCTGCCGGTCGAAGTGACTATCCGGTCACCTTCTCCGGCCACGTCCTCAATCATGACCAATTCAACTCCCTCTTCGGGAAGGACAGAACACGTAAAGATTTTCACCGCTTCGCCATTGCGGGGAAACAAGACCTCGGACATCCCCGGTCTGATCTCTCCCACGATGCGGTATCGCCCTGGAGGTGAGCCGGCCGGCAGCGCATACCCATCAATGGCAGCGCGGGTGAAAGCGGGCATGTCCTCATCCGCGCAAATGTTTTCCGCCAGTCTGTGCCCACCGGCCTGCCCGAGAGGCCTGCGCACGGGTGTCAGCACCTGCACCTCCCGATCAATCAAGGACCAGACATCGTCCACACTCAAGATGGCTGACACCATCTCTCTGATTTGTTTGGATCATTGGCTGGAAGCCAATGCCACGTGGCATCGGCATCCTGCCGATGTTCTGAGTCCATTTATTTGGCAGAGATGGTATGACTACTGGTTTTCCAGATGGGGACATCGGCTTTCAGTTGGTTCATAAATTCCTCCAGCAAACGAGGGCGGAGATTTTCGCTCCGTGTTCGATATCCCGGCCCACGCCCGGAAAATCCCCTACAGCCCCTGCTTCGCCCCGCAGAGAACTTGCCGGGACGGCGATCCGTTGATCGGTAAAGTGAACTTCGATCTCCATACTCTCCTTATCCGCCGGATACCGGAGGAATGAGCGCAAACTCATCGCCGGGCTGGAAAAGCTCACAGGAAGACAGAAACTCGTGGTTCCTGGCCAGGCGCACCGAAGCCTTAAATGAATCCAACCCAGAATGACGCTTCACCAGTCGCTTCCAAAACTCTTCTTCATTCATCCCGGCCGCCTCACAAGCCATAGATACTTCCGCACATCCCGCCTCCTGACCCGCCGCGGCAAAGAAGAGAACGCGAATTTTTCCGCCACCTATCCTCCAATCGCCGTCATGGGCCGGTCCGGCTCATAGCAGCCGGAAAACTCATGATCGATCGGCTTGAGCGCGATGGCTTCGTGGAGAATTTCCTCCACGCCACCCTCCCCGCTGCGCAGCGCGGAGAGCAGATCGAGTTCATTATGCCGGCCCAGGCAGGGGCGGATTTTGCCATCCGCGGTCAGACGGATTTTGTTACACGAGGCGCAGAAATCCGGTGTGGTGATGGCCCCGATGAAACCCACCGTGGCGCCAGTGTTTTTTAACCGGTAATAGCGGGCCGGCCCCCAGCCGAGAGTCGCGGATTCCAGCGGCACGACCTCGTCGCGCCGGGCGAGGCGGGCGATGACCTCCTCGACGGAGAGAAAGTTTTTCTCGCTCAGAACATCGGCGTTGGAAAGCGGCATCAATTCAATAAAGCGAACCGGAATCTCCCGCTCCGAGGCAAACAGGATCAACGGCCAGATTTCGTCCTCATTGACTCCGCGCATGAGCACGCAGTTCAATTTGAGACGCGCGAATCCGGCCGATAAAGCCGCCTCGATTCCGCCCAAAACCGCTGCGACGTCCCCGCCCGTGACTTTGCGGTAGAGCGTCGGATTCAGCGCATCGAGACTGATGTTCAATGACGACACCCCCGCATCCCGCAGCGGGGCGGCCAACTCCTTAAGCCGCGTGCCGTTGGTCGAAAGCGCCAGCATCTCCGCCTCTTCGAAGGAGGAAATGCCTCGAACAATCTGCAGCAGATCGGTGCGGATGGTCGGCTCCCCCCCCGTCAGCCGGAACTTCCGGAATCCCAGACCGGCGGCAGCCCGCGCCACGCGAATGACTTCCCCGGCGGTGAGATGATCGGCCTTTTGCGCCCAGCCCTTGTAGCCCTCGGGCATGCAATAAAGGCAGCGTTCGTTGCAGCGGTCCGTGATCGAAATGCGCAGATAATCGATGACGCGCCCGTGGCTATCCATTTCAGGAAAGGTAGCGGCAATCTTCCGGATTGTCCATCACCGCGACCTCTTCAGCGTAAGATAACGCCCTCCCTCTCGCCTCACTCTACAGACCGCCGTGTTTCCAGATGGAAAGCACCAGCCGCAGGCACATGTATCCGCCCCAAATCAGCCCGGCCAGACCGATGAGGGGAACGCTGCCGATTTTCGGCGGCAGGCCGGAAAGCACCAGGATGCTGGAACAGATCAGGACCGAGGCGGTCAGAATCGCATTGGTCAGCCGGTTGGCGATGGAGTCGAGCGTCTTGCGCAGCGGCTCGAAACCTTGCGGATCGATCTTGTGCTGGAGCGGAATGTTGATCTGTCCCTGCTTGACGCGCTGATAAACGTTGCGGAAGTCGTGGGGAAATTCATCGAGAAAATCCACGCTTTCACTCACCAGTTTGCGGAAAAGCTGAAACAGCCGCCCGGGCTCGTATTTGCTCTGAATCACCTTGGTGGCGAAAGGCTCGCCCAGCTTGACGAAATTCAAGTCGGGGTTGAGTTCGCGGCCAATGGCCTCGACCTGGGTCAGAGCCTTGATCCCAAGATAAAAACTGCCCTTCATCCGCAAGCTGTTATCGCGCAGCAATTCCAACAACTTGTTGAGCACGACCCCGAGCTTGATATCCTTCAACGGTTGATTGAGATGGGCGCCGCTGAACTCCTCGACGTCGGACAGCATTTTTGTCGTGTTGGCCGCATACCCCTCCTCGCTCATTTCCAAAATGGAGCGCATGACCTGTTGGTGATTCTTCTCCGCCAAGCCCGCGATCATGTGCGCGACGCTGGAGCGGAAGTTCGGGGTGAAGGACCCCATCATGCCATAATCCAGCAGACCGGTGACGCCACCGGGCAGGATCATCATGTTCCCGGGATGGGGATCCCCGTGGAAAAATCCATACTCGAAGATCTGCTCGTAAATGATTCCCGTGATGTGCTCCGAGAGTTCGATCGGGTCGATCTTGGCGCGATCCAAGGCGACGCGGTCCTCCACCCCGCGCCCGGTCAGAAACTCCATGGTCAGAACCTTGCCCGTGGAAAACTCGCGGAAAACCGCCGGCACTTTGATCCAGGGATTTCCCTCGAACTGCTTGGCAAACCGCTCCGCATTCATCGCCTCGTTGGTGAAGTCGAGCTCCTTGATCAAAGTTGTGGAAAACTCCTCCACCACTCCGACGGGATTCAAAGAGGACATTTCAGGCACATGCCGGTCCACAAATTTCGCCAGGTCCTGCAGAATGGCCAGATCGAGTTCGATGACCTTCTCAATGTTGGGACGTTGGACCTTGATCGCGACCATGGTGCCATTCTTCAAGACCCCGGCATGCACCTGCGCGATGGACGCCGCCCCCACCGGCACATCATCAAAACTGGCAAACACCTCGGACACCGGACTCTCCAACTCCTCGGCGATGATCTTGCGGGCCTCCTTGGCCGCGAAAGCGGGAACATCCGCCTGCAATTTGCACAGTTCGACGTAGTATTCGTCCGTCACGAGATCCCGCCGCGAACTCACAATCTGGCCGAATTTGATAAACGTCGGCCCGAGTTCCTCCAAGGCGAGCCTCATCCGCTCGGGCAATGGCTTCGACAGGACCCCATTCTCGTGGATGGTGATTGTCGCATCTTCCATGCCAAGGAGCCGCTGCAGGGCCATCAGCTTGAGGACATCGGCGAAACCGTATTTGAGCAGGATGCCGAGGATTTCGCGGTAACGCGGCACATGCGAGGCAAACTCCACCGCAGACTTGATCTGGTCGAAAATCACGTCCGGCACTTTAGCGCGTGAGCGGGTTCAGCCAAGCTCAATGAGCCGTCTGGACAATCAAACCAACAACCACGCCGTAAATGATGTGTGCCAGCAACTGGGCCAGACCCGTCATCGGACCGCGCTCATGATAGCGGGCAATGGGATGATGCTCCATGATGACAATGGACACCAACAGCATCACGACCACCCCGTGAATGAATCCCGCCATTCCAAACGTCCAGACCGTCAGCGGCAGCCCGAGCGCAACCAGGAGCCCCCAGTAAATGTAGGCAAAGGCAATGCCCGAAGCGCAATGAATCAGATAGCCCAGACCGTGGGCATTTTCGACCTTTCCGGTAATCAAGGCGCCAACCGCTGGAATGATGTCGATGTTTCCGATCCCGAACCAGCGCGGAAAGAGCAGGAACGCACTCATCACCACGGTTCCGGCAATTCCTCCAATCAATGGGGCGAGAATTATTGACACAAGAGAAGCGTACTCGACCTCCCCTCATCCACAAGAGGAAATCCCCCGGCTCTGCCCTCAGGGGTGCGGGACAAATTTCTGAGGGATCTCCAGATCGGCGTTTTTTGGGAACATGTAAGCTTCTGTGCCACAACGTGGCTGCATCCCGCAGCCCAAGGTTGCAAAGCTACCTTGGGTAGATAGCAAACCATACACCAACCCTGAATGGGT
>CAMASH010000084.1 GCA_945860745.1 Chthoniobacter flavus | reverse complement strand
TGGATTACTGCGATTTTCTGACTGGCAGTCGTACTCGACCTGCGCAAACTCTGCAGGATTGCCTTGGCTTTGTGGAAACAAATGCCCTCTTTTACTTGGCAGGCAGGCAAATTCATGACCTTCCTGTGAGTGCCTTGCAAAACACCTCTGTCATTACTTTGACTGAAGTCGAGATTGCGGCCCGGCGACTAATCACAAGTGCGATTCTGCCCTCAGAGGCTGGCTTCTCGTGGGCAAGGCCTGGCGGAAAGTCCGGTGTCGATGCGATCCCGTACCTCCGCAGCACAATTCAAAGCATGCGCAGAAAAGGGTCAGTCCAACATATTGACATATATTAGTATGGTGCCATATTGCCCTTATGTCACGGCAGATTCGGATTGAGTATGAGGGAGCGATTTATCATGTCCTGAATCGCGGAGACCGCCGGGAGAAAATATTTCTTGATGACAAGGACCGGCAGACGTTTTTGAAAACGTTGGGGGAAGTTTGCCTGCGCGCTGGTTGGAGGGTTCATGCCTATTGTCTGATGGGGAACCATTTTCACCTCGTCATTGAAACCCCGCAACCGACGCTGGTCCTTGGGATGAAGTGGTTCCTTGGCACCTACACGCAGCGATTTAACGCACGGCATCGGATGTGGGGGCATTTGTTTTCCGGGCGCTACAAGTCACTGATCGTGGATGGGTCTGAGAATTTCTATTTTCGAACGGTTTGTGACTACGTGCACTTAAATCCGGCGAGAGTTCGGATGTTGGAACCGGAACAGGCGCTCGTGGAGTATCCTTGGAGCAGTTTCCCGCTCTATTTGCTTTCGCCCACGAGGCGTCCGGTGTGGTTGGAAACCGGACGACTGCTTGGAGAGCTTGGTCTTGAGGAAGATACGGTCCGCTCAAGAAAGGCGTTTTCCCGGCTATTGGAACAGCGCAGGGACTTGGGAGAAGATGAGAAGATGGTGGGAATGATCCGCCGAGGGTGGCATTTCGGCCCGCCGGATTTTGTAGAGCGGATCACGGATCGCTTTTCCCGGCAGGCGAAGCCGGAGTCATTCCGGGCGGCAGAACACGGTGAAATAATGGAAGTAAAATCGCGGAGGATCATCGGGGAGTTTCTGGCAGTCCATGGATGGGATTGCGACCGCCTGAAAAGCGAGCGAAAGGGTCACCCTTTGAAAATCCGCCTTGCTGCGGAATTGCGGAATAATACGACGCAAAGTGTGGAATGGATAGCCTCTGAACTCTGCGCTGGCACCCGCGGGACATTGTCTAATGCACTGTCGAAACTGAACCGGATATGACAATATGTTGGACTGACCCTTATCACGTGACCCTTATCACGTGATGTGTTTCCACATGCCACGGAGCCTTCCGAGGCTACGTTTTCTGGGGCGCTTCTGAGGCGAGGGTAATTCAGAGACGAATGACATATCTCGAAGTGAGGCAAAAAGGTGAGGCAATTTCAAGTTTCTGTATAGGCCGGGGTAGGCCTACACAGAGGGAAATTGGAGCGGGTGAAGGGACTCGAACCCTCGACATCAACCTTGGCAAGGTTGCACTCTACCAACTGAGTTACACCCGCAATAAAGAACTGGTAGAATAACCGTCCCGCCTGAAACGTCAATGGGCCTTTTTTACATTCGACCCAGGTAAAGCATGGTGGTGGGCGTGGGGGAACCGCCCAGGGGTTCAAGCGAGATGGCCAAAGCGGCCACCGGGCTGGTGGTGCGTGGGGCACGGAAGGTGGCGCGGGGTCCGGTCGAAGCGAGGACTCCGACATTGACCGGTTGGGGCGAACCCGTCGTGATGGCCCAAAGCTGGTAGCTCTTTTCCGCCGGAGGCGGGGGAAGTTTGGAAAGTTCCAGAACGCCGGCCTGCTTGCGTTGCTCCCAGAGCACGGTGACTTCGCTGCCGGCGGGGGCTCCGGGTTGCGGCGCGAGGGGGACGGTCTGAACCTCCTTGAGCGCATCGCGGCCTTCGACCGAGGCGCCCCGGGTTGTGAGGTCGTTCCGCTCGTTTTCCAAGGCGGCCACGCGGGCTTCGAGCCGGTTGCGTTCGGAGTCGAGTCCGGCCAGACGCAATTGCAGGCTGCCGTTGTCCTTGTTCAGACGGGCGACCTGGACCTCCGAGCGGGATTTGCCAAGGGAGAGGAATCCGCAGAAAATGGCAAGGAGGGCAGCGAGGGCCCAGGGGATCCCTTTTGCCCCCGCAGAGGAAATTCGTTTGCGGGGTGCGCCCGCGGGTTCCGGGATGGGATCCGGGGGCGCGACCTGCCGGAGAATGGTATCGTGCAGCGCCGGCGATACGGGATAGCGGGGCAGGGCTTTGGCCAGCAGATTGGACGCCTCCGTGAGCTCCTGGACGAGGGCCTGGAGGGAGGGGTCCTGTTTGAGCGTGCCTTGAAACGCGATGAGTTCGTCGCCCTCGAGCAAGCCGAGAGTGTCAAGTGAAGCCAGTTCTCCGCGTTTTTCCGTGTTTAGGCGTGGTGTTGCAGGGTTTGCCGGGTTGCATCATGGCGCGGCGGATGCGGCTTTTCACGGTGGTGAGGGGCAGGGAAAACTTTCCGGCGATCTCGCTTTGGGAGAGTCCGTTGAAGTAGGCGAGTTCGACGGTTTCGCGCACCTCGTCGGGTAGGGATTCGAGGGATCGGCGGACGGCGCGGGCGTCTTCGGCCTGCTCGGCGGCGTGGGCGGGCTCGGGAATGTCGAGAGGAAGGATTCTCTGTTCGGTCTCGTCGTTAAGGCGCTGTCGCCTGGTGGCGGAGCGGATCCGGTCAATGGCCTTGTGGCGGGTGATGGTGATGGCCCAGGCCGGCGGCGCGCCCCGGCCGGGGTCGTAGCTGCCGGAATCCTTCCAGATCTTGGCGAAAACTTCCTGCAACAACTCTTCGGCATCCTCGGGTTTTTGCAGCATCCGCCGAGCAAGGGAAAAAGGAGTCCGGAAAAGGCCTCATAAACCCGGCCAAAGGCCGGCGTATCGCCCGCGGCCACGCGCCGGATCACGGCGGGATCGATTTCCTCACGGGGTTTCCGGTGGCGTCATGCTGGCAGGGTCGGGCAACGCCCTTCCGGCCTGCTTGATTTCCCGATTTGCGCAGGCAGGAAAAACAGCGGGTGACGCAAGGGCAGGTGAGCAGCGGGACAAGACTCCATGACGGCTTGCGTTTGTCGAAGGTCTTTGGATGCGGGGAGTGCGAACATTTTCACTTCCGGCGTTCGCGGGCGCAGCGGACCGCCACGTATTCCGTGTTGGGCAGGATGAATTTCCGCACCTCGATCTCGGCCCGTTCGGCCGGAAAATCGCGGATGAGCATGTCGGCGATTTCGAAGGCGAGGGTTTCGATGAGACGGCGGGGGCGGGCGGCGGCCAGGGCGGCGATTTTTCGCGACGCGGCATCGTAGTCCACCGTTTGTTCGATGCTGTCGGCCAGATCAGAAAACGCCGTGACGGGGGTGATGACGGCGTTGATCTCGATGCGCTGGGGCCGGGCCCGTTCTTCGTCGGGCACGCCGAGGTGCGCTTGCACGGTGAGGCCTTGGATGAGAATCTGGTTCACGAAAGAAGATGCCGCAACACGGTCAGGTTGGCCACAATGATGTCGGGGTTGGCGGTGGCAAGTTTTTCGATGCGGTCGAAACCGGTGAGCACGGCGACGCCGGTCACGCCGCCGTGACGGGCCGTTTCGATGTCGTGGATCATGTCGCCGACGAAGAGGGTTTCGGCGGGATTGAGGTTTCTTTCGCGCAGGATCTCGCGGATTTTCTCCCGCTTGTCCATGATCGCGGTGTAGGCGTGCTCGAAGGCATCGCGCACCCCGAGGCGTGTGGCCTGGGCTTCGAAATGGCCGGTCTTGATCGTGCTGAGCAGGAAGGTGCGGCGTCCGGTCGCGTGGCAGAAATCGAGAAATTCCCGCGCGCCGGGAAGGAGTTCCACCTCGTCATTCAGCCCCGAAAAAAACCGCTCGTAGAGGGTCTCCAGCCCCTCATCGGTGGCCTCGGGAATGAACTCGGCATAAAAGCCGGAAAAAGGCAGCCGGAAGTGCGTGCGGAATTCCTCCAGGGTCAGTTCTCTGCGTCCGAAGTGGCGGAAAATCGCATTACTGGCTTTGAGCACGGGCGGCAGGTCATGGGCGAGGGTGCCGGACCAATCGAGGAGGATGTTTCTAAACACAAGCCGAGAGGTGAGGGATAAAGGGTGAGAGGATCAGCGGAAGCGGACTTCTTTGACCGTTTTGGGACCGAAGCGGGTTTTGAGTTTGCGCAGGATCTCCGGCTTCCAGGATCGCTCGAGTTCGTAGCGCACGGTGGGTTGCAGGACCTGGATGATGAGGATGCCATCGCGCATGGAGACGGGGAGGGAATGCGCGGCCAGAAAATCCCCCACGATCTCGTTCCAGGCGGTCTGCACCTCCTGCTCATTCAGGCGTTCGGTGAGACCGAGCTTGGGCAGGAGTTTTTTCAGTGCCTCGGCGGCGGGGATGCAACGTTCCGGACGCTCGGGCTTTTCGGGAAGCCCCCGCCAATCCTCCAGGACCCGCTTGCGGATGTATTCGACGCGCATAAAAAAAGGCCCCCGCTTTTGGGGCGGAGGTCTCGGTTGAAAAACGGTGTCGAAAGCGGCTATTCGCCGTCGCTTCCGATGGCCTCCACGGGGCAGCCTTCCATGGCTTCCTTGCAGAGGGCTTCCTCTTCGGGGGTCTCGGCCTGTTTGAACACGTAGCTGTGACCGCCATCATCATCGCGCTTGAAATTGGCCGGCGCGGTCTCGCGGCACAGATCGCAGTCGATGCATTGATCGTCCACGTAAAATTTGCCCCCGGCGTTTTGAGAATACTTGTTTGCTACATCTGCCATAGGTTTTCCTCCTGGAGGCCGCAAGCTACGGACACGACGCGGGATTGCAATCGTTTTTTCGGCGTGCGAGAGCTTTACTTCGCCATCCATGGAAACACCCTCGCTCGACCCCGTTCTGCCCGCCGAAGGCCGGCATGTTCTCCATCTCTTCTTCCACGTCGACTACGGGGCCTGGGATCTGCTCGAAGGAGTGCAGAAAATCGAGGCCAAGACGGCGCTGGCCGTGCTCATCCAGGAGATCCGCGCCACGCCCGCGACCCAGTTGCTCATGTTCAGCCTGGTCACGCCGAAGGCCGATCTCGGCTTCATGCTGGTGACCCCCGACCTGCAGGCCGCGGACGCGTTTGCCAAGCAACTCACTCTGGCTCTCGGGCCCGGGATTCTCGTGCCGGAGTTCAGCTGGCTTTCGATGACCGAACGCAGTGAATACACCACCAGCGTGGAGGAATACGCCGTGACCCTCGCGAGCGAAGAAAAGCTCGCGCCGGGCTCACCGGAGTTTGCGGAAAAAATGACCACGTTCGAGAAGCGGATGGAAAAGTATCGCAAGGACCGCCTGGAGCCCAATCTGCCCGACTGGCCGGTGATGTGTTTTTATCCGATGTCCAAGCGCCGGGGCCTGGAGGGACAAAATTGGTATGCGCTGGATTTTGCCATCCGCAAAAAACTCATGGCCGGCCACGCGCGGGTGGGACGGACGTATTCCGGGCGCATTCTCCAGCTCATCACCGGCTCGACCGGGCTGGACGACATGGAGTGGGGCGTGACGCTCTTCGCCAAGACCACTTCGGAAATCAAGGCCATCGTTTACGAAATGCGCTTCGACGAAGTGAGTGCGCAATACGCGGAGTTCGGCGAATTTTTCATCGGGCTGCAGATGCCGCTGGACTCCCTTTTTGCCCGACTGACCCTTTGACGCGGCGGCGGGATTCTCAAACCTCCAGCCCCAGAAGATCCAGCGCCTCCCCCACCAGAAAAAGCGAGCCGGTGATCAGAGTCAGGGTGGGGGACGCCTCCAGCGCCGTTTGCACCGAATCAAAAACCCGGTGGCGGGCCTGGGTGCTTTCCGCCAGGAGTTGCGGCGGGGCGGCCCGCTGGCTTTGGATGGGGACGAAGAAGAATTCCTGTGCGATGGGTTCAAGGATACCGAGCATCTCCCCGAAATCCTTGTCGGACAGGGCCCCGAAAATCACCGTGGCCTGGCGCGGGCCGAAATTCTCCCGCCAGTTCTCCACCAGATGCGAGGCGGCATGAGGGTTGTGGCTGCCGTCGAGAATGATCCGTTCGCCGACGAGTTGAAAACGGCCCGGCCAGCGCACTTCGCGCAAACCGGTTTTGATGTCCTCTTCGCTCACGATCACCCCGGCCGCAGCCAGGGCGGCCACGGTCAGGGCGGCGTTTTCCTGCTGGTGAGAACCCCGCAGCGCGATGGCAAAACGCTGCGCCGGAGCCTCCACGAAATGGATCGGGGAATTCTCTGCCAAAGCGCGTTGGGCTAAAACGTTCGCGGCCTCGGAATTCTGCCGCGCGCTCACCACGGGCACGCCCGGCTTGATAATGCCCGCCTTTTCTCCGGCGATCCGGGCCAGGGTGTCGCCCAGCCACTGGGAATGGTCCCTGGCGATGGGGGTGATAACGGCGACGAGGGGGCGGACGGCGTTGGTCGCATCGAGTCGTCCCCCCATGCCGGTTTCCAGAACAACCAGCGCGCAGTCGGTGCGGGCGAAGTGCCACAGCGCCAGCGCGGTTGTGATCTCGAAAAATGTCGGCGAGTGATCCCAATCGCAAGATGCGGCGCGGATGAGCGACAAACCTTCTGCCGCGATGTGCGGGGGGATTTTTTCGCCGCCCACCCGGATGCGTTCGCGAAAGTCCACCAGGTGCGGCGAGGTGTAGAGTCCGGTGCGGCGGCCGGATGCGTGCAGAATGGCATCGAGCATGGCGCAGACGGACCCCTTGCCGTTGGTTCCGGCGACATGCAGGAACCGCAGTTTCTCCTGCGGGTCGCCCAGAGCACTGAGCAGACGCCGCGTATTCTCGAGACCCAGCTTGATCCCGAACTGCTGCGTGGCATAGAGCCACGCCAGCGACTCCTCAAGGTTCACTTTGTTGCCGGGGCGAGATAGTCGAGGAGCTGACCGAGAGTGGCGCGCAATTTTGTTCGCGACACCACGACGTCGATGAGTCCGTGTTTCTCCAGAAACTCCGCCGTCTGAAATCCGGCGGGCAAATCCTGATGCGTGGTCTCCTTGATCACGCGCGGTCCGGCAAATCCGATCATGCTGTTGGGTTCCGCCACGATGATGTCGCCGAGCGAGGCATAGCTGGCCATCACGCCGGCCGTCGTTGGATTGGTCAGCACGTTGATGTAGGGCCGTCCCGCTTGGGCGTGGAGGGCGAGAGCGCCGCTGGTCTTGGCCATCTGCATGAGGCTGAGCATGCCTTCATACATCCGCGCTCCGCCGGAGGCACAGACGATGATGACCGGCATTTTCTTTTTGGTGGAGAGTTCGATCAGGCGGGTGATTTTTTCCCCCACGACCGAACCCATGGTGGCGGCGAGAAAATGGAAATCCATCACGGCCAGGCCGACCGGATGCCCGCAGATTTTCGCCGGGCCGGTGATCACGGCGTCCTTGAGGCCGGTTTTTTCCTGATAGTTTTTCAGCCGGTCGAGGTAGGTCGCGACGCCTTTGAATTCGAGAGTGTCCACCGAAGTCATGCCGGCATCGATCTCCTTGAAAGATTCGGGGTCCGCCAGGCTGGCGATACGGTCGTGGGCTCCGAGGGTGAAGTGGTGGTCGCATTTCGGACACACGCGCAGGTTCTCGGCCAGGGCGAGATTATGGATCACTTCGCCGCAGGTGGGGCATTTGGTCCAAAGTCCCTCGGGCATTTCCCGGGTCTTGGCACCGATGCCTTTGAAGTTGGGTTTTTTAAAAAAGGCCATGAATTCTAATGAGGTTCTGCCACTGAGAATGAAGAATGGCCGCAAAAGAACGCAAGGAACACAAAGTTTTTTGCGCTCTTTGCGTTCTTTTGTGGCTGAAACACGATGCTGTTCATTTTTTATCCCCGCGCCACCGTTAAGGCGCGGACGGACTGTGCCCCGGCTTCCAACAGGACGCGGGAGCATTCATCGAGGGTTGAGCCGGTGGTGAGCACATCGTCCACGAGCAGCAGGTGTTTTCCTTGCACGGCGACATTCTGACGTATCGTGAAGGCATCCCGCAAGTTTTGCATGCGCCGGCGCCGGTCAAAATGGGTCTGCGTCACGGTGTAGCGGGTGCGTTGCAGCACATCCGAAAACGGCCAGCCGCGGCGGCGGGCCAGTTCGCGGCCTAGGATTTCGGCCTGGTTGAACTCCCGTTCGCGCCGGCGCAACGGATGCAGTGGCACCGGCACCACCGCGTCGAAAACTTCCCCTTCCAGCCGCTCATCGTCCAAGCCCTGCTCGAGCAAATCCCCCAGCGGCTCCGCCAGCCAGAGTTCGCCGTTGTATTTCAGCCGGTGGATGAGATCGCGCAGAACGCCGCGGCTTTGCATGACGGCCACGGCGCACTCGAAATGAAAGGCCCGTCCGCGGCAGTTCACACAGACAAAGTGATCCATCGCGCCGGAAAACGGCTGCGAGCACGTATCGCACCGTGGCCGTTGGACCGGTTTCAATTCCTCGCTGCACGCCAGGCAGAGCCAGCCGGACTTCAGGGCTGATCCGCATCCCGCGCAATGGAGCGGAAAAAACAGATCCCGCGCTGTTTCAAGGACTGCGCAAACCTTCCGGCCGAGAAGCATGCCGGAGATAAAACCAGACGGCGGCCCCGGTGAGCAACAGTACAAACACCGGCACCAGCCCGACCGGCACCGCCCCGCTGACCACATTGGGTCCGATCCAGGGCAGCAGTTCGTCCGCCGGTTTGATCCGGTATTTGGCCAGCAATTGCAGGGATTGCTGGCCCAGAATCCATCCCGCATGCAGGCCGATCGGCAGCCAAAGCGAGCGGGTGCGCAACGCCGCGAGGGCCAGAATCAGCCCGGCCACAAAGAGCGAAAGGAACCCCAGGGCCAATGACGCGAAAGGGGGCGCGGAGTCAAAGACCCGCGCGATCTGCGCGAACCCCGTCCCCCATCCGACGGACCCGTCGGGGGAGGAAGCGGGTTTGATGAAGTGGATGCCCGCAAAAACGGCCGACACGCTCAGGACCCCCGTCCACGTTCCGAAAGCCCGCACCGCCAGCCCGAGCAACACCCCGCGAAAAAGCCACTCCTCCACCACCGCCACGAATCCTGCCGTGAGCACAATCCGGAGCAGCGGGGCAAAGTTCAACTCCTTCTTCCAGCCGTACACCTCGAAAAACAAATAGCCCGCCCCCAGCAGCACGACCGGCACCAGAGCGAAAAGCAGACCCGCAAGGAGATCGCGCAGGCGATGGGGATTTTGCGACAGTCCGAATTCCTTCACGCTGCGGATGCGCAGCCAGAGCAGCAACGGCACGAGCAGCGCGATGGCTGTGACCTGCGCGGTGCGGCTGAAAAACCGCCGGAAAGGAAACCCGGCCAGCGCCGGAAAAATTCCCTGCCCGCCCAGCCATTGCCCCAGCCAGTAGATCGGCGGGGAAAGCACCGCCGCCAGCAGAACGACGACGAGCAGGTAAGCGAGGATCTTAGTGAGAGGTCTCAAGAAGCGCGGATCTTAACGCCGCAACAGATGCGATGCAATGGCCGGGCTGGCCTGGGCATCGAAAACGTCACGCCGCGGGATGTCGGGAGCCTCCATAATAGCACCGGAGAGGCGCCCGTTCCGGAAGAGCTTTCGGAAAACAGATTGACGAACCTTCGCTCTTTCCTCTCAACTCAGGGTTCTATGAAACGTGTGATTCTCGCGGTTTGCCTGATTGGTGCCTTGTCTGGTGGAGGTTGCTCGACGACACCCAAGCGCGCCGCCACCGTGGAGATCCTCTTCAAAAAAGCGGACGCGGACAGCGACGGCCGCGTTTCCCGTCGGGAGTATGAGGACTTCATGATCGAGGAGATGTATGCCCGGTTTGACAAAAACGGGGATGGCTTCATTACCGAAGCGGAGTTTGTGGCCGATGGCGGCACGGTAAAGTCCTTCCGCGTGATCAACGTCAGTGGTTCCGGCAAGATCACCCTGGCCGAAGCCAAGAACAGTAAATTCATCCGCAACCGCCTGGCCGCGCCGTTTGTCGAAGCCGACGTGAATGGCAATGGGTATGTGACGTGGGAGGAATTCCAAACCGCCCGCGCCAAAGCACGGGCCTACGTGCGCTAAGCCCGCCTTTCCGTCAACTCCTCGCCTCCCCGCGATTCGACACGGCGGAATCCGTCTTCGCGTCAAGGAGCCACAATCCGCGCAAGAAACCCGGGCTCGGACAGAGATTGGAAATGAGTCGTGTGGAAAGTGAAAAATCGCGTCACACCCTCCCGCCTTACCACGGAGAGATGAAAGAAATCGGAGATGATCCCCCCGATCACCCCGGGTTCTCCCGCGCGTTTCTGCACCAACGGCAGTTCCTTCCCCGGCAACGCCACCAGCCGCCCCTGAGCAGGAATTCCTTGTTCAGGCAGACTGCTTACCAAAGCGGGCGGGACCGCCAGCCCTTTGGGCCGTTGGGTCATGGCGGAGAGGAACTCGAGCAGACTGTGCGTATGACCCCATCCCTTATCTTCCCCTTCCAGGCAGCGCCGTAAAACGGCATCGGCTCGGGAAAAATGAGGATGCTGCCGCACCGAAGCCGCCATCAGGACATTGGTGTCGAGAAAAACCTCCACGTTCGCCTCCATCCCGGCGGGCGGGCGTCGCGCTCCACCCTGCCCCGGGCCCTGGCGCGGTCGATTTCTTCCCCTGTGGCAGAGGCTCCGGGCGCATCCCAAACTCCCCGGCCTCCTTCGCGGCTCAGGCCGGACGGGGCCGCATGACGAGAACGCAGACGCGCCTCATTAACCCCAACTTCCGCCTCCAAGAGGTCGCCGGCTTCCAGAGGAAGCTTGGCCCGGATCTCTTGGGGCAAGACCACCCGGCCAGCTTTGTCCATCGGGATTGTGATCATGGTATAAAAAACGGGATATGGTATTCATTGAGTCAAGGGCTCCCGGCCCGGGTAAAAAAATCAAAGCTTACGCTCAAAAGCGGCAGTCCCTGCCCGGGAGCCAATGCGGGAGTAGAATCTTGTCGAGATAGAAAAAATGGGTCAGCAACGAATGGCGCTAAGTTCAGGGCGGTTTGGGATGCCGCCCTTGCAGGGCAGATCGTTGTTTTTCCTCGAGATCCCTGGGTAGCTCCGCAACCCAGGGCTAGGGGATTGCACCCCGTTGGGGCTGAACTTAGTGCCATTCGTTGCTGCCCCTATTTGCCTTTTACGGCGACGACTTCATTGACATGGTCAATCTGCAGGGGAAAAATATCGCCAACATCATCCCGGGAAAGACTGCCCACGGAGAACGGACGTCAGGGCATCTTGCCTTGACGTTTCCGGATCAAGGCCAAGCCGATGATCCCGAGGGCAAACAGGGCCAAAGCCGAGGGCTCGGGGATCACGACCACCTCAAGCTGGGATCCATTGAACTGGTAAGTGCCGGTATTGGAGCCCCCCAAGCCGGTGGAGGTGAAATCAGCGAGGTTAAAGCTGGTTCCGAGCGCCCCACCGCCCAGGGAAGCCGTGCTCGCCCAATCGACCAACTTGAAGGTTCCCAGCGCAGAACTCCCCAGGAAGTCGAACCTGAAGGCCGCCCCGGAGCCTTTCAGAAAAGCACTCCCAGCGGTGATATTCAGCAGGTCGGATGTATTGCCCGCTCCCAGTTCAAACGTCCAGTCGGTGGCGGTGCCGGCGCTGGCTCCACCGTTCCATCCAACATTGTTGGCGATATTGAGTATGCCAATACTGTTGCCGGGAGCGAGGATGCCGCTGATCGTTGTGGCACCGCCGATCGTGCCCACGCCGCCGAGTTTCGCGCCACTGGCGACAGACACGTTCCCTGTGGCTGACGACTGGTTGCCATTGACCAGGAGCGTGCCCACACTCACGGTTGTTGCTCCGGTATAGGTATTCGCGCCGGAGAGAATGAACGTGCCCGCTCCAATGGCCGACAGCCCGCCTCCCCCGCTCACCACGCCGGAGAATGTCAGGGTGCCCGCAGAGCTGATCCCGCCTCCGGCATCGGCCGGCATGGTGAGGGAAAGGGAATTGTTCCCGAGATTAATTTGGCCATTTGCATTTCCTGAAATCCCATTAAAAGATACTCCGCCACCGAGCCCCGCTATATCTAAGGCTCCATTGACTGTCCAATGAGAGTTAAATTGACGGTTGATTGGTATTGGCACCTCTGCGTCTGCAAAGTCAGCATCCGAAAGCGAGATGGGATTGCTAGAGGTGACGGTATAAGGCACGTGAACCCCGAATGACAAAATCAATGACGGGGTTGGCGTCGTTGATGGATAGGAGTTTTCTGCGTAGGCGTCGATCCCCCAATATTTCACTTTCAAATTCGCGAATCGATCCCATTCCAGTGTGGAGTATCCAAACTGGGTGGCCGTAAAAAAATCTATTGATGAGGGGTTGGTTGAAGCCGCAGGGTCTTCAACGCGATATATATTCGCTAGACCGCTCGTGCCAACAAGGCCCACGGCCATAGCATTGAGATCTGGCTGCTTGAGGATCTGATTGTTCAGAACCGTTTGGGATGTTGCTATGCCAAATCCACCGAATTCCGTGGCATTTTGATAAGGGCCAGCAGCCCCGGCCGGGGCAGAAAGCACTTGAAATGCACCCGGGACCGGCAGCCAATCATTCGGACGATTGATAGGATCCGGCTGATATTTCAATTGTGTCACCCGATTCATGTGATCATCAGTAGTTAAAAAGACGACGTGCTCAATTGTGTTGTCCGCAATATATTTCATGAGGTTATTACGCTCATAGTTATATCCAGCCAGCCATGACTTATTGTCGTTCGGGTCCCATTGGTCAATGGGAGTGGAGACCGATATCACTGTCCATGTTGAAGCATCTTTGGCAGCTAATAATTGTGATTTGAGCCAATCAAGCTGTGTGGTGCCTAGCATTGTCCGATTGGGGTTGTTAGCAACCTGTGCTGAAAGGCTCACGGCATCATTACCCATTCGAGCGTCACGATAGGACCGGTCATCAAGCTGGATGTAGGTCGCCGCCTGCCCCCAAGATCTAGTAAAGAAGTTTTGAGCAGTGCCATTTGTCCGTGAATCGGTGGGTGCTACCACCGTAGGGGTTGGGGCGCTCAAGTTGGTAAAGGTATATCCGTCGGTCGCTGAGCCATTAATCTGCACACCAGTGGCATGGGTGTCAAAAAAGGTTTTTGACATCATCCGAAAAGCATCAGTCTGATTAATATAAGAGCCTGTGGTATTCACGGCCTGAGAGAGGTCGATGTTTTCCTTGTCAGATGTTTGGGCGGCACCACCAGAAATCATTGCGCCATTTAATTCATGGTTATCTATTAATGAATAAACGCCAGTGGAGGTCAGCATAGAGCGCATACCCCGAGTGCCGGAATTTGTTAAGCTACCGTCGGCGGCCACACCACTGTTACCCTCAGTGTATTTCCTGTAATATCCGGTTGTCGCAGCATCCACTGCGGCAGCACTGCTGGATGGATTAAGAGGAATAACACCGGGAGAACCTACTGCGCTTTTCTCGTACATCAAATCACCCAGGTTTATAAACGCCTTTAAACCCGTCGAACCTGGATTTAATGATGTTCCAAAATCTGCTAAGGTTGAATAAGGCCGATACTTGGCGTCATAATCTCCGGTGAAGCCAATTTTGAAGGGCACAAGTTGGCCAGCAGTTGGTGTGGTATAAAAACTGCCAATGTCACTGGGAACGCCCCCGCCGGTATAGCGATAATAGTATTGGGTGTTGGAAATTAGTCCGGTTATGGCTGTTTTAGAGGTGAAGCCATTTTCCATAACCGTGCCCGTGCTGTGAGATGCCACGCCACTAGAAAATGTCGAGCTAGTCGAGATTTCTAAGATTAGCGGAGTTGCCGTGCCGCCGTTATTCACCTGCGTCCACAGAATTGCACTATTCGCAGTCATATCGCCTGCAGATAGGCCCTGAAATTCTGGAAGGGCATAAGCCTTGTTGATCTGAAGGTGTATGAGAGCAGCCAATACAAGCAGTGGCTTTAATAAATTGATGTTATATTTTTTAATCAGAATGCTGATAGGAAATCGCTTTCGGCCCTTTGGGACGTTGGCCCGGAGTTTGACGCGGGAAGCGGTGATTGGCATGCCCGAACGCTGCGAGATCGGGCTTGGAGAGTCAAGCTCCCGCCATTTTGTGGTCCGGGGTCAGCCCGTGCCTTTGTGCAATGCCGAGACCTTCCCCAGCCAGACGAAGCCGCTGGTCGTTCACCAGATGCGGCGGATACCGCAGGCGTCGAAGGTCGCGTCATTTCCCGCCACGGCCGGATCTTCGCTTAAAGCCTGGGAAAAAGGGTCAGGCCGTGCCTATTGACTTCTCTAGTTTCCTGACGAGCTTTCTGATGTCCGATCGGCCTCCAGCAGCACAGCAATATCGGCTGACTCGGCTCGGGTCGCCCATGTGAAGATTTTCCGAGAGCCAGCCATTGGTCATCATCGTCCGTTTGCGGATAATGCTCGCCAGAGCGACTTTCTCCGCACTGCCTTTGGCTGTTTTCGACAGGTCGATCTTCCTGACCCCAAGAACTTCCAACCCCTCTTTCACAATCCGCTCCGCCTCAATTTCGTTATGCATCCGCGACATCCCATTGCTTCTGCCTTCTTCGCCATCCAGTCGATCCAGCAGAGCCGCCCGAAATTCCTCCGAGCCAAAACACCATCCCCGCCTCAACGCCTTAAGCATTTCCTTGTCGATTTCTCCTCCCTGTCGATTCTCCAGCGCACGACGCTCAAGACCGTCGCGTAGCGCCCATCGTCCGCTCGCCCGGTCTCCCTGATCCAGAACCCAATTGGCGCACAACCACCGGGGCCTTTTTTGCGGCGCTCCCACCAACGCCGGGAAACTGCTCCAGCGGTAGTTCAGAAGTCGTTCCCTCACCAAACCCGCTCTCGCCGGATTCAGGTGAATATAATCGCTCACGGTCCGAAAATATATCCCATCCTCCACTTCCACTGGGATCGCCTTGTAACGGCCTTGAAACAAATGGCCCCGCAAACCGTTCTTCACGTTGTGCCGGATTGTATAGGTGGACTGCAGCCACTGCATCCCGGACGAAAGGTTCGGCTCCGGGGTTTCTAGGAGAATGTGGTAATGGGTGCCCATCAAAACGTAGGAGTGTACACGCCAGCCCGCCCTTTCGCATGCCTGCCCCAGCGTCTTCAAGAACAGTTCGCGATCCCCATCATCTCGAAAAATCGTTTCCAAACGATCCCCGCGGTCCATCACATGATAAACAGCCCCAGCATATTCCACTCGTGGTTTTCTCGGCACGGCAGCAGTTCAGCCAGAAACTCGTCATATGTCAATAGGCAAGGCCTGACCCTTTTTCTGACTTTTTCCCAGAGGGGCATCAAAGTCCGGAGCCATCCAGAAGCCCTTCAGGCAGCCCACCTTGCATGCGACTTTCGGATCAGGCGGTTCCGCCGCTAATGCACCGCGCCCTTCCAGCCGTCGCCGCAGGGGCCGCCGCCGGCGTATTCCGCCACGGAAACAACCTCCTGCCGCATATTAACGACAGGATGGTAGAATTTCCCCAACTGTTCGGTGCTCTCATCCACATAGTGTCCGATGAACGTGCGGCGGTAGCGATCCGTCGTGCGGTTGGGTCCGGAACCGTGAATGAGATTGCCGCTGAAAAACATGGTTTGTCCGCGGCGAACCGGCACCGGGATGGGCTTGGTCTCGCGGGGGAATTTGGTGATGTGGCTGTCACCGTAGTTCATCCAGCGTTCCGCTTTTTCGCCTTCCGGGCAGGAGATGGCGTGTTTGTGCGAACCAGGAACGACGTAGAGGCAGCCGTTTTCCAAGGTCGCATCGTCAATGGCGGTCCAGGCTGCGATGCAGGTGGCGGGAGTGGCCACAAGGTAAAAATTGTCCTGGTGCATCCCCTGGCCTTTTGCGCCGGGAGGCTTGTAGTAATACATGGTCTGCGCGCCCAGGGCGGGCTTGCCCAGGAGGAACTTCAACATGTCGGCCACGTTGGGATTGGTCAGCCAGGCCATGGCCCGCTGGCTGTAGCGATGCGGATGCATGGCCCGCACCTGGCGTTGGGTCGCATCAATTTCCTCGTAGCTTGATCCTCCGTCGAAAACCTTTCCGCCTTGTTTCTTGTAGTCTTCAAAAAACACTTCAATTTCCTGCAACTCGGATTCGGAAAACAATTCATCGTCTACGCAGTAGCCGTCGCGATGGAATCGTTCCTGGAGTTCGGCCCGGGTGTCGGTTTTTGCAGGAAGAATATTCATTTTTTGGAGAGAATAATTGCCATGAACACTAAACACATTCCACTGGTTCGGGAATATCCCGGCTTGCTATAAACCTCCGAGATTCTGTCATGGATAAACCAATGCCTCGCAAGGAAACCCCGCACAACGTCACGGTGACACTGAATGCTGACGAGTTTCGTATGGGGCCGCGGTATGACAACTGGCGACCCCGAGGAACGCCGGATTGGCTGCTGATTTTCACCGTCGGCGGCGCAGGCCGCGTGGGCGGGGGGAGTTCCGCGGTGGTGTCCAGTCCGGGCACCGTGACCCTGTATCAACCCAGCGCGGTGCAGCGCTACTTCACGGATCCGAAGACCCGGAACTGGCATTTGCTCTGGAGCCATTTTCATCTGCGGCCGCATTGGGGCATCTGGCTGAACTGGCCGGAACACACGAAGGGGCTGCGGGTGATCCGTCTGCAAGATCCGGCTGTTTTCCGCAATGTGCATGAGGCCATGGCCGATGTGATCCGATTTTCCCGCCAACAACTTCCGGGCGGCATGGACCTGGCCGTGAACGCGCTCGAGCGTGCTCTGCTTTGGATTCATTCGGTCAACGATCAGCGGGCGCTGGACGAACGCATCCGCCGCGCGGTGGATGTCCTTTCGGAAAAAATGCACGAGCCCCTTTCGTTGGACCGCCTCGCGCAAGCCTGCGGCCTCTCGGTTTCGCGCCTGGCCCATTTGTTCCGAGACCAGATTGGCATGCCGCCGCAGCAATATCTCGAGGAAATCCGGCTCCAGCG
>CAMASH010000083.1 GCA_945860745.1 Chthoniobacter flavus | reverse complement strand
AAATATGTCCCGTCCTCTCCGTCCACCGGGATCGCTTTGTAACGTCCTTGGAACAAATGGCCCCGCGACCGGTGCTTCACGTTGTGCCGGATTGTGTAGGTGGACTGCAGCCACTGCATCCCGGTCGAAAGGTTCGGCTCCGGGGTTTCTAGGAGCATGTGGTAATGGTTACCCATCAAAACGTAGGAATGCACTCGCCAGCCGGTCCGCTCGCATGCCTGCCCCAGCGTCTTCAAAAACAGTTCGCGATCCCCGTCATCGCGAAAAACTGTTTCCAAGCGATCCCCGCGATCCATCACGTGGTAAACAGCCCCAGCATATTCCACTCTTGGCTTTCTTGGCATAGGAGCAGGTCAGCGGAAAATGCCATGAATGTCAATAGGCAAGGCCTGACCCCTTTGACTTTGATGAATGTCAATAGGCAAGGCCTGACCCCTTTGATGACCCCTTTGACCTTTGATGACCTTTGACTTTGACAGCTGGTGGTCGGTAGCATCCATGGGGGGTTAAGACTGGCCGATGTAGTGGCGCAAAATATTTTGTAGTTGTTGGGCGTGGGGGACGAGAAACTCGGTGTGCACGCGCAGCGCTTGGGCTTGGGCCAAGTCGTCGCGTTCCACTTTGTCATAGTCGATGGGAAGGCGCTCGAAGTCTGTATTTGCTAAGGCCATTTGGCTGCTCTCGCCCGGGATTTCGGTCATACCGCTGCGGGCCATGTAAATCTCGGGACGGTAAATGCGCTGGAAAGTCCCCATCACTGCAATCAACGCAGCCAGGTAGGAGGGGCTTTTTTGGATCAGGGGGTCGTGCATGTGCGCATAAAATGCCAGCGGCGCAGGGAAGCCCGGCGGCCTGAAAAAACGCGGCGTCAAGGCCATCAGCCTGTAGTACTGCGTGGTGGGCGAGTCGCCTCCCATTTCCAAGTATTCGCGCCCTAGCACCCCGAGCACATAGTCGGTGGCCATGTAGTGCTTTTTTTGCGAGATGCTGATCGCCACTGTCAGCGCATCGGCGCAAAACCCGCGTGGACCAAACTGCATTTGCGACAGCACCCCGTGCAGCAAGCCAAACTGTTCGCGTTCCTCTTTGCTGGCTTGGCCAGCGGCAATCTTCGGTGCGTTGATCTTGAAATCGTAGTCCCGCAAATACGAAGAGAAGTTCAACCCGGTGGGCCCCTTGTCCAGGTCACCAGTCAGCGTGTCGTATACGGAAGCCTGCATTACCTCAGTCAGTGGAAACACGGCCGATGCAGACGAAGACGCGGGCGCACCCTCAAAGCGGGCACTCAGCGACAGGACGTTGAGTTCGATGACGAAGCGCCTAGACATGCTGTTGCCTTCTAGTTGCAGGTTCAGCGCCTGGTTAATAAGACTAAATAACACTGCCAAATTCTGCCGCCGGGTGGCGGGGTCGCGGGCCAGGTTGGCGTAGTTGGTGGTTTCACGCGTGCCAGCGCCGGGAACAAAGTCTAGGTCGTAGGGCGTGCTGGACATCTGCCACGTCAAGCCAAATGCACTCGCATGGGCCAACTGTGACGAAATAAGGGTCGGTACCAGTCCGTGCATACGTGCAAAATGAGTTGACCTGACTGGTGGGATTGAGGGGTAAACGGGCCTGTCTCGGGCGAGGGCGGGCAAAATGGCTCGCAGGGACGCACCCGCGCAGGAGCTTCTCCCGCTTCCGGTCAGCGCCCCCGATATATCACTTCGGAGAGGGATTCTGGCCTCGCCCAATTTTTCGCGTTGTTTCGCGCACTGAGCGGGCGAACCGCTGAAGGGCTCAGGCCTTTTCGACCTGCCAGTATTCCAAGTCCACCGGGGTCTCGCGGCCGAAGATGGTGACGGAGACGCGCAGCTTTCCACGGATGGGGTCGATTTCCTCGACCACGCCGTTCTGGTTTTGGAAGGGACCGTCGGCCACCTTGACCTTGTCGCCGACTTCGAAGCTGATCTTGGGTTTGACGGTGTCCTCCCGTTCGCGGGCCTGGGCCAGAAGGCCTTCGACCTCCTTCGGACGCATCGGGATGGGACGGTCCTTCGTGCCGGCGAAGCCGATCACGCCATCGGTGTCCTTGATGAAATACCAGGTCTTCTCGATCAGCTGGTTGTTGTCATCGAGGAGATGCATGTTGACGATGAGATAGCCGGGGAAAAACTTGCGGGTGGTCTCGGTTTTTTTCCCGCGTTTGATTTCCTGCACCCGTTCGGTCGGGATGAGCACCTCGTACACCAGGTCGGACATTTCCTCCAGTTTGATGCGGCGGTTGAGGTTGTCGGTCACTTTCTGCTCCAGGCCGGAGAGAACGTGCACGACATACCATTGGTCTCGGGGTGCGATGGGCATGGTGCGGCTTAGGGTTTCGTCAAGTAACTGACGACGGTGATAAGGATGGAGTCGAAAAAGGCGATGTATCCGCCGAGGATAATCATCGCAATGAGAACGACCATGGTGGAATCCGACAGTTCTTTGTAGCGCTTGAAGCCCTTTTCGTTGGGGTCCCAAGGCCACTGCGCCTTGGCCAGCTCGGTGCGGACCTCGGAGATGAAGTTGCGGATTTTTCCAAACATGGAATACAGAATACTGCGGCCTCTTTACAAAACAGGACAGGAGGGACTCGAACCCCCAACAAGCGGTTTTGGAGACCGCTGCTCTACCAATTGAGCTACTGTCCTATTGTGAAAAAAGAGAACCTGATTACTTGATGATGTCCGCCACGCGTCCGGCGCCGACGGTGCGGCCGCCTTCGCGGATGGCGAAACGGATGGTTTTTTCCATGGCGATCGGAGTGATGAGCTCGACCTCGATGGAAACATTATCACCAGGCATGACCATTTCAACTCCTTCGGGCAATTTGATGGTGCCCGTGACGTCGGTGGTGCGGAAGTAGAATTGCGGACGGTAGTTCGAGAAGAACGGCGTGTGGCGGCCGCCTTCGTCCTTGCTCAACACGTAGATCTCGGCCTTGAACTGCCGGTGCGGTTTGATCGTGCCGGGCTTGGCCAGAACCTGGCCGCGCTCGACGTCGTCTTTTTTCACGCCGCGCAGCAGCACGCCGACATTGTCGCCGGCTTCGGCGGTGTCGAGGAGCTTGCGGAACATTTCGATGTCCGTGACGGTGGTCTTCATCGTGTCCTTGATGCCGACAATCTCGATTTCCTCCATTTTCTTGAGGATACCCCGTTCGACACGGCCGGTGGCGACAGTGCCGCGACCTTCGATGTTGAACACGTCTTCGACGGGCATGAGGAAGGGAAGATCCTTCGCGCGCTCCGGGGTCGGGATGTATTCATCCACGGCGGTCATGAGATCGCCGATGGCTTTTTCGTATTCGGCCACGCCTTCGAGCGCCTTGAGCGCGCTGCCTTTGACGATGGGAATCACGTCGCCGGGGAATTCGTATTTGCTCAGGAGTTCACGCACTTCCATTTCGACGAGTTCAAGCAAATCCTTGTCGTCCACCATGTCCACCTTGTTCATAAAAACAACGATGGAAGGCACGCCGACCTGACGGGCCAGCAGGATGTGCTCGCGGGTCTGGGGCATGGGGCCGTCGGCCGCGCTCACCACAAGGATGGCACCGTCCATCTGGGCTGCGCCGGTGATCATGTTTTTCACATAGTCGGCGTGTCCGGGACAATCAACGTGCGCATAGTGGCGGGCGTTGGTCTCGTATTCGACGTGGGCGGTGTTGATCGTGATGCCGCGCTCTTTTTCTTCGGGAGCTGCGTCAATGTCCGAGTATTTTCTTGCAGTAGCCTGGCCGGTTTTGGCGAGCACGGTGGTGATCGCGGCGGTCAGGGTGGTCTTGCCGTGGTCAACGTGGCCAATCGTGCCGATGTTGACGTGCGGCTTGTTTCTCTTGAACTGTTCTTTTGCCATTTTAAGGGTTTGTTTGGGTTGAGACTATCGCCTGTTCAAAGGATGGAGCCCATGACCGGGTTTGAACCGGTGACCTCGTCCTTACCAAGGACGTGCTCTGCCAACTGAGCTACATGGGCATTTGTGGCCGAAGCCGTTAGGAACATGGTGTGTCTGCGTGTTTTCTTTGCTCCTGCAAAAGGGTGCAAGACCCCTCCCGAATTCGCATCGTGCAAAAACGGCAGACATCTTCTCCCTGGAACAGAAGGGAGGGAAACCTAACAAACCTCGGGGGTGTGTCAAAATGAAAAAACGGGGAATGTGTTGTTTGTGAGGGGTGCGGAGCTACCGGGGGATGGGTTCGACCCGCGTCCAACCCCCTCGGGGTTGTATCCCGTGCGCATGGGGGAGATCCGGATCGCGAACCCTCCACTCGGCGATTGCCAATGAGCGGGCCGCCGCCAATGCTGGGCCGATGAACGCCGCAGATCTCAGGAAGGATTATCGCACGGGCGAACTGCGCCGGGGGGGCCTCGCGCCCGACCCGTTCCGCCAGTTCGATCCGTGGTTCAAGGAGGCCCTAGCCTGCCCGCCAATCATTGAACCCAATGCCATGACCCTGGCGACGAGCGGAAGCGACGGACGGGTGACGGCGCGCACCGTGCTGCTCAAGGCCTGGGACGAAAAGGGATTCGTTTTTTTCACGAACTACACCAGCCAGAAGGCGCGACAGATCGGGGAGAATCCGCAGGCCGCCCTGCTTTTTGCCTGGCTGCCGCTGGAACGTCAGGTCGCGATTTCCGGCCGGGCAGAAAAAATCTCCCTGGCGGAAAGTCTGGCGTATTTCGCCAGCCGCCCGACCGAAAGCAAAATCGGAGCCTGGGTTTCGCGCCAGAGCGGGGTCATCAGCTCGCGCAAGATCCTCGAGATGAAATTCGAGGAAATGCGGCGCAAGTTTTCCCAGGGGAAAATTCCTCTACCGGATTTCTGGGGCGGCTACCGGGTCGTGCCGCAAACGGTCGAGTTCTGGCAGGGCCGCAGCAGCCGGCTGCATGACCGCTTCCTTTATACGCAGGAAGCGGACGGCACCTGGCGCATCGAGCGGCTTTCCCCTTGATCGGGGTTGACTTCTCCGGCAAAGGATGGATCTTATTTTTGTATGAAAAAAATCATCCTTAGCATCGTCTGTGTTGGTTTCGCGGCAGCCTCAGCCCTGGCAGGAAGCTGCCCCGGCGGCGGATGTGGCGGTGGAGACAAAGACAAAGAAGGCAGCAAAGACAAGGGGACAGCCAAGCCGACAGCGACCATCACCCTGTCCGTCTAGACTCCCGAACACTTCAACGAAAAGCGCACGGCCGAAAACCGTGCGCTTTTTCTTTTCCCCCGCCACGTCATGCGTTTAATCAGCGCGATGACCGACGCGCTGAACCACTACCGGAGGAAATGCGCGGCGGCCCTGATCCGCATTATCCCGCATCCAGTCCGGGGCACCGCGCGGAACGGCTGGGACACCGTGGTCCGCACCGTTCAGATTTACGGCGAGATCGATGGCGAGCAGCGGTCCGCCTCCTTCGCCTACTACGTGCTGTTTTCTCTCTTCCCCCTTTTTGCCCTCCTCCTCACGGTCGGATCGAATTTTCTCAATCCCCAGGAGATCATCGGGACAATCGAAGGATTCCTGCCCATCGACGCGCCCCAGCAAAAATGGATCTGGGACGCGGTTCATCATCTCGAGACGGCGCGCGGCGGGGTGGGCACGATTTCCGTGATTGTGCTGCTCTGGTCCTCGCTGCGGTTTTTCCAGGCACTCGTTCGTGGCGTGAACCGGGCCTGGCACACGATCGAAATTCCCTGGTGGCAGATGCCTCTAAAAAACCTGCTGATGGTGGGGATCATCAGCAGCGCCCTTTTGGCCGGGCTGCTGGCTCCGGCGCTTTTGCAAGGCGTGCGGAATGTGCTCCTCGCGGCTGAAAGCTTCATCCCGATGCATTTTCCGCAATTCAATCTGCACCTGTTTTCCAGCCTCCTGGACCTCGGCCGCTATGCCATCGGCGGCGTCGTGCTGTTTATTTCCTTCAGTCTGCTCTACAAACTTTCCCCGGCCCGAAAGGTGACATTTTCGCAGGTCTGGCTGCCGTCCCTGCTGGTCACATTGACCCTGCAGATCTGCCAGGTCGCCTTCGTCAACTACCTGCCACGGTTTGTGAATTACGGCATCTACGGAGCCGTGGGCGGACTGATGCTCCTGCTGCTCTGGGTCTATGTTTCCGGCATCATCATCATCATGGGCGGCTGCCTTTGCGCGGCCATGGCCCGGGATAACCACGCTTCTCCCTCTCAACCCTCAACCCGCAACCCTCAACCGGCCTCTCCTACTCCATCCAGTTCAGCAGATTGAAATTGTAGGAAATCATCACTGCCACCAGCGCGACGGTGGCCAGAAAACCCAACAGGGCAAACACCGGCAATGCGATCAAAACCCGGCGGATCAACCGGTCTTCTTTTTCCTGCGCGTCAGTCATGATCGAGGAATAAAATCACCACACGCCGAAGTCAAACGCTTTGCGGAAGGCCCTCTGCGGTGAGACTGGCCGCCGGGACCAGCCCGGCCATTCAGCGGGGGGAAAATCTTGCCCCTTGCGCGCCGGCCCGCCTTGGTCTTTAGAGGGGCATGCGGAACTCACGCGGCTTCACCCTCCTTGAGTTGCTGATCGTCGTCACCATCATTGGCATCATCGCCGTGATGGTGGTCACGAACTGGGGCAACCTGAAGCGCTACAGCCAGAGGACCGCCACCCTCAGCAACATGCGACAGATCGGCGTCGCCTTCTACAGCTACGCCGGTGACAACGACTCCCGCCTGCCCCGCCGGATTGCCGGATCCACCAATGGGAACGACAAATGGCCCGGGCTGCTCCACGACTATCTTCAGGAGATCCGCGTTTACGCTGCGGCCGGCGACCGCAGCAACTTTATTTTTCAAAAGCAGGATCCCCTCAGCAACGAGCGGAATCACACCAGCTACATCATGAATGGCTACAACGACATTGGCGCCTACACCAACGAAGACGTCGAGGTCCGTCTCGGTCAGCTCGAAAAGCCCGCCAGCGTCATCCTCCTCGGCACGCCCCGGAGCGGGAGCACCCATTTTTACATGGACCTGCTGGAAGGATCCAATGGCAACCATGTCGATGTTCTCAACCTCACCCTCTATGGCGATGGCTCGGATTACCTCTTCGCCGATGGCTCGGCCCGCTACCTCACCACCAACAGGTACAGCGCCCAGCTCTGGCTGGTGAATAAAGACTTTCCCGTGCCGTGAGGCGCAGCCACGCGGCGGGAGCATTTAAAAAAATGTCGCGGCCGCAGGAATTGTCGCCGCCCTGCTGGGTCAGGGCGTTCTCCCGCCGCGGTCCCGCCGGCGCGGGACCGCGGCTACAGGAAAACGAAAACCCCTCTAGTTTGCAGATTCCGGCTTGGGAGCTTCGGAGTTTTCCTCCGGCCGGGCCGGATCAGGCTCCAGCTTGCGGAGTTTTTTCTCTTCTTTCTTCGCTTTTTTGGCCATCTCGCGACGGCGTTTTTCAAATTGATAATTAGGTTTTGCCAAGGGATTGTTTTTTTCGTGGTTGAGTGTTGAACCGTCTCCGGCACGGTATCTTCTCCATGACGGCTACAGGCAATAAAATCAACTCCGGCCGGGACTGCACGCTTTTCCCTCACTGGGTTGACTGGGGACGTGCCTCCGGACTCTACTACCCGTGATGTCCCCGACCGCTCAACTCGATGCGCTGCTCACCGCGCCACAACCGGTTCTGGCCCTTGCGCCCATGCAGGATGTCACCGACCTGCCGTTCTGGCGTTTGCTGACGCACTATGGCGGGGCCGATCTCTATTTCACCGAGTACTTCCGTGTTCACCCCGAGTCGCGGCTGGACAAACCGATCCTCGCCTCCATCACGCAAAATCCCACCGGACGTCCCGTCATCGCCCAGATGATCGGCAACGACGTTTCCGCCCTGGTGCGCACCGCGCGCGCCCTGCAAGAGCATCCCGTCGCCGGCATCGATTTGAATCTGGGCTGCCCCGCGCCCGTGGTGTACCGCAAGTGCGCTGGCGGGGGACTGCTGCGCGATCTGCCTTTGGTGGACGCGATTCTCGGAGCGCTGCGCGAGGCCGTCACCGGACGATTCACGGTGAAGACCCGCCTCGGTTTCGACGATGAGCGCGCGATTGACGCCCTCCTTCCGATTTTTGCCCGCCACTCCCTCGACTTGCTGACGGTCCACGGACGCACCGTGAAGCAAATGTATCGCGACGGCGTGCGGTACGACTTGATCGGGCAAGCCGCTGCCGTGATGTCCTGTCCCGTGCTGGCGAACGGAAACATTTCGTCAGCACCGGTGGCCGCGCGGGTCCTGAACGAGACCGGCGTGCGCGGATTGATGATCGGACGCAGCGCCGTGCGCAATCCCTGGATCTTCACCCAAATCCGCCAACACCTCCGCGGTGAGACCGTGGTTTTTCCCACCGGACGCGAGGTTCTGGCTTACATCCATGCCCTCTATGAGGCGGTCTGCACACCGGGCATCCGTGAAATCCAGCAGGTGCAGAAGATGAAAAAGTACACCAACTTCCTGGGCGAAGGGGTCCCGTCCTCCGCCGAATTCCTGCACACGATCCGCCGCGTGACCACCAGGGGGGATTTCTTCACCGTCTGCGCCCGGCATCTCGATCACGACGATCCCATGGCGCTGGACGCCCGTGTGCCGGCGGCGGTCTGAACCCGGTGGTTCCATGCGGATGCCGGACGACCCCGCGGTGGCGGGGGCAGGAAATCAAATGGTCATTCACCATTCCGACAGCCTGCATAAAGGCGTAACAAATGGTCGGACCGACAAACCTGAACCCCCGCTTGAGCAGATCCTTGCTCATGGCGGCGGACTCCGCTGTGCTGGCTGGCACCACGCTCATGGCCCGCCAGCGATTCTGAATCGGCCGGCCTTTCACGAACTGCCAAATGTAACAGTCGAAGGAACCGAATTCCTTTTTGACGACCAGAAACGCCTTCGCGTTCTGGATGGTCGCGGCCACTTTCAGACGGTTGCGGACGATGCCCGGATTGGCCAGCAACTGCGCAACCTTGCGGTCGTCGAAGCGCGCGATCCGCGCCGCATCGAAGTTGGCAAAAGCCGCCCGATACGACTCGCGCTTTTTCAAAATCGTGAGCCAGCTCAAGCCCGCCTGCGCACCTTCGAGGTTGATCATTTCGAACAAATGCCGGTCGTCATGCCCCGGCACACCCCATTCGCAGTCATGGTAACTCTCATAAATTTCAAGGCCCTGTCCCCAGGGGCAACGGGCGGATTCTTGTTTCATAGATAGGCTGGCTTTTCGGCGGCAAACTCCACCGGTTCATTCGTCAGAGGATGCGTCAATTTCAAACGCCAGGCATGGAGGCAAAGCGGAGCCTCCCCCCACCCGGGGGTCAGAGAGTCCCCGGTCTGATGATCTGGCAGGTAGGCGGGATCCCCACAAATCGGATAGCCGAGATGCCAGAGGTGAACCCGGATCTGATTCGTGCGGCCGGTCAACGGTCGCGCTTCGAGCCGCGCCGTGCCATCGCCGCGGCGCTCGATCACGCGGAACTCCGTCCGGGCCGGCAGACCATCGCATTCATCAATCTCTCGCGCGCCTGATCCCACCGGGCCGGCGCTGATCGGTGCGTCGCACGAAAAACCGTCGTCCATCGGCCAACCCTGCACCCGCGCGAGGTAAATCTTTTCCACCGCTCCTTTCTCAAATTGCGGCTGGAGCAGTTTGGCAAAATGCCGCGTGCGGGCACAAACCAAGACGCCGGTGGTGGCCGCATCGAGGCGGTGAACTCCGCGTGGCCTTTGCGGCGCATACGCCGCCTGCAAAAAAAACTGGAGCGTGTTGCGGTGGAACCTACCCCCGGCGTGCATCGGAAGCGGGGCGGGTTTGTTCAGCACCACAATGGCCTCGTCCTCATGAAGAATGCGGATATCGGCATTCACCGCGGGCTCGATCTCCCCGGGCAAAAGACGGAAACATCGCTCCCCCGCCCGCACCACGTGCTCAGCCGGCATGGGAACATTTTCCCCGTTGACGAACGCACCCCGCGCACAGAGCTGAAGCCATTTTTCCCGCGGAATATGACCAAAGACCCCGCTGAGCAAATCAACCAACGATTTTCCGTCGTATCGCTCGGGAACATTGAGGGGACGGCGGTTATCGCACGGAGTGCTGCCCGGCAGTGGCCTGGCCGTGCGGCGAATGACCTCATGCCGCGCCGCAATATTTTGCGCCATCACCTCCGCGCTGCTCTTGAAGCAATAGGGGCAGGATTTGCCCCGCACAAAGCGGGCGTCGCGCTGCTCAGCCGCATCGAGAGGCGTCTGGCACACGTAGCACTGCGTCGATTCCGTTTCCCGCAAAGCCGGATCAACTCCGACCCGCTGATCGAAAACGAAACACTCGCCGTCGAAATGGTCGCCGCCGCATTCCTCGAAATACTTGAGAATCCCGCCGTCCAGCTGAAGGACGTTTCGAAATCCCTCCCGCTGCATAAAAGGCCCTGCCTTTTCGCAGCGGATCCCGCCGGTGCAAAACATGACGACAGGCTGTTCCTTCATCTCCGCCGGAAGACGGCTCACCGCCTGCGGAAACTCACGAAAGTGATCGATGTCCAGCGTGCGGGCCCCGCGGAAGGTTCCCAGCTTCACCTCGTAGGCATTGCGCGTGTCCAGCAGGGTGAGCGGGCGTCCCTCATCCAGCCATTGTTTGAGGGTGCGGGCGGAAAGTTTGGGCGAGGGACGCGTGGCCGGATCAATCCCCTCCACTCCGAAGGCGATGATTTCCTTTTTGATGCGTACCAACATGCGGGTGAAGGGCTGCTCCACGCTTTCGCTGATCTTCGGAGCGAGTTCTTCCAGACCGGGAATGGCCCGGAGTTCCGCCAGCAACAGGTCGATCTCGTTCCGTGGTCCGGCCACGAAGAGATTGACGCCTTCCTCGCTCAGCAAAATCGTGCCCTTCAAGCCCCAGGCCCTGCACTGCGCCACCAGGCGCTCCCGCAGGGGCTTGAGAGCGCGCAGGTGCGCGAATTTGTAGGCGGCGATGTTAGTGAACACAGGCAACGACTCTACCGCGGCATGGGAGGGACGAAAGTCCAATGCGCAATCCGCAGTCTGATCATTCGACCGAACGCTTACGGACCAGCCGCAACGGCATGATCAAGCGCAAGAGCCGCCACCATCGGGCCCACATGCCCGCGGTGGGTGATGGCGCGGCTGATTTCGCCCGTCTCCAGCAGGTGCCGCGCCCGCCAATCATAGCGCACGCAATCTTCTCCTCCCGGATCGCGATACGCCGCCTGCGCCCTGGCAAAATATTCGACCCCGAGATGCCGTTCCGTGAGGCCATCCGCCACCGATCCCAACTGGGCCTGCAAGCAACCGTAAATGTGCGCTTTGGCGTCCAGCTTCTTTGCCAGTTCGTCCGGCGTCAGGTCAATTCTCACCCCATCACGCTCACGATGCGGCACGATACGCTGCACACGATACCGTTCTCCCGGCCCCGGAATCTGGGCGATGAGCGGGAACTCCCAGATCTCAATGCCCGACAGCCCGCGGGTGGCGGCCCACACGATCGGGAGCGTGATGTCATGGAGCGGATTGTAATATTCCACGCTCTCGCAGAACACATGCCTGGCTGCCGTCCTCACGATCTCAGCCCGGACCTCGGTGACAAGCGCCGCGAACACATCCCCCGCCTGATTAAGGAGCGCTTCGTAGAGCGCGGGCTCCCTGGTCGGCAAGAACCGTGCGCCCTCGAGCAGGCCCAGTTTGGCCAACCCCCGCCGCGATTCCGCAACGCGACGCTCGCCGCCGCCGTCGGTCAGAAACAAAAATCGCGGCCGGACCCGTTGGGTGAAGCCGAAGATGGCCAGTTCGTGATTCGGATGGCCGGTCACGACCAGACACCGCTGGCCGGGTTCGACAAATGGCGCCGTCATCGGGAAGTCCTCCCCGCCACCCATGGCAGGAGACCCCACCACCAGGACAGCAAATCCCAGCCCAATTCGAGCCGCCAGCCGCAGACGAGTCGGGTCAGCAGCCCCTGGCGCGGCGGCTGCCGGACGGCACAACTCGCGCTATAGCGTTGCTTGAGTTGCTCGCGGGCGGCGGCATCGAGCAAATGGCGATGCTTCCAATGGACCCCGGCGTGGCATCGCCGCACCGCCGCGATCTCGCGTTCGAAATTGGCAACGCCGGGCAGCCCGGTAAACTTCCGCGACTCACTTGAGACAACCGGAAGGTGTCTGATTTTTCCGAAGGAGGCCACGCGAAGCAGGAAATCCCAATCTTCAAAAACGGGAAAGCGGCGGTCGTAACCGCCCAGACGCTCCCACAGCGCCTTCCGATAGGCGGAGCCCGTCGCATAGATGTAATTCCCGAACCGGAGGCTCTCGCGTTCGAAAGGAATCGAGACATCGCAGGAGGTGACAAATTCGCCCTGCCAAGAATACGTCGTATGCCGCACGCCCGTATAAACGTAGTCCACCAGCGGATCGGAAAGCCCGGCCGCCAGGATGGCCAGATGGCCGGCATCATAGACATTGTCGTCATCGAGGATCGCGATCCAGCCACCCCGCGCCGCCGCCACGCCGGCGTTCAAGGCAACAGGCCGGGAAGACCGCGGGAGGACCAATCGTCGCAAGTTCGGCAAGCGGGCGGCAAATCGATCAAGAATGGACGCGATTTTCCCCCCGCTCATATCCACGACGACGATCTCGAAGTCGCGCCACTCCTGCCGATCCAAACTCGCCAGAGCATCGGCCAGCCGACCATCGGCCCCAAGCGTGCGGACAACGACCGTGAAGGCTGGCGCGGCGGCTCGCGTCCCCGCGGGGAAAGAAGAAATCATCGTCGGGCCGTCGAGCATTCACGCCATTCAGATCTTTGCGCAAAAAATTGCGATTCCGAAGTCCCCTCATCGCGAATTTTTTAACGTGGGCCTTTTTCCCGCCCACCCGCTACAACAAAAAGACATGAGCGTCGCCCTGCTATCCGCCAATGAACTCACCCTGTCCTACGGTTCCCAGCATTTGTTGGAAGCCGTAACGTTTGCCGTGGCTCCCGGAGAAAAAGTCGGCCTGGTCGGACGCAATGGCAGCGGAAAAACCAGCCTGCTCAAGATTCTCTCCGGCGAACAAGACCCCGATGCCGGCGAGGTTTCCCGCCGCCGCGGACTGCGCGTGGGCTACCTGCCGCAGGAATTTGAACTCGATGGAAGCAAGACCGTGCAGGAAAACATCGAGTCCGGCGCGGCCGATCTCATGGAATGGATCCGGCGCTACGAAAGCGGCGAAGGCAGCGAAGAGGAACACAGCGAACTCCTCCACCTCATCGATGTCGCCGATGGCTGGAATCTCGACAGCCGGATCAAGGCGGACGCCACCGCGCTGGATGTTCCCGCCCTCGATCTGCCGGTCGGTCCGCTTTCCGGCGGGGAAAAACGCCGCGTCGCCCTCTGCCGCGCTCTGGTCGCCCAACCGGACCTTCTCCTGCTTGACGAACCGACCAACCACCTGGACGCCGAATCCATCCGCTGGTTGGAAACATTTTTGCGCTCATTCCCCGGGGCGGTGATCTTCGTCACTCACGACCGCTATTTCCTCGACGTCATTGCCACCCGCATCATCGAACTCGACCGGCGGGCGTTTTCCCATCCGGGCAACTACACCGCCTACCTCGAATCCAAGGCGGCCCGGCGACAAATCGCCGAACAATCGGAGCGTCGTCGTCAGCGTTTCCTCCAGGCCGAATTGGAATTTGTCCGCGCGGGCGTGCGGGCCCAGCGCTCGAAATCCCGTCACCGCCTGGACACGTTCTATCAGATCGCCGGACAGGAGGCCCCGCCCGAGGAACGCGAGATGGATCTCATTCTCCCGCCTCCCCCGCCGATGGGAAACATCGGCGTGGAACTCGTCGGCGCCGGCGCACGCGTGGGCGAGGGCGAATCGGCCCGCTGGCTTTTCCGCGACCTGAACCTTTCGCTCAAAGCCGGCGAATGCACCGGCGTCGTCGGCCGCAACGGCGTCGGCAAAACCACTCTTCTCCGCATCTGCCTCGGCCAACGCCAGCCCGACGAGGGCATCGCGACCCTCGGAAAAAAAGTCGCCTTCAATTACATCGACCAGGGCCGCATGCAGCTCGACGGCAACAAAACCGTCATCGAGGAAGTGGCCGACCTCGGCGGCGAAACGGTGACTTTTGGCGAACAAAAAATGGCCGTGCGCGCCTACCTGCGGCGTTTTCTTTTCAGCGAAGATCGCGTGCGGGAACGGGTCGACCGCCTCTCCGGCGGCGAGCGCGCCCGCCTGCTCCTGGCCAAGGCCCTCAAGCGCGGCGGCAACCTCATCGTGCTCGACGAACCAACCAACGACCTCGATCTGCCCAGCCTGCGCATGCTGGAGGAAGCCCTGGTGGATTTCGGCGGCAGCGTCCTCGTGGTGAGCCATGACCGCTATTTTCTCGACCGGGTCTGCGATCAAGTCGCGGCTTTTGAAGGCGATGGAATTTTCATCCAGCCGGGCAATTACTCCTACTACCTGGAAAAGCGCAAAGAACGGGAAAAACGCGGAAAACGCTCCGCGACGCCGGTGGGGTCCGCCCAACCCGCTCCGACCGCGCCCACCGTGCGGGTGCGGAAACGGAGCTTCAAGGAGCAAAAGGAATTCGAAGGCATGGAAGCCGCCATCCACACGGCAGAGGAACGGGTTTCCGAACTCGTGAAGATGCTCGATGACCCGGAGTTTCAGCTGACCCGCTTTCAGGAGATTTCCAGCCGCGTCACCGAACTTGAGCACACCAAAGCCGAGGTCGTGCGCCTCTACGCCCGCTGGGCGGAGCTTGAAAGCCTCAGCGGCTGAGGTGAGACCTCAAAATGGAGGGCGGAGGGCCCTCGCCGCCCATCTTTTTCGAATACTCGCCCCTGTAAAAGCGGGAAAAGTACTCCCCAGACAACTCTTTACGCGACTTTTCCAAAAACCGTGGTATAAGTATCCATGAACTCAAATTTCAGTTCTTTTTCGCGCCGTGGTCCGGACAACGTCACTGAGGAACTGGTCGCAGTTCTGTCCGGCCCCAAATCCTACGAATTCAAGGCCCTCTTTCTGGTCGTTCACGACGCCCTCCGCGCCCGCAACGCCGCCAGCGGTGGCGAAGAAATGCTCCGCCTTCGCGCTTACGAAAAACTCCAGAACCTCGTCGGTCAGGGTCAGGTGAAAAAAACCGGCAAGCAGTATAAAGGCGTGCGCAAATCCATTCTCCTTCTGGCCGAAAGCCTGCGGGACCTCCGCGCCAACGGCCCTTCCTTCACGCCCCGCCCTCCTTTTGCCAAGAAAAAGGCCGCACCCGCCGAAAAGGAAGTCGTCAAAGCGAAGGGTTAGGGCAGGCGTCCCGCCTGCCGCAGGGCGCATCCTGCGCCCTGCTCATCAACGACGAAGAAAAATCCGCGCAGGATGCACGGACCGGCGGACGCGACGCCCGCCCTACCCACGGGTCAGGATCGTTTCTGCTTCGACTTACCGAACGCCCCCGGCGTTCCCCCGCTGTGCTTGACCGGACGGAGAGTGACATCGCGGCCCTCCCACGAGACATTGTTTCCTGAATTCGCGAGTCCCTGGGCAAACGACTCGGGCACCTGGGCGAACGACTCGTTGGTTGAGAGCTGAATCGTGCCGACGGCCTTGCCGGAAATTCCGGAGGTTCCGGCAATCAGATCGACAATCTCCCGCGGTCCAACTTTGTCCTCACGGCCCACGCTGACCGACACCCATTGGTACCCATGCGCGGGTTTTTGCAAGAGAGGCTTGCTCCCGGATTCTCCCTTGTGCTCTTTGAATTCGCGGGCGGGCGCGGGCCGGTCCTCCCGACCGAAGGCCCCGGCGGTCGGCCTCTTCTTTTTCTCGAAATTTTTCTCCGAAGCCGACGCCGCTTCGCGAACCGGTTCCTTGACTGCAGGACGCGCCGCGGGTTCGACCCCGCCGACCAGCAGGTGAAACAACCCGGCAGAAATGTCCGTGGAACTATAGCCTTCCTCCAGCAAACGGTCGGCCAGCGCGGCCGTTGGCTTGGGTGTGTCATCGTCCAGCACCGCGCGCACACGATCCAGCAGCGCGTCCGTGCGTTTCTCCACCACCTCGCCCACCGTGGGAACCGATCCCCGGCGGATCTTCGTCTTGGTGAAGCGCTCAATGAATTGCAGTTTGTAAATATCGCGGCCGGACACAAACGTAATGGCCATGCCGCGCTTGCCCGCGCGTCCCGTGCGGCCGATGCGATGGACGTAATCCTCCGCGTCGTAGGGCAGGTCGTAGTTCACCACCAACTCCAGGTTGTCCACGTCAATGCCCCGGGCCGCCACATCGGTCGCAACGAGAAATTCAAACTCGGACTTCTTGAATTTCTCCATCACCCGCGTCCGTTGCGCCTGGGCGATGCCGCCGTGTAGACGGTCGGCGGAAAATCCCTGGGCCAACAGCGTGTCCGCCAGTTCATCCACCATGCGCTGGGTGTTGCAAAAAATGATACCGAGTTTGAAGCCATGATAGTCAATGAGCCGGAAAAGCGTCTCCGTCTTCATCCGCCACTGCACCTCGTAAAACCATTGTTCGATGGCCGGCGCTTCGACTTCCTTTTGGTCAATGCGCACCGTCTCGGGATTGCGCGCATACCGGTTGATCAGATCGCGGATCGCCTTGGAAACCGTGGCCGAGAAAAAGACGGTCTGCCGTTCCTTTGGCGTGGCATCGAGGATCTTCTGGATGTCGTCGCGAAAGCCCATGTCAAGCATCCGGTCCGCCTCATCAAGGATCACCATCTTGAGCTGGTCGAGATGCAGCGTGCCGCGTTCCAGATGATCAATCAAACGCCCGGGCGTTCCGATGACGATCTGCACACCCTTCTTCAATTCAAAAAACTGCCGGTCATACGAAGCCCCGCCATAAATCGGCACCGAACTGATGCCGCGCTTGAAAGCCGTGAGTTTGTGCACCTCATCGGCCACCTGCGTGGCCAGTTCGCGCGTGGGACACAGGATGAGCACCTGCACCGCCTTGCTGGTGACATCCACTTTTTCGATGGCGGGAATGGCAAACGCCGCCGTCTTGCCCGAACCCGTCTGCGACTGACCCACCACATCGGCCCCCCGCAGCAAAATGGGAATGGCCGCGGCCTGAATCGGAGCCGCTTCCTCGAAGCCCAGTGCTTCAACGGCTTGGAGAATTTCCGGCGAAAGGCCGAGGGATGCAAAAGTGGGTTT
>CAMASH010000082.1 GCA_945860745.1 Chthoniobacter flavus | reverse complement strand
AAAAACCACCTCATGACAACCTACCTCGGTATCGACGTTTCTAAACTCCTCCTCGACATCCACCACAACGGCCAGGCCACGCAGATCCCTAACACCGAAAAAGCCATTCGCACCTTCCTCAAATCCCTTCCCGCCGACGCCGTGCTCGTCTGCGAATCCAGTGGCGGCTACGAAGCCCTCCTCGTCACCCAGGCCCACGGCGAAGGTCTTCCCATCGCTCGCGTCAATGCCCGACAAGTCCGCGACTTCGCCAAAGCCAAAGGCCGTCTCGCCAAGACCGACACCCTGGACGCGGAAGCCATCACAGAGTTCGCCCAGGTCTTCCATCCCAGCCCTCTTTCCCTTCCCGACCCGCTCCAGCAGGAGCTCGCCGGTCTCGCGAAGATCCGCAGTCACATCCTCATCCAGATCACCCAAAACAATAATCTCAAAGAAACCCTCTCCGACAAAGCCCTTCTCAAGATTCTTACGAGCACCATCGTTTCCCTGAAAAAACAAGAAGCCAAAATCCAAGCCCTCATCGCCACAAAAATCAAACTCTCCCCTGCACTGACATCCCGGGTCACTCGCCTCCAGGAAGTCCGAGGCATCGGCTTCATCACCGCCTTCTCTCTCGTCTCCTTCATGCCCGAACTCGGAACCCTCTCCGACACCCAAGCCGCCTCCCTCGCCGGCGTCGCCCCCTTCAACCACGACAGCGGTCAATTCCGGGGTCAACGCCGCATCCGCGGCGGCCGCTCCCAGATCCGCACCGCGCTCTCCATGGCCGCCCTCGTCGCCTCCCGGCACAACCCCGTCCTCAAAGCCCTCTACCAACGTCTCCTCCTTGCCGGAAAACCCAAAAAACTCGCCCTCACCGTCCTCATGCGCAAACTCATCCTCCTCGCTAACCGCCTCTTAAAAAACCCAAACTTTTCCCTTGCGAGTTAAGACAGTTGCTGACCCTTTTTTGACTCTTTTTCCTTTTTCGCTCGCGGGGGCTGCGTGGCGGCTCCTGGATCAACGACGAGTTCTACCTGCGTTCGTCCTTCTGCAACGGCAAGGATTCCACGCTCGAGCAGAGCGCCGTGGGTTTCCGCGTTGCCAGCGTCCCCGAGCCGTCAACAGCAGTATTACTTGGGATCGTAGGAGCGGGGTGGCTGGTAATGAAGCGGCGGAGGAATACCCTTTGACCGTTATCTCTTTTCCCCTTTATTCCCCGCGAAGCGGGTCGGACTTTTTTTTGAGAAATCAACTGTCGGCCGCAGGGAAGCCTGAAGCCCCCGTCGTCCTCGTCAAATGGAACGACTACGCGAAATGGGTGCTTGAGCGGGTGGAGAGCTTCCCAAAGAACCAGCGCTTTGTGCTGGGCCAGCGGCTATCGAATCAAGTGATGGAAGTGCTGGAGATTCTTGTTTTTCCCTTGGGAGTAAAGACCGTTGCGGACCCCGTCGTCGCAAGAAGGTCTTGCCAACGCGCGCGGGGGGGGGCAAAGTCCGCTCCTCATGAAAAAATGCCTGATGGGAGTGCTGGCGGCGCTGAGTGTCTTGGCGGTGGGAAACACCGGGGCGAGGGCCGCCATTACGATTGACTTGGTCCAAGTCGGCAACCCCGGGAACGCGGCGGATACGACGACCTACGGAGCGGTGTCCTACGACTACGCGATCGCGACCACGGAGGTGAACCTGTTCCAATACACGGAGTTCCTGAACGCAGTGGCGACGACGGACACGTATTTCCTTTACAACACGAACATGGGGACGGATGCCGATATAGCCGGGATCACGCAAACCGGGGCCGACGGGAGCTACAGCTATGCGGTGATGGGGACTGGTGCCCGACCGGTGACGTATGTGAGTTGGTTCGACGCGGCGCGATTTGCGAACTGGGTGGCCAACGGGCAGCCAACGGGAGGGCAGAGCAGCACGACGACGGAGGACGGAGCCTACACGCTGAGCGGGACGATGAGCGGGGTGGGCGTCACGTTGAACGCGGTGAACCCGAACACCTCGGCGCCGACGACGTATTGGATCCCGAGCGAGGACGAGTGGTATAAGGCGGCGTATTATCAGCCAGTGGCGCAAGGAGGGGATATTGACAGCTATTGGTTCTACCCGACGGGGAGCGATACGATCGCCGGAAACACGATCGGCGTAGCAGACTCAGCAAACTATAACGACGGGAACTATGCGATGAATCAAAACAGCCTGCCGACTTATCTGACAGATGGCGGAGCCTACACGAGCGTTGACAGTTTTTATGGCACGTATGACCAGGGAGGGAATGTGTTTGAATGGAACGATGCGGTTATCGCGGGTTCCTCGCGGGGGCTGCGTGGCGGCTCCTGGGGCAGCTACGGGAGCTACCTGCGCTCGTCGACCCGCTACGGCTTCGACGTTCCCACGTTCGAGGGCGGCAGCGTGGGCTTCCGCGTTGCCAGCGTCCCCGAGCCGTCCACCGCAGTGTTGATGGTGCTGGGAGGGATGGCTTGCCTGCGTGGGAAGCGGCGGAGGAATACCCTTTGACCTTTCTCTTTTCCCCTTTATTCCCCGCGCAGCGGTCCGAATTTTTTTTGAGAAACCCAGCCGCACCTTCGGCCTCGAAGCCGGAACATCCGGTGGTGTTGGTCAAGTGGAACGACTACGCGAAATGGGTGCTTGAACGGGTGGAGAGCTTCCCAAAGAATCAGCGCTTTGTGCTGGGCCGGCGGCTCTCGAATCAGGTGATGGAAGTGCTGGAGGGCCTGGTGGAAGCTTCCTACAGCTGGGAGAAGCACGGGTTGCTGGCGGCGGCCAACCGGAAGATGGAAGTGGTGCGCTGGACAGTGCGGATGTGCAAGGACCGCAATCTGCTCTCGGCCTCGCAGTTTGAACACAGCGCCAAAAGTCGGAAAGGGGGGGGAAGGGGTCGGTTCCGTATTTTCTCACCTTCCTGGCTCAATGGGCTGGGGAGAATCTCCCGGAAGCGGTTTTTTGGGTGATGCTACGCGGTGGTTTTAAGGAATCGGCACGATTCCCGGTGACAAAACTAAATAACACGCTGCCCCCCAGCCCCACCCGCCCGGGCCTTCTGGCGTGGACCGCTTTCTACTTGATCTCGCGAAAGGTCAGGGCCTCGGAGTTCAGACAGTAACGCTGTCCGGTCGGCGCGGGGCCGTCCGGGAAGACGTGGCCCAAATGCCCGTCGCAGCGCGCGCAGCGGATTTCGGTGCGTTCCATGCCGTGACTCCCATCGGTGATCTCGGTGACATTTTCCCTGGCAAAAGGCTGGAAAAAGCTCGGCCAGCCTGTGCCCGAGTGAAACTTGGAGTTGGAGGCAAACAGGGGCAGTTCGCAGCCGGCGCAGAAGTAGACGCCGGTCTTTTTGTTGTCGAGGAGCGTGCCGCAAAACGGTGCCTCGGTGCCGGAACTGCGCAAGATCCGGAACCGGGCCGGGCCGAGTTGCTTGAGCCATTCCGCGTCGGATTTCTTGACGGAGGGGACTTTCGCCGGCGCGGCGGGCTGGCCGTCGGGGCCAAGCAGGCTGACGGTGACTTCGGCGGGGAGTTCTTCGGAGTGGGCAGGTGGGGACATGGTGAGAAAAATGGCCGCGAGGGCGATGGAAAGCTTCACAGCGTAACCTGCCATCAATTTTGCTTGAGGGCAACCCCGCGTCCCGCCATTAACCGTTCCGTAATGATCTGGATCGCTGTTCTTGCCACCGCCCTGATTGCGTATTTGATCGGCTCGTTTCCGAGCGGCTACCTCGCCGGGCGGGCTCACGGGCTGGATCTGCGCAAGGAGGGCAGCGGCAATATCGGCGCAACCAATGCGTTGCGCGTGCTGGGCAGAAGAACGGGCTACGTCGTGTTTGCGGCCGATATCTTCAAGGGCTGGCTGGCCGTGATCGTCGCTTTTGTGATCGGCGCGTTTGCGGCCCCTGCGCAGACCGTCCCTTTTGGCGTGCTGGGCGCGATCAGTTGTGTGATCGGACACATGTTTCCGGTCTGGCTGGGTTTTCAAGGAGGGAAGGGCATCGCCACATCGGGGGGAATCATGTTGGCGTTGTTTCCCATTCAGGTCTTCGGGTTTGGACTTGCGGCCTGGCTCCTGCTTTTTTTCACTACGCGCTATGTCTCGGTCGCCTCGCTCGCCGCGGCCCTTGCCCTGCCGGTGGGCGGCATCATCATGGTGGGCTTTGGCCGTTGCGACTGGCTGCGTGTAGCCATCGCAGCCATTATGTGTGCCCTGTCGGTTTGGCGCCACAAAGGAAACATTCAACGCCTGCTTGCAGGAACCGAAAAAAAGTTCGAGAAGAAGCGTCCGGATCCGTCACCGTCGGCCGAAAAACCCTCTTCTCATGTATAAAAATATCAGTGTGATCGGCGCAGGCGGGTGGGGGACCGCGCTGGCCCTGCTTCTGGCAGAAAACCGCGCCCGCGTCCGGCTCTGGGCCCACAACCCCGCCATTGTCGAGGAACTGGTCTCCAAGCGCACCAATGAGACCTACCTGCCCGGCGTGCGGATTTCGCCGAACGTCTATGCCACCGGCAATCTGGCCGATGCGATGGATGCCGAGTTGATCCTGATCGTGACCCCTTCAAAAGCCATTCGCGATGTCGCCACCCAGATCGCCGCCCTCGGCCCCAAACCGGAAACCGTTTTTGTCTCCTGCACCAAAGGTATTGAGCACGACACGGGGAAACTGGCGGGCCAGATTCTGGAGGAGTGCCTGCCGGGCCATCGCGTGAGTGTTCTTTCCGGACCGAATCATGCCGAGGAAGTCGCCGAACGCATCCCCGCCGCGAGTGTGATCGGTTCCGTTCATCCCGAACTGCTCGAGCCCCTCCAAAAGACTTTCTCGCTGCCAACCTTCCGCGCTTATACGAGTGACGACGTGATCGGCATCCAACTGGGCGGTGCTTTGAAGAATATCTATGCCATCGGCGCTGGCGTCTCCGACGGCTTCAACATGGGCGACAACGCCAAGGCCGGACTCGTGACACGCTCCCTGGCCGAAATGATGCGCATCGGCGTGGCTCTGGGCGGACGCAAGGAAACTTTCTTCGGACTCAGCGGCGTGGGCGATCTCATGGTCACGTGTTTCAGCCGTCACAGCCGCAATCGCAAGGTCGGAGAGCGTCTGGGCCGCGGGGAATCTCCCGCGCAAATTCAGGCCTCGATGCAGATGGTGGCCGAAGGCATTCCCACGGCTCTTGGTGCCTGGCAGTGTGCGAAAAAGTTCGGCATCGAAGCGCCCATCACCTCGGAGGTTTATGCCACTCTTTACGAGAACAAGCCGCCCCACGAAGCCATGTGGGAGTTGCTGGGCCGTCCGCCCAAGGCGGAGACGGAGAAGTCGCGCGCCTGAGGATGCCGGAACTCAGGCCTTGAGGTGGTCCAGCGCTTCCTGGCGGGTTTCAAAAATCGGATAAGCGGTGTCGAACCGGGCCAGTTCGAAGACACGCTTCACCTCACCGCGCAGACTGCAAACGACGAGGCGTCCGCCCTTGCGGCCGATCTTGCGGCCAGCCAGGAACAATTCGCGGAACCCCGCGCTGGCCATGTAATCGAGGTTTTCGAGATCGATCAAAAGATCCCCCTTCTCCTCGCCATCGGCCAATACGGCCATGGTGTCCTTCAAATCCTTGCCGCCGCTGGGATCAAGCCGGCCGGATACGCTCAGGATGTGGATCGTGCCGTCGATTGAGGTTTGAAAAGCTGCCATGGGATGTGGGAATAGATCGGGAAATGCAGAGAAGTTCCTGCTCATATCGGATTGTGCTTGTCCCGCGCAATTGCATTTTTATCTTTCGGCCAGTCCCTCCAGCCTGTCGGCTGCGCGATTTCCCAACCCATACCCATGAAACATCTGCTTCGAACTAAAGTTCTTCTTTGGTTCCTCTTCGTGGTCGTGGCGGTGAGCCTTGCGGGGCTTTCCGGCTTCCGCCGGCTTTCCGACTTCATTCGCCAGGAAGCCGAGGCGCAGATGCATTCGAAGATGGATCACGTCATGGATGTTCTGGAAACCACCGACACGATCAACCTCAACCTTGTTCATTCCTCGATGAGGGTGCTGAAAATGCTCTGCCTGCAAAACGGGGAGCCCCGCATCCAGGAGGTGAAGTTGCCGGACGGAACCATGCGGCCGGCGCTCTTTTTCGGTGACCGGCCGGCGGCGGGTGATTTTGCGGTGGTGGACAAGGTCACCGAGATCGTGGCTGGCACGGCCACCCTTTTTCAAAGGGAAGGCCCTGACTTTGTCCGCGTCGCGACCAATGTGAAAAAGCCGGACGGGAGCCGGGCGGTCGGCACCACGCTTGATCCGAACGGCCCCGCCATCGCCGCCATCCGCCAGAATAAAGCCTTCTACGGTGTGGTCGATATTCTGGGAAAACCCTACATCACCGGATACGAGCCCATCGCCAACCAGGCCGGGCAAACCCTTGGCGTCTATTATGTCGGTTACGCCTTGGAAACGCTGTTCGCCCTGAGCGGGGCCATCGAAAATCGTGGCGTGCTCGACAGCGGGTTCTTTGCCCTCCTCGATCAAAATGATAAAATTATCTTCCAAACCCGGAATCCCGGCCTGTCCGGCCGGATCGAGCCGGTTGTCCGTGCCGCGGTGCAGGGTCAGGATCCGGGCAAGGACTGGAAGGTTTACCAGGAGACGTTTCAACCCTGGGACTATGATGTGGTGGCGGCGCTCTATCTGCCGGATGTCGCCGCCAAGACCACCGGCATCATCTGGCAGGTCTATGGCATCGCCAGCCTCATCATCATCGGAGTGATGATTGTTTCATTCTGGCTGGCGACCAAACTTTCGCAGGCCCTGGCCCAGGCTGAGATCAGCCGCCGGGAGGCCTTGGAGGCCCGCGACGCCGCGGAATCCGCCAACCGCACCAAGAGCACCTTCCTCGCCAACATGAGTCACGAATTGCGCACCCCGATGAACGCCATCATCGGATACAGTGAGATGCTCATCGAGGAAGCCGAAGACCTCGGCGTGAAAGATCTCACTCCCGACCTCGGCAAGATCCGCGCCGCCGGAAAGCATCTGCTTGTCCTCATCAACGACATTCTCGACCTCTCCAAAATCGAAGCCGGCAAGACGACGCTCTTTCTCGAAGACATCAAGGTGGCCGATGTCGTCCAAGATGTGGCTTCCACCATTCAACCCCTGATGAAGAAAAACGCCAATACGCTGGAGGTCGAATGTCCGGCGGACTCCGGCACGATTCGCGCCGATCCCACCAAGATTCGTCAGACGCTCTTCAATCTCCTGAGCAACGCCTCCAAGTTCACCGAACGCGGCCGCGTCTCTCTCACCATCGAGCGGCGGCAGAATCCCAGCGGCGAGCGCATTGTTTTCATCGTCAGCGACACCGGCATCGGCATGACCCCGGAGCAGCTCGGCACGCTCTTCCAAGCCTTCACCCAGGCCGACGCCTCCACCACGCGCAAATACGGAGGCACCGGACTTGGCCTCATTATCAGTCGCAAATTCTGCCAATTGATGGGCGGTGATATCACGGTCGCCAGTGTTCCCGGCCAGGGCACCACGTTCACCGTCGATCTTCCCACCGTCGTCACGGAACCCCTGCCCGAACCGGCATCAGCCACCGCGAAAACAACCGCCTCCGTGAGCACGAAAGAACTCATTCTTGTCATTGATGACGATCAGGACTCGGCCGACATTCTCCAGCGCAACCTCACCAAGTCCGGCTACGAAGTTGTCGTCGCGCTCAACGGCACCGACGGCATCGCGATGGCGCGGAAGCTGAAGCCCTCCGCCATCACCCTCGACGTCATGATGCCGGGCCTGGACGGCTGGTCCGTGCTCACCACCCTGAAGTCCGAGCCCGAAACCTCGCACATTCCCGTCATCATGGTCACCATGCTCCAGGACCGGCAGTTGGGCTTCACCCTTGGGGCCTCGGAGTTTCTGACCAAGCCGGTGGACCACAATAAGCTGCGCGGCATTCTGGCCAAATACTGCGGACATCGCGCGGCCTATACTCTGGTTGTCGAAGATGATCCTAGCAATCGCGAACTGATCTGCCGGATGCTGGAAAAGGAGAATGTCCGTTTTCAGGAAGCGGCCAATGGCCGTATCGCCCTCGAATTGGTGGCGGTCGAGGCCCCCGGCCTCATTCTCCTGGACCTCATGATGCCCGTCATGGATGGCTTTGAGTTTCTGACCCTGCTCAGGCAGAATCCTTCGCTCGCGAAGATCCCCGTTGTTGTCATCACCGCCAAAGATCTTTCCCCGGAGGATCGTGAACGCCTCAATGGCAGCGTGAACCAGATCATTCAAAAGGGTGCTTTGGATCGCGAAAAACTTCTGCACCAAATCACTTCCCTGCTCGCGCGCGAGGGCGTGAAGCGCTAAAGAATTCTCTCATGCCAAAAATCCTTCTCGTCGAAGACAACGAAATGAACCGCGACATGCTCTCGCGCCGGCTGACCCGCCGCGGCTACGAGGTGGTCATGGCCACGGACGGGCAGGAAGGCGTGAACCTGGCCGCCTCCTCCGCGCCGGATGTGATCCTCATGGACATGAGCCTGCCCGTCATCGACGGCTGGGAGGCCACCAAGCGCATCAAGGCGGATCCCGCCACGTCAGCCCTCCCTGTGATTGCGCTCACCGCCCACGCCATGTCCGGCGACCGCGAGCAGGCGCTCGCCGCGGGATGCGACGATTACGACACCAAGCCGATCGAATTCGACCGTCTTCTGGGGAAAATCGCCGCCCAACTTGAACGCGTGGGCAAACAGGCCCCCTCCAACTGACCATGCCGGAACCCGGGAAAGACAATCCACTGGCGAAGCTCCGCCACGATCTGCGCACGCCGATTAATCATATCCTCGGATTCAGCGAACTCCTGGGGGAGGATCTGGCGGACCGCGGGGTCAGGGATTTGGACGACCTGGACAAGGTTCAGACCGCGGCGCGCCAACTGCTGAAGCTGATCGACACGAGATTGTCCGACGAAAACTTCAGCGGGTTCGTCTTCCAGGAAGCCGGGACCGCCTCCGACTATCAGAAAATCACCACCTCGCTCGACTCGTCCGCCGCCGAATACACCGAGCACCTCTCCAAACTCACCGGTCGTATTCTCGTCGTGGATGACCACCCGGAAAATCGCGAGGTTCTGGTGAAACGTCTCGAACGCCAGGGCCACCAAACTGCTGAGGCCGAAAATGGCCGCCACGCCCTCGAAATGATGGCCGCCGGCACCTACGACCTTGTCTTGCTCGATGTCATGATGCCAGAGGTGGACGGCTACACCGCCCTGGGCCGGATGAAGGCCGATCCCGCCCTGCGGCACATTCCCGTGATCATGATTTCCGCCCTCGACGAAATCGCCAGCGTTGTCCGATGCATTGAAACCGGCGCGGAGGATTTCCTGCCCAAGCCCTTCAATCCCACGCTGCTCCGCGCCCGCATCGGCGCGAGCCTGGAGAAAAAAGCCTTCCGCGATCAGGAGCAAGCCTACCTCCGGCAAATCGAGGAAACCCAAAGGCGCCTCGAGGAGGAACTGCAGGAGGCCGCCAAGTATGTCATCTCCATCCTGCCCGCACCGATGGAAAAGCCGTTTCCCATCTCATGGGCCTACGATCCCTCCACCGAACTCGGCGGCGATTCCTTCGGCTATCACTGGATCGACGAATCCCATTTTGCCATCTACCTGCTCGACGTCTGCGGTCACGGCGTTGGCGCGGCCTTGCTCTCTGTCGCAGCCATCAATGTCCTGCGTTCCGGCTCGCTCAAGGAGGTCGACTTCCTCGACCCCGCCCAGGTTCTGGCCGGATTGAACGAGACCTTTCAAATGGAGCGGCACAACAACATGTATTTCACCATCTGGTATGGAGTGTATCACGCCCCCAGCCGGAAGTTGCAGTCCGCCTCAGGCGGCCATCCGCCGGCAATTCTGCTCAACCCGGAGAGCGGCGCGGACGTTGTCCAACCGCTCGAAGTCACCGGCATGCTCATCGGGGCCATGCCGGGAATGACTTATGATAGCCAAACGATCACCGTTCCGGAAAATGCCCGCCTCTTCGTCTATTGCGACGGGGCCTACGAGATCAAACGTCCCGATGGCACCATGATCAGTTACGAGCACGACTTCCTGCCCTTCCTGAGCCGCCATGGCCGCAGTAAAACCCTGCCCGACGATGTGTTGAAATGGATCCGAGGCATCCATACCGGCAAGGATCTTGACGACGACTACTCGTTTCTGACGGTGGATTTTCCCGCCTGAGCCTTGACATCCGGTGCCCGTTTTCAAATCTCCCTCTCATGAATCTCACGATTGTCGAACAGTCTGAACATCTCACCATCCTCGGTTTGGATGGTTCCTTGAATCTCGCCGGCGCTGATCAGATCAAAGCGCAGTTTCTGGCGTTGACCGCCGCGCAAAAAAAGTCCGCCATCGTGGACTTTTCCAAGGTGGATTTCGTCGCCTCCATGGGGATGCGGCTGCTTATCGAGGCGACCAAGCCCCTCAGTCGCGAAGGCAAAAAGCTGATCGTCCTCAATCCCCAGCCGGAAGTGGACAAGGTCCTCGAAGCCGCCGGCATGACGAACGTCCTGGCGATCGCCCACAGCGAAGCCGACGCGCGGGAGTTGGCGCGGGGTTGACCCCGCGCCCCTCACAATTCTTTTACAAATTCCTTACGGCCGCCTGACCCGCCCGGTCCGGTGTTCCGCGATCCTTTGGTGCGTTCTGGTCGTGGTGGACTTGGTCCGGACTCGCTCGGGAGTTCCACGGATTCGCCGCGCTTTTTGCCGGGCAGACTGAAATGAAGCCGGGCACTCTTTCCGCGTCGTCAAACGGATCGGGATTGCGCGATTCCCTGGGGGCGGTTACAGTAGTTCCATGTCGATGATCGAGCAGATTCAGGAATTGTCCCTCCATGAAAAGCTCCATGTGATGGAGGCGATTTGGGATGAGATTTCCCGCGAGGAAGCTCATCTGGAAATGCCCGCGTGGCACAAGGACATCCTGGATGAACGGGAAGGTCTGGTCCGTGAGGGGAAAGCGCAGTATCTCGACTGGGAGGAAGCGAGAAAGCAGATCGAAAAAGCCACGGAATGAGGCTCCAGATTCTTGATCTGGCCAAGGATGACCTGATCGAAGGCTGGCGGTTTTACGAGGACAAGGAAAAGGGGCTCGTCGGGTATTTTTTAGCCAATCTGTATTCCGACATTGAAAGCCTGAAGGTTGTTGGAGGCATTCATCGGAAGGTCTATCGCGGATTCCACCGCGCACTCTCGAAAAAGTTTCCTTTCGCGATTTATTACACGGTTGAGGCCGATATGATGAAAATCCGCGCCGTGGTGGACTGCCGCAGACGTCCCTCGGGGATTCGAGTGCATATCAAGGGAGCCTAAGGCCTATTCCAGATCTACCTCGGCAAGCGAGGGCACGCAGGGCGACGAACAAAGCAACGCCACCAACTGGCGCACCAATCACGACAACCAGATCGTTCGCCCGGATCATTTGCGGGAGGGCAACGCTTCGTCGTTGCCCATTCTAGCGACGGAAACGACGAAGCGTTTCCCTCCATGTGTCTAAACTATCTCCGAGCACAATGTGTGTCTTTCCGGTCGTAAAAACAGGAAGTGCGGCATGAAGAGCTGGTGTTGCAAGCGTGACACCCAGCATGCACGCGATGAGGTGATGTCTCATACCATCTCTGCCAAATAAATGGACTCAGAACATCGGCAGGATGCCGATGCCACGTGGCATTGGCTTCCAGCCAATGATCCAAACAAATCAGAGAGATGGTCTCATATGAAGCGGGATCATTTACCACTTCAATTCAAGGTTGTCGAGCAGCCGAACCATGGGAGTCCAGACACCTCAATGGGCTCACGCTGAGCGTGTCTTTCCGGTAGCTACGCCACCGCGGCGGCGAGTTTGTGGACTTTCTCGCGCAGGGTGTCCAAGTCGGTGAACGGAGCGATGTTTTCAATCGTGACGCTGCGGGGGCCGGTTTCGGTGGGGAGTTCGACGCTCTCGCCGGGTTTTTTGCCGAGGAGGGCCTGGCCGATGGCGGCTTTGTAGGAGACGACGCCCATCTCGGGGGCGCTGTCCCAGGCCCCGAGGATGCTGTAGGTGTCTTCCTTGCCGCTGGGGTCGCGCAGGGTGACGACGGTGCCGATGGAAACATGGCTGGTGTCCACGTTTTCGAAATTCGTGCCGCGGGCGAGGTGGAGGTCGCGGTCGCCTTCGGCGCGGCGGCGTTGGAGGACGCGTTGTTGTTCCTTGGCGGCTTTGAAGCCGAAGTTCTCGCGCAAGTCGCCTTCTTCCTTGGCGATGTTGATGTCGCGAAGGTTCTCGGGGATCTGGCGGGTAACAAGGTCTTCGTATTCCTCTTTGCGCTTCTCCAGGCTGGACCAGGAGACGGTAATCGATTCGTCCCGCTCGGTGCTGTCGCCGCTGAGGAGGGTTTGCATCTCGGGGTGGAGCTTGATGATGCGGGCGAGGAGCGAGCGCTTGCTGAGTTCCTCGAAGACGGGGGTCATGAGGAGGCGGCGCATGAGGTCGCGGACTTCGTCGGGGCTGGCTCCCGCGATGAGGTCGGAGATGAGTTCGCGATCCTCGAAGAGAAGGTCCTGGAGGCGGGTGGTGCGTTTTTCGTTGAGTTGGTCGAGTTCGAGGGCGCTGAAAACGGCGCTGAGGAGGTCGGGGCAGAAGATGCCGTCATAGCCGCCGCCACGTTCTTTGCAGAGCCAGATGAGGGTCTCGGTCGAGGCGGCGCGTTCGCTGATCCAACGGGCGAGGGTGGAATGGAAGTCCTGACGGCGGCCTTCTTTTTCGAAGAGGCGGGAAATTTCCACGAAGAGGCGGGCGGGGGCGGTCTGGCCGAGGCGCAGGGCGATGTCGGGCCAGCGGTCACCGAAGGCGGCGGGGAATTGCTCGAGGGCGCGGCGTTGCTTGGAGGCGGGCAGGGCGGCGAAGAGGTCGGGCAGACGGTTTTGTTCGCCCCGGAGGATGTCGGCCACGGTGGGGGCGCTTTCGCCGGGCTTGAGGGCGTTGTGGCGGGCGAGGATTTCGTCGCGGGCGAGAAGGAGTTCCACCGCTTGGGCGCTCTGGAGTTTGCGCCCCTTGCTGGCGGCGTCCTCAATCTGGGCGGCGAGGGACTGGAGTTCCTCGACTTCGTTGGCGAAGTCGCCGAGGGCCTTGGTAATTTGATCCAGGGCGGCGACTTGATCCTTGAGGTGGCGGGCACCGCGGAACTTCTCGATGAGGCCGCTGCCGGGGGCGACGGCGGCATCGAGCAGAACGATGGGGTCGGTTTTTTTGAGGGGGAGCTGGAAGTGACCGTCGGCTTTGAGTTTTTTCTTGGTGGCGTCCCACCATTTTTTGAAAGCGGCGGGGTCGAAGATTTCGGGGAAGAGGGCGGCGGCGATCTGGTCGGGGGTGGCCTTGCCGCCGAAGTCGGTGAGGATGGCGGCGACGAGGGCAACGGGTTCCTGCGCGGCCTGGGCCTTCACGGCGGCGGGGGCGGTGGCTTTGCGGGCGAGGATGTGTCCGTCGGGAATGTGCTGCAGCGTCTCGGCGGCGTAGGGGGCCTGCATGGGATGATTCTTGCGGCCGGGGAAATCGATGAAGATCTGGCTGGTGAGGAGACTCCACTCGGCGATGCGTCCGAAGCCCCAGCTTTTGTGCTGACAATACGAGCCTGGGCTGAGGAGGTTAAGGGCTTCGGCGGCTTTGGTGGTGATCTTGCCGGCATCGACGGCTTGTTGGAGTTCTTCGGTCATTGTGTTCTTTTTCCGATGAAATCGGGTTGCGTGCAAGGGTCAAGAGCGATTGCGGATCGGGGAAGGTCGTGTTTAATTGCCCACTCCATGTCTGACGCGTCGCCTGATCCTGCTGAAAAAGAGCGTCTTTCCGAGGCATTGCAGCGCTTGTGGGAGGTGGCGGCGGGCGGTCCGCTCACGATTCGCGAGATGATCGCGGTGATGCACGGGCGGGGTTTGTTGATGATGGTGGTGTTGATTTGTCTGCCGTTTTTGGCACCGGTGACGATCCCGGGGATTTCGGTTCCCTTCGGGCTGGCGATCAGTTTATGCGGGATTCGTATCGCTTTCGGACAGAAACCCTGGCTGCCGGGGTTTGTTTTGGACCGGCGGATTTCCTTTGCCGTGCTCGAGAAGATCGTTCGCTTCGGCTGCAGGATTGCGGAGAAGCTGGAAAAGATCGTGCGGCCGCGCTTGGCTCTCGTCTTTGATGCGCCGGGGATGACGATGCTGACCGGGCTGGCCATTGCGGCCGCCGGGATTTGTCTGAGCCTGCCGATTCCGCCGCCGTTTTTGCTGACCAACACGATTCCGGGTTCTGCCATCGTGCTGCTCTGCATCGGACTGATGGAGCGCGACGGGGTTCTGGTTATCGCGGGCTACGTCCTGACGATTCTGGCCCTCGTGTATGTGGGGGCGATTGCCCTCATCGGCCAGGCGGGAGTGAAGGAGCTGTGGAAGTTGTTGAGCTCATAAAGGCAAGGAATTGCCTCACGCAAAGGATGGGAAGGATGAGAAGGATCGGGAAAAGCCGTAAGGCCTGTCTTTCCTTTTCCTCCTTCCCATCCTTTGCGTGAGGCTCATCCCTGTTTTTCTTGTGCCCATTGCGCCAGATGGATGGAGAGGGCGGTTTTGTCGGCAAAATGGAGGACGTCTGGCGAGTCGCTTTCGACCAGGCCGAAGCCTTCGCCATAGGCGGCCCCATTCACCACGCAGGCGTCGGTGCGGGCGTGGCTGATCTGGGAGCGGGCGCGGGCGAGGGCATCGGCGCGCGTGCCCTCGAGTTCGTATTTCCAGCCTACGATGAGGGCTTCGTTGAAAAGCGGGCGCAGGCGGGGAAGGATCTTTTCCGCCGGACGCAAGGTGAGGGTGAGTTCGGCATGGCTGCGGATTTTTTTTCCGGAGGCGGAGCCGGCATCCACCGTGAAATCGCAAAGCGCGGCGGCGTGGAAGATGACGGCAGGGGCTTCGGGAAGTTTTTCCAGTTCCTCCCCGAGCGAGGAGTTGGTGGAAAATGGGATCACCTCCACGTTCGGCGGAACGGGATGGGTGGCCATTTCTCCGCGCAGACAAAGAACGTGAAAGCCGCCGGCGTGCAGGGCCTTGCTGAGAATGGTGCCGAGTTCGCCGGTGGAGTGATTGGTGATGCGACGAACGTCATCGATCGGCTCATGGGCCGGTCCGCAGGTCACAAGGGCGAGGGGCATGGCTTCCACTCATACCGTTCAACGCGGAACGCTCAACTCTGAAGTGACAGGCGGCGGGACGGCCTGCTAAATACGTTTTATGAAAATCCTGATGGCGGCCAGCGAGATGGTGCCTTTTATCCGCAGCGGCGAACTGGCCGATTCCATCGCCGGGCTTGCCGGGGGTCTCCAGCGACTCGGGCACGAGGTCAGTGTGGTGCTGCCGTATTACCGCTCCATCCGCGAGGACAAGTCGGCCAGGGTGAAAAAGACGAAAATCCGGTTCACCGTCCAGGTCGGTTCGAGCCGCATGCCGTGTGAGATTTTTGAAACCAAGGCCCCCGGCGGGGGGAACGTGTTTCTGGTGGCGCGGGACGAGTACTTTGACCGCTCGGGAGTTTACGGCATGGACGGACGGGATTATCAGGACAATGCCGCGCGGTTTATCTATTTTTCCAAGTGCGTGGTGGAACTGGCACGGCGTCTAGAAACGCCGCCGGATATTCTGCAGGTGAACAGTTGGGAGACCGCATTGGTGCCGGTGCTGGCGCGCGATCAGCGGTTGCCGGTTCGCACGGTGCTGTCCCCCAACTCGCTGGAATTCCAAGGCAACTTCTGGAGTTATGATTTTGCCCTGACCAATCTGCCCGGGGAGTATTTTTCGGCGCGGGGCGTGGAATATTTCGGCAGCATGAATTGTCTCAAGGGCGGCATTCTTTTTGCGGACGCCGTCGTGCTGCCGGGCGAACGGATGGTCTGCGAAGTGCAAACGCCGGAGCACGGCTGCGGTTTGGAGGCTGTGCTGCGGGAGCATCAGCACAAACTCTGCGGCATTCCGTCCACGGCGGGCTTGGCGGGCTGGACTCCGGCGGATGATCAATGCCTGGCCGCGACGTATTCCGCCGGCGAACCCGGTGCGCGCGAAAAGAACCGCCCGGCTTTGCTCAAGGATCTGGGTTTGGCGGAGACGGCGGGGGGCACGGTTTTTGCGTGCAGGACGGATGCCTTCGGCGGGAAAAATGTGGGGGCTTTGCTGGGTGCGCTTGACCGCATTCTGGCTGATGAGGTGCGCCTGATTCTGCTTGGTCCGGTGGCTGTGGAACACACCGTGGCGCTGGAGATTGCCCGGCGCAAACATCAGGGCCGTTTTGTGCAGATCGGGAATTGTGATGAGAAACTGGCCCGCCTCGCTCTGGCGGGGGCGGATGTTTTTCTCCTGCCGGGAGCGGTGGAACCGCAAACCCTTTGGTTGCGGCGGGCCCTGCGCTATGGAGCAATTCCCCTCGCGCTGCAATGCGGGGGATTGTTTCAACTCGTCCGCGACGAGGACAATGGGTTCGTCTTCTCCGTTCCGACGGTGGACGGATTGGTCGATGCCTGCCGCCGGACGATCAAGGCGCTGGCGTCAGGGAATACCAAAGCGGCCTTGCGCAAGCGGTGTCTGGAAGCGGATTTCTCCCCGGAGGCTACGGCGCGCGGACACGAGGCGCTTTACGAGCGGCTGTTGGGGATTCGCAAGGCGGCTCAGGCGGCGTAAACGACAGAAATTGTCGCCGCCCCACTCTGCCGGGGCGCCTCCCGCGCGGCAACGGAGTGCCGTGGCTACAGCGGCCTTTTCAACTCACAAGCTGGCGCAGCACGAAGGGCAGGATGCCGCCGTGGCGGTAGTAGTCCACCTCGATGGGGGTGTCGATGCGGAGCTTGACCGTTTGATCAATCACGGAACCATCCTTGCGCGTGACGCGCAGGGTCACATCCTGGCGCGGGAGGATCTCATCGGAGAGTCCCAGGACATCGTACGTTTCCGTGCCGTCGAGACCGAGCGTCTGGGCGGTGACGCCTTCGGGGAATTGGAGCGGGAGCACGCCCATGCCGCAGAGGTTGCTGCGGTGGATGCGCTCGAAACTCTGCGCGACGACGGCTTTCACCCCGAGCAGGCTGGTGCCCTTGGCCGCCCAGTCGCGGCTTGAGCCGGTGCCATATTCCTGTCCGGCCAGAATAATCAGGGGAACCCTGTCTTCCTTGTAGGCCATGCAGGCGTCGTAGATGAAGGTGGGTTTGCCGCCGGTGGCGCTGGGGATTTCCTTGTCCGGCGCGGGCACATCCTTGCCGCCGAAATAGAGCGTGTAGCCGCCTTCGACGCCCGGGACCATGAGGTTCTTGATGCGGACATTGGCGAAGGTGCCGCGGGTCATGATGCGGTCGTTGCCGCGGCGCGAGCCGTAGCTGTTGAAATCGACCGGTTCCACGCCGTTTTCCTGGAGGAATTTCCCGGCGGGGGATTTCGCCTTGATCGCTCCGGCGGGGGAGATGTGGTCGGTGGTGACGCTGTCGCCGAAGATGCCGAGCGGACGCGCGCCGCGGATTTCCGCGATGGTGCCGGGCTCCATGCCGAAGCCGGTGAAAAACGGCGGCTCCTGGATGTAGGTGCTGGCTTTGTCCCACGCATAGACCTCGCCGGTGGACGAGGGGATCTCGTTCCACTTGGGATTTTGTTCGGCAAAGTCGGTGTAGAGTTTGCGATAAACCTCCGGCTTGAGCGCGGAGGCCATGGCCGTGCGGATCTCGGCGAGGGTGGGCCAGATTTCTTTGAGATAGACATCCTTCCCGGCGGTGTCCTGCCCGAGAGGCTCCTTGCTCAGGTCGATATCCACCGTGCCGGCGAGGGCGAAGGCCACGACGAGGGGCGGCGACATG
>CAMASH010000081.1 GCA_945860745.1 Chthoniobacter flavus | reverse complement strand
GGCCTCTGGCCAGGCGCGACGAAGGAGCAGAGCCCAAGCACTCTGTGACTGAGACTCGACGAAGGAGAGAGCCAGGGTGCACGGGGGATAACCAACGCGGCCAGAGGCCAAAAGAACAAGCGAGGTTGCTCCCTTTATTTATTTCCAGCCGTTAAGCTAAAACGTTCTGGTCGGAAACCCCACGTTTTCCGCTACGGAGAATCCTCAGGCGTTGCGTCCAACGCAATTGAGATCTTCGAACGAGCCCAGCAGGCGCTTGGTGAAGGCCGCTTCGCCGGCACCGAGCCACACGCGGGGGTCGTAGTATTTCTTGTTCGGCGAATCAGAACCGGAAGGGTTTCCGATCTGGCTCTGCAGGAAGCCGTGATTCTTCGCCTCGTATTCGCGGATGCCATCCCAGAAGGCCCACTGCAAATCGGTGTCGAGGTTCATCTTGATCGCACCGTAGCCAATGGCCTCGCGGATCTCCGCGCGCGAGGAACCCGATCCGCCGTGGAAAACAAAATTCACCGGCTGGGGACCTGTGCCGAATTTTTTCTCAATATACTCCTGCGAGTCGCGCAGGATGGCGGGTTTGAGCTTCACATTGCCGGGTTTGTAAACGCCGTGCACATTGCCGAAGGCGGCGGCCACGGTGAAGTTCGGGCTGACCTTGCGCAGGGTTTCATACGCCAGAGCCACTTCCTCGGGCTTGGTGTAGAGACTGGATTCCTCGACCCCGGAGTTATCCACCCCATCCTCCTCGCCGCCCGTGACGCCGAGCTCGATCTCAAGCGTCATGCCCATCTTGCTCATGCGCGCGAGATACTTCGCGCAGATTTCGAGATTTTCCTCAATCGGCTCTTCCGAGAGGTCGAGCATGTGCGAACTGTAAAGCGGTTGGCCGGTTTTGGCGAACCGCTCCTCGCTGGCGGCGAGCAGGCCATCCACCCAGGGCAGAAGTTTTTTGGCACAATGGTCGGTGTTGAGAATCACCGGAACGCCATAGGCCTTGGCCGCGGCGTCCACGAAATGCGCCCCGGCAATGCCGCCCAGCACCGGCCCCAGCTGGTTGTCGCCCTTGACTCCCTTGCCGATGAAAAACTGGGCTCCCCCGTTGGAAAACTGAATCATGGTCGGAGACTTCACCTCGCGGGCGGCGGCCAGGGTGGCATTGACCGTGCTGGTGTTGATGCAATTGACCGCCGGAAGGGCAAAGCCGGTGGCCTTGGCGGAATTGAGAAGTTCGCTGACCTCGTCTCCGAAGAGGACGCCGGCTCGAAAGGATTTGGTTTGTGCCATGATCTGATGTGCTGGGATTAAGCGGCTGGTTTTCGTGAGGAAATCGCGCCTGTTCTCGCCGCGAAATCCTCCGGTTAAAAGCCTAATTTCGGCCGATTCTCCGGTCCCGGCTTGCCATCCGCCGCGTTGCGCTTTATCGTCATTCGCTCATGTGCGATCACCACAACTCTTCCACGCCAGACCCGACGCCTGATTTTCCTCGCCGCAATTTTCTCAAGCTCGCCGGAGCGGCGGCGCTGGGGCTGGTCTTCGCCGATCGCGTCTCCGGCGCCCAGCCCCTCGCACCACCGAAACCTCACAACATCCTTTCTCCCGACGCGGCCCTCGACCGCCTGATGAAAGGCAACGAGCGCTACGTCAAGGGTTCGGCCCTGCGTCACGACTTCGTCGCAGAGCGGCAAGCTTTGGTCCTGGGACAAAATCCCTACGCCGGGATCCTGAGCTGCGCGGACTCGCGGGTGGCGCCGGAATTTGCCTTCGACACCGGGCGCGGGGACTTGTTCGTCTGCCGTGTGGCGGGCAACTTCGCCGAAGCAAGTTCCATTGCCAGCTTCGAATACGGCGTGGCCGTGCTCGGCCTGCCGTTCATCCTCGTGCTCGGCCACAGTTCCTGTGGGGCGGTGGACTCGACGATCAAGGCGGTCAAGGACGGAACGCAGTTTCCCGGGCATATCCCCTCGTTGATCAAGGCGATTCGCCCGGCAGTGAAGGCCGTCCTGGACCGGCCCGGCAATCTCCTGGACAACGCTGTGAAGCAAAACGTGCTGGATAACGTGGAAGCCTTGAAAAGGGCCTCACCCATCCTTGATGCCGGAGTGAAGAAGAAGACCCTGCGGGTGGCGGGCGGCGTTTACGACCTCCACACCGGCCGGGTCGAGATTTTTGCCTGAAAATTGACGAAAATTGAGGACTTGCCAGAGGGGAAGTCTTGCAGCACTCTGAACAGTTCCACTTTTTACCGCCATGAGCACCATCATCGACAAAATCGAAAGCGAGCAAATCAAGAAAGACATCCCGGCGTTTCGCGTGGGCGACACCGTCAAGGTCCACACCCGGGTCATCGAAGGTGACAAGGAGCGTATCCAGATCTACAGCGGCATCGTCATTGGGCGCAAAGGCACCGGTTTGAACTCCAACTTCACCGTGCGCCGCGTCAGCTACGGCGAGGGCGTCGAGCGGGTGTTCCCGATCCATTCCCCGCGCATCGCCAAGATCGAAATCGAGCGCAAAGGCGAGGTTCGCCGGGCCAAGCTGAATTACCTCCGCACCCGCAAGGGCAAATCCGCCACCATGGTGAAGGAGAAGTCCGAAAAATCCGCCGCGTAATCCGGGGGAGCGTTCCTCCCCTCCGCCCTTCTCTCCTGAATGCCTTGCACGTTCGGGCCCGAACGGGCCTTGCGAGAGCAGGGCGTTTTTCCGGTCGCAGGCATTGATGAGGCTGGCCGCGGTCCGCTGGCCGGACCGGTCGTGGCGGCGGCGGTGGTTTTTCTTGAGGAAAGAGCTGTTCCGTCCGGCCTCGACGATTCGAAAAAACTCACGGCGGGCAAACGGGCCGCGCTCTATCGGCACCTGACCGCCTCACCACAAGTGGCCTGGTCCGTCTCGATCCAGGACGCCGCCATTGTGGATGAGATCAATATTCTGCGGGCCACCCACCGGGCCATGCGGGAGGCCTTTTCCGCCCTGCCCTTCGCTGCCCGGCATGTCCTGATCGACGGACTGCCCGTGCCGGACTTTCCGGCTCCGCAAACCGCCTTGGTCGGCGGGGATGGCCTCAGTCTTTCCATCGCCGCGGCCAGCGTGATCGCCAAGGTGACGCGCGATCGGATCATGGACGCAATGGATGCCGTGCATCCGCACTACGGCTTCGCCCGGCACAAAGGCTATGGCACCGCCGCGCATTTAGCGGCCCTGCGCGAACACGGCCCCTGCCCCATCCACCGCCGGAGCTTCGCCCCGGTCGCCGCCTGCGGTTCCTAAAGCGGTTCAAGAAAAACTGGAGCCGCGCCCGTGAGGGCGTGGAGGGAAAGACTCAATTGAAGGGCGGCGGCCACCGTTTATCCCGATGGTATCGGGATCTGCGAGCGAGGCTTCGCCGTGAGGAGACGTCCTCCTCAGCAGGACTGGCAGTCACGACGGCGGCTACGACATTTTTTTAACCACTCTAAACTTGGAGGGAGGGTAACCAGCCGCTCCTCAATCCGGCTGACCGTTTGCGCTACCACCAAACGGTGAAAACCACGTTTCCATCGGCCAGCCAGGTCATTTTGCGTTGTCTGCGTGGGGCAATAAGCGACAGAATGGCTCAAAATAAGGAATTTCACGCCAGACCTCGACAAGCCCGCAAAGGGGAGTATTTTTTCAGCCTTCCGATGGACAAGGCCTTAAATCACGTCGTGCAGGAGATCCTCGCTTCCTATGAGCGTGTCGGCGGACTGAACAACACGGACGGGCTCAACCTGCCGTCCAAGCGTTCCATCGCGGCGATCTGTGTCGATCTCCTGCAGATTCTTTTTCCGGGCTTCCATGACGAGGAGGCGATTCATAAAAACTCGCTGCCGGTTCTGACCCGCCACCGACTCACCAGCGCGGTGGAGCAACTCGAGGAACAGGTCTGCAAGAGCCTGCGTCTGGACGATCCCCAATGCCCGGCCTCGCGGGCCAAAGCGATTCTGCTGAAATTTTGCCAGGCCCTGCCCGGCTTGCGCGATCTGCTGGGCACCGACATCGAGGCGGCCTTCGCCGGCGATCCCGCCGCACTCAGCCGCGAGGAGGTCATTCTCTCCTATCCCTTCATCGAGGCCATCGCCATCCAGCGGCTGGCTCATGGACTTTATCAATCGGACGTCCCGATGATTCCGCGCATGATGACGGAATGGGCCCACGCCCGCACCGGCATCGACATCCATCCCGGCGCTTCCATCGACTCGCATTTTTTCATCGACCACGGCACCGGCGTCGTCATTGGCGAAACCAGCGTCATCGGCGCGCATGTGAAAATGTACCAGGGCGTCGCCCTTATCGGACGCTCGCTCTCCGGCGGACAATCACTCAAGGGCGTGCGGCGTCATCCCACCATCGCGGATCACGTCACCATCTACGCCGGCACGACCATCATGGGGGCTGACACCGTCATCGGCGCCGGCAGCACCATCGGGGCGAATGTGTTTCTCACCCACAGCGTGCCCGAACAGTCGCTGGTCGTTTACGAGGAAAATCAGTTGCGCATTCTGGACAAACGGAAGCACAAAACCGGAGAGGTCCTGGAATGGTCGATTTGAGAAAAGGCCAAAGTCTGAAGGCTAAAGGCGGAAGGAATTCCACCCGCCTCCGGCGGCATTTTTGTTTTCAGCCTTCAGCCTTCAGCCTTCAGCCTTCCTAAAAATGGTTTACCTCGACTACAACGCCACCACCCCGCTGGCTCCGCAGGCCCTGGACGCCATGCTGCCGTTTTTGCGCGGGGGCTATGGCAATCCGTCCAGCATTCATGCGGCGGGTCGCGAGGCCCGGGCGGCGATTGACGACGCCCGCGATGTGCTGGCCGGCCTGCTCGGGGGCAAGGCGCATGAAATCATCTTCACCGGCGGCGGGACCGAGTCCTGCAACCTCGCCGTGCTCGGTCTGGCCCGGGCCCATGCGCCGCGCGGACGCCACCTCATCACCGCCGCGGCCGAACATCACGCCGTGCTCCAGGCGTTCGAGCATCTGGCCCATCACGAGAATTTCGAACTGACCATACTGCCGGTGGACCGCGAAGGCCGCGTCGATCCCGCCGACCTGCAAGCCGCGTTCAGGCCCGACACGGTGCTTGTCTCCGTGATGCAGGCCAACAACGAGACGGGAACCATTCAGCCCGTTGAGGAACTTGCCGCGCTCTGTCGCGCCCAGGGCGCGTGTTTTCACACCGATGCCGTGCAGACCTTCGGCAAGCTGCCGGTCCGGCCGCACGAACTCGGGGCCTCCGCCGTTTCGATCGCCGCCCACAAATTCGGCGGACCCAAGGGCGTGGGCGCGCTGTTTCTCCGCGCCGGGGTCGCCATCGCCCGCACCGTCCACGGCGGCTCCCATGAAAACACCCGTCGGCCCGGAACGGAAAACACCGCCGCCATCGCCGGACTGGCCGCCGCCGCCCTCGTGGCGGAAAACAAACGCGAATCCGAGCAACCCCGCCTGGCCGCCCTGCGCGACATGCTCTGGCAGGGCATCCAAAAAATCGCGCCCGAAGCCATTCGCAATGGTCATCCCGAACTGACCCTGGCCAACACCCTGAACGTCAGCTTCCCCGGCCGCGATGGCGAAGCACTGCTCATCGGGCTCGACCTCGAGGGCGTCTGTGCCTCCAGCGGATCGGCCTGCATGGTCGGGTCCATGCAGCCCTCCCATGTCCTTCTCGCCATGGGCGGGGAGGCAGGGAATGCCGCCCGCACGGTCCGTTTTTCCCTCGGAACGCATTCGACCGAATCTGACATCGCCCATTGCCAGCACGCCCTCGCCCGGGTGCTGGCCCAACAACCCCAACTCCTCGCCGCGTGATGAAACACACCCAGCTTATGTTGAGTTTCGGACGAACCGTCCTCCGCCACCTGCGCCTCCTGCCCGACCTGGCGGAAGAAACACCCCGCCCTCGCCAGGGCGCCGGACGCCGCGACCCCATCCTGGAAAAAATCTCCCGCCAATTGCTGCGGGGTGCCGGCTGCCGCGACGTCGCCGTGATCGTGCGCTGGAATCCCCGCCTGCGCACCACCGCCGGACTGGCCTGCTGGCGCACGAAGACGATTTCCCTCAATCCGAAGTTGGTCGAGATTTCTCCCGGCGAGGTCCAACGCACCCTGCGCCACGAATTGGCCCATTTTCTCGCTCAGCACCGCGCCGGCCGCGTCCGCATCGCCGCCCACGGACCCGAGTGGCGCGAAGCCTGCCGCGACCTCGGCATTGCCCGCGAGTCCCGCTGCCACAACCTCCCCTTCAAGCGCTCCCGCCATGAGCGGAAGCATTTCTACGCCTGCCGGGAATGCGGCACCACCCTCGCCCGCGTGCGGCCCGTGAAAAAACGCGTCGCCTGTCTGCGCTGTTGCCGCAAACACAACGCCGGCCGCTACGATGAACGCTACCGCTTCGTCCAAGTCGCCGCCCCCGACCGCCTCGCGGCGTGAGGTTTGGTCATCCGTCATCGGTCATTGGATCGTTCCCGGCAATGACCATTGACCATTGACCATCGCCCTCCATCCACGCTAGAAAACTCCCCCTCCCTTTTCCCATGAGTTCGAATATTGAAACCCACCAGATCGAAACCCGCGTCTTCAAACCCTCCAAGGATTTTTCGAAAACTTCGCTGGTCGGTTCCCTGGCCGAATACAAAAAACTTCACGCGGCCTCGCTCAAAGCTCCGGCCAAATTCTGGGCCGGCCAGGCCGCGGATTTGTTCTGGCGGAAGAAATGGAAGACGGTCCTCGATTGGAAGCCGCCCTTTGCCAAGTGGTTCGTTGGCGGTCAACTGAACGCCAGCGAGAACTGCCTCGACCGCCATCTCGACGGACCCCGCCGCAACAAGGCCGCCATCATTTGGGAAGGCGAGCCGGGCGAGAAACGCGTCCTGACCTATCAGCAACTCCATCGCGAAGTCTGCGTCTTTGCCAATATCCTCAAACGCAACGGCGCGAAAAAAGGCGACCGCGTCATCATCTATCTCCCGCACATCCCCGAAGCCGCCATCGCCATGCTGGCCTGTGCCCGCATCGGCGCGGTCCATAGCGTGATTTTTGGCGGTTTCAGCAGCACCAGCATCCGCGACCGTATCGAGGACTGCGGCGCCACCCTCGTCGTCACGGCCGATGCCGGCTACCGGCGGGGACAAACCGTCACGCTCAAACAAAACGTCGATCAGGCCCTCGAGGGCGTCACGACGGTCAAACGCGTCATCGTTTTCCGGCGCGCGGGCCTGGACATTCATATCCAAGAGGGACGCGACGTCTGGTGGCATCGCGAGGCGGAATACGTCAGCGCCGACTGCCCCGCCGTGGCGCTCGACAGCGAGCATCCTCTTTTCATTCTCTACACCAGCGGTTCAACCGGAAAACCCAAGGGCATCCTCCACACCACGGCCGGCTATTTGCTCGGCGCGGTCATCACCACGAAATACGTCTTCGATCTCAAGGAGAACGACACCTATTGGTGCACCGCCGACATCGGCTGGATCACGGGCCACAGCTACATCGTGTACGGTCCGCTGGCCAGCGGTGCCACCGTCCTCATGTATGAAGGTGCGCCCAACTGGCCGCAGCCCGACCGGTTCTGGAAGATCGTGGCCGAATACGGCGTGACCATTCTCTACACCGCCCCCACCGCCATCCGCGCCTTCATGAAATGGGGCGACGAATGGCCGAAAAAGCACGACCTCTCCTCCCTCCGCCTCCTCGGCACCGTGGGCGAACCCATCAATCCCGAGGCCTGGATCTGGTACCACAAAAATATTGGAGCCGAACGCTGCCCGATCGTGGACACGTGGTGGCAGACCGAGACCGGCGCCATGATGATCACGCCGCTTCCCGGAGCCATCCCGGCCAAGCCCGGCACGGCCACCCTGCCTTTCTTCGGCATCGATGCCGCCATCGTCGATGACAAGGGCCAGGAGGTCGGACCCAACGAGGGCGGCAAGCTCGTCATCCGCAAACCCTGGCCTTCCATGCTCCGCACCATCTACGGCGACAAGGCCCGCTACAAACAAGCCTACTGGAGCGAGGTGAAGGGCTGCTATTTCACCGGCGACGGAGCCCGCCGCGACAAGGACGGGTATTTCTGGATTGTGGGCCGCATTGACGATGTGCTCAACGTGGCCGGACACCGCCTCGGCACCGCCGAGGTGGAAAGCGCGCTGGTCGGCCATGACGATGTGGCCGAGGCCGCCGTGGTGGGACGCCCGGATGAAATGAAGGGCCAGGCCGTAGTCGCCTTTGTCACCCTGCGCAACGGAATCCCCGCCACCAAGGAGCTGGCCGAGAAAATCCGCAAGCACGTCGGAAACGTGATCGGTCCCATCGCCAAGCCCGACGAAATCCGTTTCACCGAGGCTCTGCCGAAAACCCGCAGCGGAAAAATCATGCGCCGCCTGCTCAAGCAAATCGCCTCCGGCCAGGCCGTCACCGGCGACACCACCACGCTGGAGGACCTCAGCGTGCTGGCCAAACTCAAGCAAGGCGACGAGTAGCAGACAGAGATAATTGTAGGGGCGGTTGGCACAACCGCCGCGACAAATTTCACGCAAGAATGTTTTTGCCCTTGAGTCCGAACCGCGGTGCGGCGGCCAGCAAACGCTCGTCGTTGGAGTAAATCACCTTGAAGCCGTGGTCGCGCGCGCAGGCCAAGTGTAACGCATCGGCGGCGCGGAGGAAAACATTGCGGGGCAAAAGATGAATGGCGCGGGCGGCTGATTGCAGCAAATCCTCACTCACGGCGAACCAATGCAAGAGTTCCGCCGCAGAATCGCTCTCGAACTGCCGCATGTGCTCCTTGATCTGCCCTGCACCCAGGATGCCTTCGCGATATTTGCGATGAAAAACAAAGGCCAGTTCCACCCGCCCATGCGCTGAACAAGCAAAAGGGCCATCCGAATTTTGCAAAGCGCGCACTTTATCAGAGCCCGGCTCCAGGAGATAAAGACGCGCCAGGTAAGCCGTGTCGCAGTAAATCACTTATAACGGTCTTCCCGATCCTCGGAGATAATCTGTGTGCTATCCGTTCCGCCCACACATTTATCCATAATGGCGGCAAATCCCGGCAGAAGAACCCGATTTTCCCATGGCTTCCTCCGGGGCGTTGCATTTTCCTCCAGCGGCTTCAACTCCGCCACCGGCTTGCCGTTGTCCGTGACGATCACCCGCTGGTTCGCCCCGGCCTTGCGGACGTAGTGGCCCGTGCGGGCGTGCAACTCGCGAACGGAAATCTGAATAGCCGCGCTCATGGCTGAACCGTGACACGCGTGTCACGCCTTGTCAAAAGATGTTGCAGATTCTGGGCGGCAAGAGCCTGCCTCCCTTCCAGGTTACTTGATCTCGCGCAACTTGCCGCCGGTCGGGCGGACAATGGAACCGACCTCCATGCGGTCCTCCGGCTTCATTTGGAAACCGATGAAATTGATTTTGCAGCCGCCGGCCCCTTGCAGCGGCCCCTTGGCCATGGCCTTGATTTCCTCCCACGGAATGTTGCCGATGGATCCGGTGGCTTTCCACTGGAAGCTGCCGTCGGAGATCAGAAAAATCACATCCGGCTGCATCTTCGCCGCCAGTTCGAATACGCCGACCAACCCCTTGGGATTGGACGTCACCTTGCCCGAGGCCGCCATCATGCCCGTCTCGACCCACTCGTTCTGAATCCACTGGCGGGCCGCCTCGCGGTTCGGATCGGTCGCGGGCAGCAACTCCGTTTCGAAGGCCTTGAAGTTCTGCGTGAACTGGATCAATCCGAAACGCGAGCTGATGGGAAGCTGGCCGAGCAAGGTGAGCGTCTCCTCCTTGATCTTGGAGAGCGGAACGCCGCTTTTCGACGCTTTGTTGAGCACGCTGGTGGAAACATCAAACAGGAGCAGGATGCGTTTGCCGGTGGATTGGATGCCGAGAAAGCTGAACCCGGTTCCGCCCAAATTGCCTCCGCCGCCCGAGCCTCCGCCCCCCAGGCCGCTGCCCAAACCGCCGCTGCCCACCAGGCTCGAAACCTGATCGGAAACAATCGCACTGGGATCAAGCGGGAGCATCTGGTCCATCGGCATTTTCGGCAGCTCCGGCAGGGCGAAGGCCGTCGGCCGGATACTCTGCATCTTGTCGTTGAAGCTGGGCTTGGGCGTCATGCCGTCGAAGGCCGCCATGTTCATCTTGTGCTCGCGTTGTTTGGCCGGCAGACGGACGTCGCGGGTGGCCTTGAACTCGGCCGGCGGCTCGGCCAGATAGCGGGCCACGATGACCGCGCCGGCGATGAGGCCCGCCACGATGTGGACGCCGATGCTGACCAGCACGACCATGATGACGAGGCGGCGGATGCGGCCCTTTTGCGGCGGCGGGGCGGCGGATACGGCGGTGATGGCGCTCATTGGGGGAAAGGCGGTTGAGAGCTGAGACTCCCGCTTCGGGAGAGCCAGGGTGGGCGGGGGATAATTGAGCGTTGAGGGGCCAAAGCGAGAAGATTTTCCTTCCTCTCAACTTTCAACAAAAGACTCTCAACTTCCGCCCTCATTCGTCCTCCCCGGTGGCGCCCGCAAAGGTCACGCCGGAAATCCCGGCCTGGGCGCAGGCGTTGAGCACATCGACCACGCGCTGATGCTTGGCGGCGTCCGCCACATCCACCGTGATGAGGGCCTCGCTTTTGTTGGCATCGGCGGATTCCTTGAATCGCTTCAGGGTGGCCAGCAAAGCCGGCAGGTCCTTGCTGTCCGGCTTGTCGAGCGAAAGGTCGTTGAGGACGATCTGACCGTTCTCCTCGATGGTGATGCGCTGCTCATCGGGAATATCCACGCTCTCCTCCTGGGCCACCGTGCCGGGCAGAGTCATGCTCATATCCGCCTCCGGCTTCACCGGTTTCGAGGTCAGAATGTAAAAAAACAGCAGCAAAAAGCAGACGTCGATCATGGGCGCAATCTGCAACTCGATCTGCGGGTGTTCGGGGCGTTTCATTTTTGCACAACTCCGAAGATGACCTCGATGGCTCCGGCCTCGGTGGCGATTTTCATGACTTCCTTGACCTTCTTGCCCGGCGTGCCGGCATCCGCGCGCACGTAGAGTTTGAGCGGCGGGTAATCCTTGAACCGCTGCTTGAGATGCGCGGTCAATTCCTTGGAAGTGACGGCCGTATTGCCACTGAAGAGCTGGCCGTTTTCATCAATGTTCACAATGTCGCGCGCGCCCTCATCCCCCGGCACTTTGCCCGTGGCGGCTTGGGGGACCTTGATGTCCATGAGCTTGGCATTCTTCGTCAGCTTGCCGGAAAGCATGAAGAAAAAAAGCAGCAGCAGGGTGACATCAATCATCGGGGCAATTTGCAGCCCGACTTCCTCATGCTGCACCCGGCGCATGCGACGGCGTGGTTCGGACATGGCGGTTACTCGGCGGCCGGCTGCGCCTCGTAGGCCTCCTGCGGAACCGGCTGCGAGGGCACCCCGCCCGCCTCGCCGGTGAAGAGATCCAGCATGTGCGAAAGGGTCTTGTGCACGTCGGCCATGTTGGTCGAGACCATGCCGCGGAAGAAGAAATAGAGAAACATGGCGGGAATGGCCAGGAGCAGTCCGCCGCCGGTGGCAATGAGCGCCTCGCCGATGCCCTTGGCCAGATCGGTCGCTTCGGCCTTGCCGGCGGTGAGCGCGCTGAAACTCGTGATCATGCCCGCGACCGTGCCGAGCAGACCGATCATGGGCGCCAGCACGGCGAAGGTGTTGAGGTAGTTGACGATGACCATCATCTTGGTTTCCTCCCGGAAACACTCCTCCGCGATGGTGTTTTCCATCGCGCCCTTGTTGAACATGTCCCGCTCGTAGTTGGCCTTGGTCAGGGCCGGGGCGAGAGCCTGGGTGAGCGGCCCCGGATTGGCCTGGCAAAACTCGTAGGCCGCCACGAGGTCGCGCTGGCCGATGAGCGAGTTCAGAGGGGAGACAATATTGGGCGGCATCAACTTGCCCTTGCGAAACATGATGGCGCAATAGGCCCCGAGCGAAAGCGTGGCCACGGAACAGAGCGCGATCAGGTGCATAATCGGTCCGCCCTCGCGATACAAATCCATCATGCTTTTATGGCTCTCGACCCTGGCCGCGCTGGCCGTGAGCGGCCAAAGCAGAGCCGCGGCGGCGACAAGGAGGAGGAGGTTAGTTCGTTTCTTTGCGGGCGTCTTTTTCATAGTCTTCGTGTTTTTGGGATTCGGGGAGGGAGTCGAGAAAAGCCTGCGCCTGTTTGGCATAGCGGGAACCTGGATAAAGAGCGGTCAGATCGCGGGCGCATTCGACCGCGTCCTGGGTCGCGTTGGTGAATTGATAGACCCCGACCGCGCCCCACAATCCGCGGGCGGCCGTTTCGGATTCGGACCCGAAAAAGAGAGAGGGGAATAGATAAAAATCGAGGGCCTCATTGTAGAGCCGGTGCCTTTCGGGAATGACCAGGATATCCTCCTCCCAGCGGGGATTCTCTTCCACGAGCTTGCGCAGCCCCTTGTCGGCCGCCCCGGCCAGAATATACTTGGCCTCGATCAACACGGCCGGATCCTCGGAAATTTTGGCCAGGGCGAGGGCCTCCTCAATGGCGTCCCTGGCATTGCCGGTGGCGACCATGGCGCGCAGACGGCCCTGTTTGGCCAGAACGATGTCGTCCTGATTCCAGGTCTCCTTCTCGATTTTGGAAAACAGTGCCAGCGCCTTTTGCGCGTTGGCCGCATCGCCGCTGCGCAGGAGCACATCGCCATAGACCAAGCCGATGTGGCCGGCCGGCGATTTGGCAATGGGCAGCCAGGGCTCAAACTGTTTCCAGACCGCTTCGATCTGGGCCAATTGCGCGGGGGTGGCTTCCTTGAGCAGCCCGGTCCGCGCCTCATCGGCCCCGAATTCAATGTGCACCACATGGGCGCGGGGAACCGTGACCGTGGCAAAAACCGGCGGGGCTCCCGCGGGCGCACCCGGCGGAGCCGACAGGGCCTTTCGCATGCGATAGACCTGCCCATCGAACCCCGCGAGTTTCCCCACGAATCTTTCCCCGCTGGCCATGAACAAAGTATCCAGCCCGGGCGCTGTCTGCGCGTGACCGCCGACGAGCAAGCACAAATGAGCAATGACCACTGACCAACACCAGCGCGAAAGCGCCCTCTGGGAACAGGGAAAGTCGCCGGAGTGGCCGGGAGGCAACCGCAGCGCAGCGGAGAAATGACAAATCGTCTTCATCCTTCCGCAGGGGGGAGTTCCTCCTTCGGCAGCGGGCCGCCGAGGGCGTCGAGGCGTTCGCGGGCCTTGCCGGTTTCCTGGAAGGAGGCGAAGTCCTCTTTCTCGGTCAGTTCCTGGTAGGTTTTGCGGGCGCTGAGTTGATCCTGCAATTTTTCAAAAGCCTCGCCGCTGCGCAGGTAGGCCCGCGCGACCCAATCGCGCCAGCGTCCATGCATCACGTAGATGCGCTGGTAATACGGCACGGCCAGCTCGGGCTTGTTTTCCTTCATGTAACCCTCCGCAATGCGATAGAGAGCCTCGGCTTTTTCCTGGCCGCTCGAATGCGGATTGGCCAGCAGGGCCTCGAGGGTTTTGCGGGCCTCCGCGGTCAGGCCGCGCGTTTCCTGCAACTGCGCCTTGGCCAGCAGGATCTTGCCGAACAGCATCGAGCCGAGCGTCTCTTTCTCAAAGCGGTCGAAGTATCCCAGGGCGGATTTTTCGTTGCCCCGCTGCCACTCGAGCAGGCCGAGGGCGGCAAAAGCGCGGTCCTTTTGCACCGCGCGGGGATTCCATTTGACCAGATCGCGGAACATGGCCTCGCCTTCTTTTTCCTTGCCGTCCGCCAGCAGGGCCTCGGCGAAATCGGCCAGCAACAGCGGGTTGGTCACCTGCACGTTGGCCAGGGCGGAAGCCTCGATCAGGGCCTGGCGGGCGGCGGCGGGGTCGGATTTTTTCAGGGCGTTGGCCTGGGCCCAGAGGACGCGCATGGCCAGGGTTTTCTTGTCCGCAGCGCGGGCCTCCTGGGCCAGATCGCGCAGGCGGGCCTGATACTGCGCCGCCTCCTCCGGTCCCTTGTAGAGCCGGATCAGGGCCGGAAAAAGATCATCGACCGAACGGATGTCGGGATCGTTGCCGTATTCGGTGATGGCTTCCCAATAAATCTCGCGGGCCTTGCCGGGATCGCCATCCTGACGGTCCACCCAGCCGATGTTGTAGATGGCCTCGGCCACGCGGGGGCTGCGCGGACTGCCGGTTTTGAACTCCACCATCAGGTCGCGCATTTTGCCGTATTCCTCCATCAGCTTGAACGCCTTGCCGACCTTGAAAACACCTTCTTCGTAAAAGCGCGTGTCCTCCTTCGGGATGCCCTTGAACGAGGCCATGCCTTCGTCCATGCGGCCTTCATTCATCAGCGCGTCCCCCAGCAAAACGCGGGCCTCGCTGTTTTCCTCATGGCCGGGATACTGGCGCATGAAGCCATAGAGCTCCTTGATGCTGGTCGCGTAATCCTCCATCTGCTGGGCGCAGTAGGCTTTGCGATAGACAGCCTGGCCGCGGTGCTGGCCGTCCGGAAAGTCGCGCAGGTATTCATCCATGACCTCGCGGGCACGGGCAAATTGCTTGTCGAGCGAATAGCCCAGGCCCCGCCAGTAGGCGACTTCGTCGGCCATTTCGTGCTTGGGATATTTTTTGCCGAACTCCTCAAAGGCCGCGATGGCCTCCTTGTTCCGATCGGCCTGCAAAAGCGAGAATCCCTTCATAAACTGCGCCCGGGCCGCGAATTCGGACGAGGGGTGTTTTTTCGTGATCTCATCAAAGGTCGCGACGGCATCGTTGGATTGGAAGGCTTTCTGCTGGGCCGTGCCCTCGAGGTAAAGCACGAGCGGCACGCTCTTGGACTGGGGAAATTTGGCCACAAAGACCTGCGCCGCTTCGACCGACTTCGGCCAGCGTTCGATCTCGTTCCAACACTGCAGCAGATTGACCGAGGCGTTTTCGACCAGCGGATCGGGCGGCATTTCGTTGAGCATCGCTTCCATGATGAGGGCCGATTCACGATAGCGCTTCATGCCCTGATAGGCGGTGGCCAGACGCAGGCGCAGGGCGGAATCGAAATTCGGGATCTTTTGAAAATTCTCAATCTCCCGCCTCACCTTGGCGATCATCTGACCGTAGAGGAACTTCGTGTAGGAATCCCCCAGGGGATTGGCCTCGGCCGCCTGGAGCTTGGATTCGAGGTCGGCCAGCCGGCTTTCCTGATGCTTGCGCAAGCGGTCGGAGGACCAGATGCGCTGGAGGCAGATAAGGGCCTTGCGCATCTCCTTTTTTTCGAGATAGCGGGAACCCAGGTCCAGCGCGAGGGTTTGGAAAGTGACCAACTGGATCAGGTCGTTGAGGTGGGGAAACTCCTTCATGAGCAGGGCCATCGCCTTGTCCTCCTCATTGGCCTCCAGAAGGGAATACAGTTCCAGCACGGTGGCCCGTCCGCGATTGACCGGTGAAAATCCCGCTCCCGTCTTCGCGTAATACTCCGCGGCCTCCTTGTATTTCTCATCCAGCAAATAGCAGGTGCCGATGAGTAAGGTGGCCTCGGGCACTTTCTGAATGGCGGGAAACTGCTTCACGTAATTCGGATTCCGATCCGATCCCGGCGGAAACAGCGCCACAAATTCCTCCAGGGTCTTGCGCGCCGTCTCGTAGTCCTTCTCATCCATCTCGGCGACGCCCTTCCAGAAAATCAACTCCTGACGGAACTGCTGATCAAGGGGCGGGGTGCTGGCCAGCGCGGCGGCGATGGCCTCCCTGGCCTCGGGGAATTTCCGCATCTGCACCAGAGACATCGCCAGCGGATAGCGCATCCCGCGCACCGCGGTCTGGGCCTCCACGGACTTGCCGTAGTCGGCGATGAATTTTTGATAAAGCGCCGCCGCCCCGGCGTATTTTCCCTGCGTGTAAAGGGACCTCGCATTGACCGCCAGTTCCTCGGCCGTGAGATTCTGGTCGCTGGCCGACGCCGTGGCCGGCGAACTCGTTTGCGGCGCGGCTTTGGGCGGCGGCGGCTTTTGCGCCGGGGCGCGTTCCATCAGGACGCCGAAGGCGAGGAAAAAGCAAACCTGGAGCCGGAACCAATGCATGGGAGAAATCTCTCTACTTGGAATAACGCAGGAATATGTGTGAGAATTTTGTCATAATGCCATGACAGAGCAGAAATTGAGCCAGCCTGCGGATTTGGGGGTGATGGAAAAAAAGATACTGGCATTTGTCGGGTCAGGAGAAAGCTTTTTTGACGATCTGATCCTCGAGCTCCACGCCTGCCAGCGGGCCGCGTGCCCACCCTATGGCGCGTATTGCGCATCGGCTCCGTTCCCGGCATCCTGGCGGGAGATTCCCGCCATGCCGCTGGCCGCTTTTCGCCAGACCGCCATCCGCTGCTTTCCCGAAGCGGAAACCCTCCGCACTTTCCGCACCAGCGGGACGACCGGGGAAGGCTACGGCCAACACCATTTCCGCACGGTGGAGCTTTACCGCACCGCCGCCCTCGCGGGTTGGCGAAAGGCCGGCCTGTCTGAATCCAACGTGCTCTGTCTTCTGCCGACGCCGGAAACCGCTCCGCATTCGTCTCTCGCTTGCATGGCCGGATGGCTGGCTCCCGCGGAGAACTTTTTTCCGGGAAACTGGGAGGCACTTTGCGCCAAAGTCAAAACGACCTCCGGTCGCTCTTCTCCTCCAAAAAGCGACCGGGAGGTCGCTTCTCCAGTGCTCTTCGGAACCGCCCTGGCCTTTCTCGATTTCTTCGAGTGGCTGGGCGAACGCACTTTCCCGCTGCCCGCCGGCACCATCGCCGTGGAAACCGGCGGATACAAAGGCACCCGGCGCGATCTGCCCAAGGCGGATCTCTACGCCCTCTTTGAGAAAAAACTCGGCCTGCCCGCTGCCGCGGTCGGGAACGAATACGGCATGACCGAACTCAGCTCGCAGTTTTACACCCGCGGCCTGGGCCATCCCCACCTCGGTGCGCCCTGGGTCCGGGCCCTGGTCATCGACCCCGAAACGGAGCGCGAAGTTGCCGACGGCGGCACCGGCGTTTTGCGCATCTTCGACCTGGCCAACACCGGCTCCTGCTGCGCCATCCAAACCCGCGATCTCGCCATCCGCCGCGGGGAAAATTTTCAACTGCTCGGCCGCGACCCCGCCGCCCTGCCCCGGGGCTGCTCGCGCGCGGCGGACGAAATGCTGGCAACTGAAAAATAACCTCCCTGTAGTCACGGCACTCCGTTGCCGTGCGGGGCAACGCCCCAAGGGACTGGGGCGGCTACAATTGGAGCGCCCACGCTTCCACATCCACCCCCGCCGAAAAATGTCTGTGGTCGGGCGGCCTCCCGGAATCCGCAAATCCGTCTTCTGCCGCCGGTAAAAAACTCCACTCCTCCACCCGCGCCGGAGCGAACTGGTACGGCGCATGATGCACCCGCCCGGAGAAGATGCCGCCATCCCGGCCGGTCGAAAAAAGCACATACCGTTCCAGGAGAAAGAACTCCAACGTTCCCGGCAGCGCCGCGGCGGGCGCACCATCCGCCGCATACCGGAAGGCGGCGGTCTGCCCCTGGCGACGGGACTGATACGCCACCTCCTTCTGTCCGAACGCCGCCTTCATCCCGGCATGAACGTAATTCAGGTGAAAAAATCTCCGCGCGATTTCCACCGCGACGGGCTGATGGCAGGCCAGCGAGTAAAACCAGACCCCCGGCGTGCCGCTGGCATCGGAAACGTAGGTGCGCACATTCAATTCCAGAAAATCCGAAAGCCACGGCACACAGGGCAGCCCGACCGGATGAACCCGCCGCATGAAAAACGGCACCACCCCCAGCCAGGCCCGGCCCTCAAAAACATCGACCCGCAGTCCGGCCGGCAGGGTTTTCTGAATAGCCGCGGCATCCCAGGCCCAGTGGAGAAAAAGCAGATTCTCCCAGCGCATGCGCAAAGCCGCGCGCCCGGCGGGGCGTTCCCGGCAGGCCAGCCGGGCCTCCATGGTGGGCGGATGCATCACCCCTACTTGTAGCGGCGGG
>CAMASH010000080.1 GCA_945860745.1 Chthoniobacter flavus | reverse complement strand
CGCGTTTTTTCGCGTGTTTAGCGGGCCTAATACCATCTCTTTGATTTGTTTGGATCATTGGCTGGAAGCCAATGCCACGTGGCATCGGCATCCTGCCGATGTTCTGAGTCCATTTATTTGGCAGAGATGGTATAAGAATACCCCCGGGGATATGGGTGTCCACGAAGCCGTCGGGAAAGACCCCAGGCTTCATATTGCATCGGCGGCGGGAAAACTGCTAGAGTGTGGCGTGGATAAAAAAAAATTCGCGATTCTGCTGAATCGCCTGAAAAAACAGGGCGACCTCAGCGAAAGCGAAGCGATCCTGTTCGCCCGCAGCTTCGCCATGACTCCGGACGAAAGGTGGCTCACCCACGAAAACTTTCTGAAATCGCACGGCTTGTTCACGCGCTCCGGGCGGAAGGCATTCGGATACAGATAGCCGGCCGCAAAGAAAGGCGGGCGAAATGAAGAGCGTAGTATTTCCAAGGAGCACAGGCATCTTGCCTGTGTCGGCTTTCGGTCACAGGCAAGATGCCTGTGCTCCCTGTGAGCCCATCTTCCCTTGCTCGAACAAACCTTGCGCATGAGCACGGCCAAGCCCCGAAAATCCTCATGATTCTTCTCCTGGGAGCTTCCGGTTATGTGGGCGGCGCATTGGCCGCGAATCTGCAGACGCGCGGGTTACCTTTTTCCGCCCCTTCGCATGCCGAACTCGATGCCGGCTCGAAGGATGCGCTCGCCGCCGTGCTGGATGCCCTCCATCCCGATTTTGTCATCAACGCTATCGGTTTTACGGGACGGCCCAACATTGACGGCACCGAGTTCGAAAAGCTGCACTGTCTCACAGCGAACACGACCGTGCCCGGCGTGCTGGCCGAGGTGCTGGCCGATCGCGGCATTCCCTGGGGCCATGTTTCCTCGGGCTGTATTTTTGATGGCGCCCGGGCGGATGGATCGCCTTTCACCGAAACCGATCCGCCGAATTTTGCCTTCAGTCATCCGGAGGCCAGCTGGTATAGCCGGACCAAGGCGATGGCGGAAACCCTGCTGGCCGATCATCCGGACTGTGTTGTCTGGCGGCTGCGCATTCCCTTCGATCAGTTCGACCACGAGCGCAATTATCTCTCGAAGCTGATGCGGTACGATCAGTTGTTGGAGGTGACCAATTCCATCTCCCAACTCCAGGAATTCGCCGATGCCTGTGTCGAAACCCTGCTGCGCCGCCTGCCGGGCGGACTTTACAATGTGACCAACCCCGGCGCCATCACCACGAGCGAGGCGGCGGAAATAATCCGGAAAAGCGGACTGTGTGATAAGACGTTCCGGTATTTCGAGAATGAGGACACCTTCCTTTCCGCTCCCGGTCGGGTGAAACGCGCGAGCTGTATCCTCAGCAGTGAAAAACTGGCCGCGGCCGGGATCAAAATGCGCGAGGTCCATGAGGCGGTCGCATGGTCGCTGCGCAACTGGCAATGGCAGCCGACCTGAAGCCCGGCGTGGTCGCCGTGGTGGTCACCCACCGCCGCCTGGCGGAATTCCAACGTCTGCTCGACAGCCTGGCCGCCTCCTCGGTTCCCCTCCTCGGATGCGTCGTTTCCGACCATGCCCCCACCGGCGAGGTCAAGGCTCTGGCCGCCCGGTCGGCCATCGAAACGATTGTTTTGGAGGATGCCACAAATCCCGGCCCCGGCGCGGGCTGGGCCCATGCCACCGTCAAGGCCCTGGAGCACTTTGAAGGAAAAGTCTCCGCCATTTGGTATCTGGATGATGACGTGGTGATCCCTCCCGAAACCTTGCAAACCCTTCTCGAAGAAATGGCGCGGGTGGACGCCGAGGCCATTGCGCCGTTGCTGGAGGATGGGGCCGGACGGCTGTGGGCTTTTCCCGAACCCGCACCGGCTCCGCTGCGCAAAACCATCCGCTCGGCCGGAACTCCCGCCGAAGCCCGGCGCCTGCTGGGGGAAAGCCCGGTGCCGTTTTGCTGGTGCACGGGAGCGTGTTTTCTCGTGAAAAAATCGGCCCTCGATATCGTGGGCCTGCACCGGACGGATTTTTGGATGCTGGGCGAAGATCTGGAATATTCCATGCGCATCGCGTCGCGGGGAAACGCGGTCTTTACCTGCCGGGTTTCGGTGCCGCATCTCCCTCCGCCGGCCCTCGATTCCGGCCAGGCTGGCCGGGCCGACCGCGTGAAGTTTTGTTCTCTTCTGCAAAATCTCAGCTATCTCTCCTTCCACGCGCCACACAGCCGCCACATGAAGAGCTATCTGCCGGGAAACTACCGCCGATTTTTTCGCACCCACGGCCTGCGTCTGCGCTCCCTTCGCGAGGCGGCGGCCTGCTTGTGGAATGGCGCCGTGATGGCCCGGCCCAGCGGAACGCCCGAGGGAGAGGCCCTGAGAATTGAGATTGCGAACTATGAGCGGAGAAGCTGAGCAGGCCGAGCCGTTTCCTTCGCGGGAAATCCTCGGCACGGCGGTCCATTGCGCCACCTACCACACGGCGCTGGAAGCCTGTTACCGCCTGGCGCGAAGCGGAAAACCCGCCGCCGTCTCGGCCTGCAATACGCACCTGATCGCGCTGGCCCGCACGGATCCCGGCTTTCACGCCGTGATGGGCCGTTTCGATCTCGTCGTGCCGGACGGATACCCGCTGGTCTGGAGCCTGAATGCCCGGGGCGCCGGCTTGAAAGACCGCGTCTATGGGCCGTACCTGATGAAGCATGTGCTGCAGAATGCCGCCGCACCCTGGAAGCATTTCTTTTTCGGCGGAACACCCGACCGCCTGGAGCGCCTGGTGCAGGCGGCGAAGGAATTCCAGCCCGACATTCAAATTGCGGGCACCATTTCCCCGCCCTTCCGGGCCTGGAGCGAGCAGGACGAGGACAACTATGCCTGGCAGATCCGCGAAAGCGGGGCGGATTTCGTCTGGGTCGCCCTGGGCGGCGAGCGCCAGGAACGCTGGATCATCAAAAACCTTCACCGTTATAACCGCGGGGTCTTTTTTGCCGTGGGGGATGCCTTTGAACTCCTCGCCGGGGGACGTCCGTTCGCCCCGCAGTGGATGCAGCAGCATGGGCTCACCTGGCTGTACCGCCTCTGGCAGGAACCCCAGCGGCTCGGCGCCCGCTACCTCAAGTTTAATTCGCTTTTCCTCTATTATCATTTCCGGGACTTTTTCTCCGGCGCGGGGGAGCGGGCCGCTTCATCCCATCCACGCATTGCCTTCCTGGGTTCGCGGGGAGTGCCGGCCCGCTATTCCGGATTCGAAGTGGTGGTGGAGCAACTGGGCAGCCGGCTGGCGGCGCGGGGCTATGACGTGACGGTCTATAACCGCTTCCCCCGCTTTCATTCTCCCTCGAAGGTGTACAAAGGGATAAAGGTGTTTGCCCTGCCCACCATTCCGACCAAGAGTCTCGACACCATCACGCACACGGCGCTGTCCGCCGCGCATGCGCTCTTCTGCGGCTACGACCTCATCTACCTCTGCGGCGTGGGCAACGCCCTCATTGGCGGCTCCCTGCGCCTCTGCGGGATGAAGGTCATCATCAACGTGGACGGGGCGGATTTCCGCCGGGTCAAATGGGGCTCGTTCGCCCGGATCTGGCTGCGCCTGAGCGAGCGCTGGGCGGTGAAAATGGCGGACCGCCTCATCGCGGACAACCAGGAGATCGTGTCCCGCTACCAGCGCGAGTACGCCGCCACCCCCCTCTACCTCAGCTACGGCGCGAACGTCCGCTCCACCATGGTCCACGCCGGCGAACTGGCCCGCTGGGGACTCCAGCCCGGCGGCTACATCCTTTTCGTCTCCCGCCTCTCCCCGGAAAACCGGGCCGACCTGCTGCTGGCCGCCTTCGCCCGCTATCGGGGTCCGCTTAAACTCGTCATCTGCGGGGCCGCCAATTACGAACATGCCCACTTCCGCCAACTCCAGAAACTGGCCGATGAGCGCGTGATTTTTACCGGCGCACGGTACGGCGACGGATATGTCGAACTCAGCCAGAACGCGCTTTTCTTTGTCATGCCGGCCGACATCGAGGCCACCCGGCTCGTTCTGCTCGATCAAATGGGCATGGGCTCGGCCATCCTCTACAAGGATTGCCCCGCCACCCGCGAGGTTCTGGGCGACACCGCGGAGGCCTTCGGCCCGGAGAATCCGGAGGAATCGCTGGCCGAAAAAATCACCTTGCTGGCGGAAGATCCGGCCCGCTGCGCCGAACTCGGCCGGTTGGCCAAAGAACGGGCGGCCCGGACCTTTGACTGGGACCTGGTCACCGATCACTACGAAAAACTCTTCGCGGAAATCGGTCTGGCGGCCGTGGAGAAAAAGCCGGCCCCCTCCCGGACCGCGCGGTGACTCCGATGCGCTTCTCGATCATCACTCCCTCGCTCAATCAGGGAGCCTGGCTCGGGGAAAATCTGCGCTCCGTGCGCGAGGCGGGCGTCGACGTCGAACACATCGTCATCGACGGCGCGAGCACCGATGACACCCGCGCGATTCTCGCGCGGCAGAATTTCGCCCGCTGGATCAGCGAGCCTGATGACGGACAGACCGCCGCCATCAACAAGGGCTTGCGGCAAAGCCGTGGAGAGATTCTGGGCTATCTCTGCGCGGACGATTTTCTGGAACCCGGGGCCTTGCAGCGTGTGCACGAAGCGTTTCAATCCTTCCCTGACGCCGACGTCGTTTACGGGGACGCCTTTTTCCTCGAATCCGATTCCGGTTGGAAACGGTGGAAACGCGCCGGGGAGTTTTCTGTGAACCGCCTCCGGCGGGGAAATTTCCTGCTCCAGCCCGCGGTCTTCTGGCGGCGTTCCGTCTATGAAAAATTCGGCGGCCTCGACGCGAGCCTGCAGTTTTGCATGGATCACGAATACTGGCTGCGGATCGCGGAGCCAACGCGCTGGGTCTACCTGCCCTCACCCCTGGCCACCTGCCGCCTCCATTCCGATGCCAAAACCTCGCGGGCTCTGGCCGCCGCCTGGAAGGAGGCAGCCACCATGCAGGCCGGATACGGCATCCGGTTCCGGCCCGCGTGGGAAGCCCTCTGGATGCGTGTCTTCGGACAGCATTTCTATCGCTTGAAAAGAATGGTGCTGGCCCGCGCCGGTCGCCGCCGCCAACGCCGGGCCGTCCAATGAAACCGCGCCTCCTCGCCATCGAGCTCCATCATCTGGGTGATGCCGTAATGGCCATTCCGTTTCTCCACGCCGCCGGGGAAAGGTTCACGGTGGGCGTATTTTGCACGCCGCCGGTCGCCGCCATGGTGCAGTCCTTCCTGCCCGGAATTGAGACCTTCCCGGCCCGGGAGGGCTGGACGCCGCGACTTCTGCAAGCCGCCTCGGCCCTGAAAAAATGGGGGCCCGACGTGACGGTTTCCGCCTGGAGTGATGCCCGCGCCCACCTGGTGGCCCGCCTCAGCGGAGCCGGCCGCCGCCTCGGATTTCCCATGAACGGGATCAATTACTACGCGCCGCAGATTCCCTGGCGCAAACGGCAGCTCGCGCAAGGGGCCTCCCTGGAACAATTTGCCCGCACCCTTGGACAACCTCTCCTGACCGAGCCCCTTCAGCGCGAAAACGCCCGGGAAAGCCATCTGGCCAACTGGCAGCGCCTGGCCGCCGCTTTGGAACTGAATCTCCCGCTGGACCCGCCCTGGTTCGATGTTTCGTCCCTGACTCCGCCCGAGAATCTTCCATCCTTTCTGGAGGAGCAGAAACGGGCCGGACGCCCCATCTGGGCCCTGCATGCCGGCGGACGGCTTGCCACCAAACGCTGGCCCTTGGAACGTTTCGACCAATTGCTCCGGGATTTTTTTGCGCCGCGGAACCTGCCGGTTCTCATTCTGGGCTCGCCCGGCGAACCAACTCCATCGCCGGCCTCGGATTTACAGCGGATTTGGCCCTGCTCGTCCCATCGCGAACTGGCCGCCTTGATCAACGGGGCGGATGCGCTCCTCTGCAATGATTCCTATCCTGCTCATCTCGGCGCCGCCCTGGGCAAGCGGGTCTATGCAATTTTTGGATCAGGGGAACCTGCCTGGTTCAGCGCCCACGGCAATGCCCATCGCGTGATTCGCAAATCCGTCTGTCCCCATCATCCCTGCATTGACCGCTGTGTCCTGCCTTCGACCATTTGTCTCGAGGCCGTGGGCGTCGGGGATGTCGCCGGTTTTCTCGAGCGGAGTGAGGCCCCGTAATCAGGGGGCTGGAATTTCCGACTTTTGGAAGGACGGCACGATTTCCGCGATGAATTTTTTCAGCATTTCCTCGGTTTCCTGTTCGGACTTCCCGCCCTGACGGATCGAATCTCCCACCATAGACGTCACCAGCACATAGGCCCAGCGGTGATTCACCTTGTGGTAGACCCGGTCCCAACTCGTCCGCAGAATACGAGCCATGTGATCCGGAGTTGTGATGTCTTTACCCACGAACCAATAAAGAAACTGCGAGCGGATCGGCCGGAACACTCCCGGTTGGATTTCCACCGGACGGCTCAGATTCAAGTCCGCAACCTCCAGGGTCCGGCCGCTTTTAAGCGGCACGTTCACCGTGCCGCCCGAGCCGATGATCCATCCCTGCGAGGGGAGACAAATTTCCGGGCGGTGGATGCTGCGCTTTTCCCCTCCGCTCAGAACGATTGAACACATGATCGAATCCCCGGAAAGATTCGTGTACCGCTTGCGGATGATTTCCGTGTCGCCCGGGAGGATGCGTTTCTCCGCGTCGGAAGTCGCTTCGTCCGTACCCAGAAAATCCCCGACCCAGTCCGGCAAATCCATCACCACCCCCGGCTCGGAAATGGTGTTGAGGTCCGACGCTTTGAGGCAAAAACCAATCGTGATCGCCGTCGCGGCCAGGGCCACCAGCGCCCGGGCCACGAATCCGCCGGGTGAGATGCTGCGAAGGGCCTCGTTTCCGGGCGGCGGCGGGATATCAGCAGGGGGAGTGGCGGAACGCATCGGTATCTCCTTCTTTGTTAGTACACATCCTTCACTTTGCCCTGCGGCGCAACAGAACCCGCCCGGCCCCGCGCGGCCGGCGGTGGACGATTCAAACGATCCCGCCAGCCCGACCAGTCAATATTGAGAAACCTGGCCAGTCCGATCATGCCCAGGATGGCAACCGCAAAGACGACATACCCCGAGAGCATGTGGAAAAAACTCGGATGATCCTCGGTGCCAATGGCCACCCCCGGTCCCAGAATGATCGTGCCGAAGGTCAGCATCAAAATGCGGCCCAGATTCCCCAGCACGGCCAGGGGCATGGATGCCAAAAAGATGATCCATTTTTTCCAGAGTCCCTGGACGGCAAACTGCCCGTAAAGGGCCGAAACCATCATCAAGGCGAAGAGCGAACGGATCCCGCTGCAGGGATCGGCGACGTCCACCGAAAAAAGATCGCCCATCGGACGCCGGGTCAGCGGATCGGCCGCGGAAAGAATGGCCGTGCCGCTCAAGGTGGAGTGAACCCCAAGCAGATTGAGGGTGAACACACTGGCTTTCGACATGACCACCCGGAGCGGAAACGCGATGTTGTCCCCCAGAAAAAGCAACGGCCACATGAAGACGAGAAACATCCAGGGAAAGGCCAGGGCTTTCATCCAGCCCCAGCCGAAAAACAAAATGATCAGCCCGGCCATGAGGATCTGGGCGCTGATGTAGCCGAAGTACACAATGTCGGCCTGGTAGCCGAACCAGAAAATCCACAACGCCGCCAACACCGGCCCCAGTCCGAGCCAGGACCCTTGCACGGGCAGCAGGGCCAGCTTTTTCCGGTCAAAATAGACAATTCCCGCAGCGGCAAAAGGCACCAGAAGGCAATGCTGCCAATCCTCAAGCTTCGTCATGTTCCAGGCAAAGTGAAAGACCGAAACCCGGGCTTCATTATAGCCCGCGGAGTAGTTCACGATCCCGAAAAGTGCGGCCACGATCAGCGCGATGGCTGTGGCGGACGACAGGACGAGCCAGGGAACGGTTCGAGACCGTGCGGGATTGGGCAGCACGGAGGCATCCTGGGCGAGAAACGGCGAGATTTCAACGGCAAAGCTGTTGCTGCGCGCTCCGTCGCCGCGTTCGTGAGAACGTGGCCGCAGATCCGAATGGCACTAAGTTAAGCCCCAACGGGGCTCAATCCCCTAGCCCTGGGTTGCGGAGCTACCCAGGGATCTCGAGGAAAAACAACGATCTGCCCTGCAAGGGCTGCATCCCAAGCCCGTCTGAACTTAGCGCCATTCGCCGCAGATCCCTCACCCGCGGAACAAAGACCTTTCGGAAAAAACAGCGGGATTGGACATCCCGCCATCTCCCGCTAAGAGTCCGGGATGCAGGTATTTCGTCCCGAAGATCGCGGCTATAACCGCTGGTTGAAAAAATTGAACCGCCGCGCCGATCCCGACCCGGAAGTCCGCCACACCGTGGAGGCCATTCTCGACGCCATCTCGCAGCAGGGCGATGAGGCCCTCATTCACTACACGGGAAAATTCGGCGGACCCAAACTGACGCCGTCAGAGCTTTATGTGACCCCGGCGGAACTCGACGCGGCCAGGCGGACGCTGCCCCGGGATGTGCGCAAGGCCATCCACACGGCTCAGACCAATGTCCGCGCCTTTGCCCGGCGCAGCCTGCGCAAAAGCTGGTTCATGAAAAACAAACAGGGCGCCGTCGTGGGCGAACGCTTCGATCCTTTTCAGCGCGTCGGCATTTACGTCCCGGGCGGCACCGCCCCGCTCGTCTCCACCGCGGTCATGACCTGCACGCTGGCCGCCACCGCGGGGGTTGCCGAAATCGTCGCCGTCACTCCCGCCGCGAAGGACGGATCGGTGCATCCCGCCTTGCTCGGCGCTCTGGCCGAATGCGGGGCCACGGAGGTTTACCGCATCGGCGGAGCCCAGGCCGTGGGCGCTCTGGCTCACGGCACGAAAACCATCCGCCCGGTGCAGAAAATCTTCGGTCCGGGCAATGCCTATGTGGTGGAAGCCAAACGTCAGGTTTTCGGCCGGGTCGCCATTGATCTGTTGCCCGGACCCAGCGAAGTCCTCGTCATTGCCGACGACTCCGCCCACCCGGACTGGATCGCCGCCGACTTGCTCGCCCAATCGGAACACGGACTCGGCAGCGCCGCCATTTTGCTGACCGACTCGCCCCGCATTTTGCAGGAAGTGGCCGCCGCGGTGGAGGAACAGGTGCGATTGTCCGGACGTCCGAAGGAACTTGCGCTGGGCTTGAAGAACGCCTCGCTCGTTCTGGTGCCCGACCTGGACGCCGCCATCACCCTGGCCAACCGTTACGCCGCCGAACACGTCTCCATCGCCACCAAACATCCGGGCGAGATCGCCCTGCAACTCCAGACTTCCGGCGCGATTTTCCTCGGAGGAATTTCGCCGGTCGTGGCCGGCGATTTCATGGCTGGTCCCAGCCACGAGTTACCCACCGGCGGCGCGGGCAAAAGCTTTGCCGGCCTGACCGTGGATCAGTTCCAGCGCCGCACCAGCGTGGTCATGTTTGACAAACCATCCCTGCAAGCTTCCCTCGCCACGATTGAGACCTTCAGCCACATCGAAGGCCTCGACGCCCATGGCCGTTCCGCGGCTATCCGACTGGGTTCACAGAAGAAAACAAAAGGCCCGAAGAAATCTTAGGACGCGAATGGCACGAAGTTCAGGCTCGTGGCATCGGCATCCTGCCGATGATCCTCCCAAAACATCGGCTGGAAGCCGATGCCACTTTTTCCCCACGCGTGATCTGGAAGCTTAAACGCCACTCGCTCGATCTGACTCAGCGGGGCCTGATCATGGGCATTCTCAATGTCACCCCGGATTCCTTTTCGGATGGCGGCAGCTTTTTTGACCGCGAGGCCGCCATCGCGCACGGCTTGCAACTGGCCGCCGGGGGCGCGGACATCATTGACATCGGCGGGGAATCCACCCGGCCGGGCGCGGAGAGCGTGGACGAGGAGGAAGAGTTGCGCCGGGTGATTCCCGTTCTGCGCGCGATCCGCGAGCGAAGCGATGTTCTGCTTTCCATCGACACCTCCAAGGCGGCCGTGGCGGACGAGGCCGTCCGCGCGGGCGCCGACATCATCAACGATGTGACCGCCCTGCAAGGCGACCCGGGCATGGCGGAGGTGGCCCTTCGCTCGGGAGCCGGGGTCGTGCTCATGCACATGCAGGGCCGGCCGCGCACGATGCAAGAGGCTCCCCACTATGAAGATGTCGTGGGCGAAGTGGCTGAATTTCTTCGACAGCGCATGGCCTCCGTCCTAACCTCTGGCATGGCCGCGGAAAGCATCGCACTTGATCCCGGTATCGGCTTTGGCAAAAAGCCCGCGCATAATCTCGCCCTCTTGCAATCCCTGGCCCAACTCACGGCCTTTGCGCGTCCGCTCCTGATCGGCGTCTCCCGGAAATCGTTTCTGGCCCCGCTGGCCGACGCCCAGAGCCTGGAAGAGCGCTTCTGGCCTGGCGTGGCTCTGACCAGTTTCTGCCGCGAACAGGGCGCCCGCATTTTCCGGGTCCATGAACCCCGCCCCCACCGCGAGGCGCTGCGCATGACCGAGGCCATCATGGGCCGGCCCCCGGGGACCAATGACCCTTGACCAATGACGCTTGAAACCATCAGCCGATTCATCGCGCTGCACTGGCGCACGCCGGTCGAGATCGGCATTCTCGCCGTCGTCCTCTATTACATTTACCTGTATCTGCGCGGCACCCACGGCGCCCGCATCCTGATTGGACTGGCCCTGATTTTTCTCACCCTGACCTTCATTTCGACGCTCTTTGACCTGGCGGTGATCGGGTGGATCTTGCGCAGTCTTTCGGTCTTTCTCGCCATCACCCTGGTGGTGATTTTTCAACCCGAACTCCGCCGCGCCCTGACCGATCTGGGCAGCCATCCCTTCTTCACATCCGCTTTCGAAAAACGCGAGACCATCGAGGAAATCACCGACACGGTGTTTGAAATCGCCAGCAAGGGTTTCGGGGCCCTCCTCGCGGTGGAACGCGAAATCAGCCTCAAGCAATTCATTGAAACGGGCGTCAGCCTGGATGCCGATTATTCCAAGGAACTGGTCCTGACGGTTTTTCAACCCAAGACCGTCCTGCACGACGGCGGACTCGTCGTGCGCAACGACCGCATCGTGGCGGCGGCCTGCATTTTTCCCCTCACCCAGCGCGAGGATCTCGATCGCAATCTCGGCCTGCGCCATCGCGCCGCACTGGGACTGAGCGAGGAATCGGATGCCCTGGCCGTGGTGATTTCCGAGGAAACCGGGCAAGTTTCCATTTGTCACAACGGCATCCTGGAGCGCAACCTCAGCCCGGACAAATTCCGCCGCCGCCTCAGCCAGCTTCTTCTGCACAATGACGATCAAACAGATTCTGACCAACAACTGGGGCCCGAAGCTCGGGTGCCTGATTCTCGCGAGCGCCCTCTGGTATCTCATCAGCCAGACCGAGGGGAAAAATCCGTCGCGGCCTGATCGCCCCCCGGCTCCCACTCCGGAGTCCAAACCGAAGCCGACGCCCACGCCGACGCCCTCGCCGACCCCGACACCCAAACCCTCGCCGACCCCGAAATCGAAAAAATGAGCGAACACCGGAAACTCTTCGGCACCGACGGCGTGCGCGGCGTGGCCAACATCGAACCGGTCACGGCCGAAACCGCCCTCAAACTCGGCCGGGCGGCCGCGCATATTTTCAGCAATTCCGGCGGACACCCCCATCACCACGGCGACCGCCGGAAGATCGTCATCGGCAAGGACACCCGGCTCTCCGGGTACATGCTGGAGAATGCCATGGTCGCCGGCATCACCTCCCTCGGCGTGGATGTCCTCGTCATCGGCCCGTTGCCCACTCCCGGGGTTGCCTTCATCACCCGTTCGCTCCGGGCCGACGCCGGCATTGTCCTCTCCGCCTCCCACAATCCCTACGAGGACAATGGCATCAAATTTTTCCGCCACGACGGCTACAAGCTCGACGACGCGGTCGAGAAACGGATCGAGAACATCGTCTTCAGCGGCGAGATCGAAAACATCCGCCCGACGGAAACCAAAATCGGCAAAGCCTTCCGCATTGACGATGCCCTGGGCCGCTACGTCGAATTCGCCAAGCAGAGCTTCCCCCGCGGACGCACCCTCGAGTCGCTCCGCATCGCGGTCGATTGCGCCAACGGCGCCGCCTACAAATCGACCCCCTGCATCCTGCGCGAACTCGGGGCCGAGGTTTCGGTTTTTCACAACACCCCGAACGGCACCAACATCAACGCCGATTGCGGCAGCACCCATCCGCACCAGATCCAGCGCTTCGTCAAGGAAACGCAGGCCCATGTCGGCATCACCCACGATGGGGACGCCGACCGCGTCCTGCTTTGCGACGAGAATGGCGAATTGGTGGACGGGGACGAGATCATGGCCATCTCCGCCATCGATTTTCTGAAGAACAAGCGGCTCAACGGAGACACCCTTGTGGCCACCATCATGAGCAACTTCGGACTCGATGAAGCGCTCGCCGCCGCGGGCGGCAGAGTCCTGCGCACCAAGGTCGGCGACCGCTACGTCATTGAGGCCATGATGCGCGACGGCCACAATGTCGGCGGTGAGCAGAGCGGACACATGATTTTCCGGGACTACGCCACGACCGGCGACGGCATCGTGAGCGCTCTGCAAATTCTCCGCATCATGATCGAAACGGGAAAGCCGCTCAGCACGCTGAAGAAAGTGCTGAAAAAATATCCCCAGGCCCAGCGCAATTTGAAAGTGCGCACCAAACCTCCCCTCGAAGGTCTGGACGGCGTGCAGTCCCTGCTCAAGGAAGCCGAACAAAAACTCCACGGCCAAGGGCGGGTCTTGCTCCGCTATTCCGGCACCGAGCCGAAGATCCGCCTCCTGATCGAAGGCCGCGACGAGGGCCTCATCAACGGCCACGCCGACCGCATCGCCGGGGCCATTCAGGAAGCCATCGGGGTGTAGAACTCCCGCCCCGATCCAACAATACCGTGGCATCGGCTTCCAGCCGATGGGTCGAGCCATCGGCAGGATGCCGATGTTACAGTGTTGTGACGCTACGGCTTCGCCGTCCGGGTTAATTCCTCGCTCAGTTCGTTCCGTTGCTTCTTGAGCTTGGCCGCGGCGGCTTTCTGATTCTTTTCCTGCGCGGTGCGGATTTCGCTGTTGAGGGTGCGGATCTTTTCGAGCTTCTCCGAATTCTGGCGATCCTCCTCCATGATGGCGGCGTCGGTGGTCAAAGCCCCGGGCGGGGCCGGCGCGGGAGTCGGCGCCCCGTCGGACCACTGCGTCTGGGGAGTCGCCAACGGGGCCGGCGCGGGGGTTGGAGCAGCCGGACTTTGCTCCACCACGGTTTCGGAGAAAAACGTGCGGGCATTGCGCACCGAGACGCCCTGGTATTCCACAATATAATCGCCGCCCTCTTCGCCCAGCACGATGACCATCGCGCCCGCCGGGAAATCATGAGTTTCTCCCTCATCCCTGGCTTGAAAGGCCGTCGCCACATAGACCACCCGGGCCGGGGTGGGGGTCGGGGTTTCCGTGGGCGGTTGCGCGATGGCGGAGGGTTTTGACCCATTGGGTGTCGGGGTGGACGCGGGCGATTCCTCCGGCGCTGGCGCCGGCGCTGGTTCGGGAACCGGCGCGCGCTTGCAACCCGGGGAGAAAAGTAAACCGGCCGCGGCGACAGCCACCGCGGCCCGCTTCGTTACAGAGAGATTCATGGCACGGAGGAATAGCATATTGCCCCGCTTTGCCCAGTCATCTTGCGCAAACGCTCACGCCAGTCTTTGCAGCAGTTTCCCGTGAATGCCGTCGAAACCGCCGTTGCTGAAAACCACCACCACATCGCCGGACTGCGCGAGGGGCTTGAGCTTTTCAATGATGGCATCCGCCGTCGGTTCATAAAAGGCGGGTTTGCCCTTGGCCGCAATGTCGGCCACGACTTTTTCGGGATTCAAACGATCCTCCGGCGCGAGCTGATCCAACCGTGCCACCTGGGCGATGAAGACTCCATCGGCCTCCTCAAAAGCGCGCGGCAATTCCTGCTGGAAAACCGCCCGTCGCGTGGTGTTGGACCGCGGTTCGAAAAGCGCCCAGAGGCGCGCGCCCGCATAGCGGCTGCGCAGGCCGGCCAGCGTTTCGCGAATGGCGGTGGGATGATGGCCGAAATCGTCGATCACGGTGATGCCGCCGGCCACGCCGCGCACTTCCTGGCGGCGCTTGATTCCCTGGAAACTGGCGAGGGCCTTTTGGATCTCCGGCACGGGCACGCCGTAGAAATGCGCGGCCGACGCGGCCATGGCGGCATTGCGGATGTTGAAGTCCCCGATGAGCGGCACCCGGAAGGTCGCGCCGAAGAGCTCGAAAGTGGAGATGCCGCGTTCATGCCGCGGGTGGCGGATGTGGTTGGCCGCGTTCTCGGAAAAACCCACTTCGACAATCGGCGCGGGGCAAGTCCCGGCCACATCCAGGCAGTTCGGATCGTCCGCGTTCAGGAGCACCATGCCCTCGCCCGGAACGATGTTGAGCAAACGGCGGAAACTCAATTTGACCGCATCCAGATTCTCGTAAATGTCGGCGTGATCGAACTCGATGTTGTTCACGATGACCAGTTCGGGCAGGTAATGGATAAACTTCGCGCGCTTGTCGAAAAACGCCGTGTCGTATTCATCGCCCTCGATAATGAAATGTTTCGAGTCCCGCAAACACGCGCCCTGGCCGAGGTTGGCCGGAATGCCGCCGATCAGGTAACTCGGCGCCAGCCCCGCACTTTCAAAAATCCACGCCAACAGCGACGTGGTGGTGGTTTTCCCGTGCGTGCCGGTGACGACCAGATTGTGCCGTCCGCGCAGGAAAAACTGCTTCAGCGTTTCCGGCAAGGAAAGATAGTAGAGTTTGCGGTTGAGGACGCTCTCGACCGCCGCGTTGCCGCGGGAGAGGGCGTTGCCAATGACAATAAGGTCGGCCGCCGGAATATCCTCCGGCCGGAATCCCCTCGTAATCGCAATCCCCTTGCCCTCCAAAAACGTGGACATGGGCGGGTAAACGTTGTCGTCCTGCCCGCTCACAGTGAAGCCGCTGTCCCGCATCGCCGCCGCGACCGAGCCCATGGCCGTGCCACAGATGCCGAGAAAATGAACGTGTTGGAAGGGATTAACCAAAATCAGGGGATCGCCGTTGACCAAGGAGTATTGACCACTGACCGCTGCTAGTAAACGTCCTTGCGGTAGCGCTTGTCTTTCTTGAGCGCGTCCACGTATTCGGCGGCCTGCTCGGGGGTTTTGCCGCCGGCTTTTTCCACGACCTGGTGCATGGCGGTGTCCACATCCTTGGCCATGCGCGCGGCATCGCCGCAGATGTAAAAAATCGCCCCGTTCTCCAGCCAGTCGTAGAACTCCGCCGCGTTTTCCAGGATGCGGTGCTGGACGTAAATCTTCTCCGCCTGATCGCGGGAGAATGCGGTGGTGAACTTCGCCAGAGTGCCATCCGCCTGGTAGCCCTCGAACTCGTCTCGATAGAAAAAGTCCGACTTGGCCTGTTGCTCGCCGAAGAAGAGCCAGTTTTTTCCGCTGGCGCCGCTGGCCTTGCGTTCCTGCAACATGGCGCGGAAGGGGGCGATGCCCGTGCCCGGCCCGACCATGATCATGTTCGTGGCGGGGTCCTCCGGCACGCGGAAATGTTTCGCCGTGTGATAGAAAACCGGAATCGTTCCCTCGCCATCCGCCCGTTCGGCGAGAAAGGAAGACGCGACGCCCGCCCGGGGACGATCATAAGCCGTGTAGCGCACGACGGCGACGGTCAGGTGAACATTTTCCCCCACAACTTTGCGCGATGAGGCAATCGAATAAAGCCGCGGCTGGAGCTTGCGCAGATGGGCCACAAATTCCTCCGGCGTGAAATGCGCGGCCGTGTATTCCAACAACGGATCCAACACGTCGCGGCCCCAAAGGTATTGATCGAGGTTGGTCTTGTTGGCCGGATTGAGAAAGTTCTTCAAGAACTCCGCGGAAGAATCCTTCGCCGCGATCGCTCCGAGCAACTTCTTGTCCGGCACGGTGATGATGTAGCTTTTTGCCAGGGCCTCGCGAACGGAGACGGAGACCTTGTCCGCATTCGGCACGACCTCGTCGCCGCTGAAGCCGAGTCTCCCGAGCAATTGCTCGACCAGCACGGGGTCGTTGCAAGGAAACACCCCGAGCGAATCCCCGACCTCGTAGGCGAGACCGGATCCGGCCAGCGTGATTTCAAAATGCCGCGTGTCCTTGTTCGACCCCTCCGCCGTCAGCTTGCGATTGACCGTGAGCGTGGCGGGAAACGGATTCTTCCGTGAATACCCTGATGCTGATTCCGTGGACATGGCTGGCGAGTTAAAAAGAACGATTCCGGTCATGCAAGCATCCTTCGCGGCAAAGGCTGATCGGCCTATTTCTCTGGAGCCCCTGTCCGCTTCCGGCACCGCCAAAGGCGGGCAAGCTCCCGTCTTACAAGAGACTCTTCTTCACCTGAGTTCGGGTCCAGTTCCGCAAAGATCAGGCGTGTTGCGGTGCCGGATTCAACTTGGCCCGCAGTTCGGCCTGCCTGGCCTGCAAGCGAGCGAAAGAACGCTGGTGGTAGGCCAGCCGCTGTTCCGAAGTCATCCCCTTCGTCTCCTCATAAATGCGCTCCTGCCCTTGCCGCTTGATTTTCACACAGGGGTATTCTTCAATCTTCATAAGTAATCACCTCGCCCGGAGTGTTGATGCTCAAGGCATCGTAGCCGTTTATCAGATTCACGCATTGTAAAGTGGAATCTTATCGAAGTGGACGATGGGCCGGAAGTTCCAACTGACAATGATCTTGCAACGATGGACGGAGGCCAGAGCCACATGCAGGGCGTCCGTCGCCCATCGTTCGGTCACAATGGCAGCCTGCAAGTACGCTTCCTGAAGAGCGATGGCCTGACCGGAAGGAACAACCAGCCGGGACACCGGAAGAAAATCTTCGTATTGTCGGCGTACTCGCTCGGGGGCAAGGGCCAGTTCATCCTCCACCACGTTGGAGGTCACAAGGTCAAACCGGCCTTGCCTGACTTGCAAAAAAAACTCCTGGCTGGGCCGGTCGATTCCCGGATCAAATATCCCGCCATAAACGGAGTTATCGGCATAAACGGTGATGGGCACAGGAGATATCATGCCACATCGGGCAGGGTGCCGCCAGTCTGGTTGCGACAAAATGCCCCGGCGACGGCGTTCGCGGGCTACTAACCGCCGCCGGGACGCTGCTTATTGGACCGGAAGGCTCGCGCCTCCGCTCGGGATGCCCGGCTGGTCCCCGAGACGGCACTGCCGCAGGAGCGCATTCCCACTCCCACCGGATCGGGCCGCATGGACCGGCTTGTTTTCAGGGGCCTGGCAACGCGGAAACCCACGTTGTTGTTCTCGTTCGTGGGATCGTTGTTGTTGCGGTTCGACGAGCGCAGGTTGTTCTCGTTGTTGTTCCAGGAGCCGCCACGCAGCCCCCGCGAGGAACCCGCGTTTGTCGCGCCGCGTCATCGCTTCCGTCTCCCAGCGGGCGAAAAACCTCGCCGCCGCCAGCATATTCTCCGCCGACACCACTTGTGGCCACAGATTCTTGTGGGTCTTCATCGGCTCTTCCCCTTCGTTTCCTTCTGTAAAAATTCTTCCAGCCTTCATTCGGCAGGCTTGGTCTGCTTCCACCAACCACCCACCATGCGTCCGCATTCGTTCAGACTCTTCGCGCTGTGTTCAAACTGCGCGGCCGAGAGCAGATTGCGATCCTTGCACATGCGCATGGTCCAGCGCACCACCTCCATTTGCCGATTGGCCGAGGCCAGCCGCCCATGTTTCTCCCGGCTGTAGGCCGCCTCCACGAGGATCTCCAGCACATTCATCACTTGATTCGAAAGCCGCTGGCCCAGCACAAATCGCTCAAAAAAGGAAAAAAGGGTCAGTCCAGAATGGCGCTAACTTCAGACATCCTGATCTCGTCCTGACGGGATTGCGGCGATCGGAAAGTAACTTGGCGTATTTTTTCTAATTTGGCGGAATGGAAGTTGAGGCTTTTTGGGTGGTGAGGGAGGGTAGATCGGGGGAGTACGACTTCTCCGAGACCA
>CAMASH010000079.1 GCA_945860745.1 Chthoniobacter flavus | reverse complement strand
TGAATGGGTTGTGTTCCTCGCCCGATGCAACCCATTCAGGGTTGGTTCTATTCTCCTGTCGATACCCAAGGTAGCTCATTCTTCGCAACCTTGGGCTGTCGGATTGATCCCCTTCGGGGATTCCTGGAAGATTTTTGTCCTGCACCCTTTGTCACCGGCGGGGGAATCACGAGCGCAAGGCGTAGAAATCCTCAAAATCCAGAGCAGCCTGCAAGACCCGCCCCGCCTCCAGATAACCGGGCGTGGCCGCTTCGCCGGAACACAGCCGCCTGTAGATTTCCCCCAGCCGCTCCCCGTAGCGGGCCAGGGCAAAATGTTCCTGCACGATCTTCCGGTTCGGCCCGACGCAGGCGGAGCCTCCCCGTGGCATCCCGGGGGAAATCCCATCCGATGGCAAGGAACCGCGGGCGACACCCCGGATCACTTTTCTCTGCAATGTTTCATCGAGCCGCCCGAAATCCACTCCGCTGGGCCGGATCACGACCTTTTCTGCCACCTGCACAAATTCCTTCTGGAAATCCACCCCATAGGACTCACACGTTGCGCGGATTTTGGTTTCCACCAGCGCCGTGACGGCCTCCCGGCCAATGGCGTCGAGAGGAACATCCAGGCGCCCATAAAGCGAGTCCAGGACCAGCCCGGCTGCGCGAAAGTCCCGCGTCACCGCCGGGAGGTCCCGTCCGATCAGGGGACACCCGGCCAGCCAGGGTTCCAAAAAGGCCATGCCGAATCCCTCCGCCACGCTGGTCGTTAGACAAACATCGGCCCCGCGCAGGAAGTCCTGGGTCGGACGCCCGAGCAAGCCCTGCGCATTGAAAAGAACCGGGAGCCCCAGCGATTCGGCGAAGCCCTTCCACTCGTCGTGGAGCTGCCGATCCGGAAGCGATTGAGGCGCGGCGGTGAGGACCACCTTTTCATCCGGTGCCGCCAGCGCGGCCCAAAGCACGGCCTCGCCGATGTTCTTCCGGCGGATGGCGCGGGTGGGATAGACAATCAGACGCCCGGCTCCCAATTCGTCTTTCGCCACCGGGCGGCCTCCGTCGGGAAGGGCCACCGGATTGGGCAGAAGATCACAGGACGAAGTCAGTCCGGCCTGCTGGAGACGGGTCCGGTCCGCGGAGTTCAAAGCGGCATAGCCAACGCGTGGGGCCACCGGATAAAGGCAACAGCTCAATCCCGCCGGGCCACCCAACTCGAAGAGCAGCCGGCGATAATTGCCCGGACGTCCATTTTCCGCAAAGTCATGGATCTGCAGCAAAACGCTCCGACCTTCCGCCGCCCAGCGCGATACGGCCAGAGGGAGGGCAAAGTTTTTCCCGAGGCTGTGGTTATGCAAATGCAGGATGTCCGCCTCGCCCTGCCAGTGGCGAAACATCGCGGCTTGCACCTCCGTATGAAGGTGCCCGGCCCGGCGGGATGAAACGTCGTAAGCCAGATCGGGCACCACCCTGATCAATTCCCCCGGAATGCGGCACTGCGGCGGCGGCGTTTCGCCCACAATCACCAGAGGCTCGCACCCGCCCTGCAACAAAGCCTCGCAAGCCATCTCAATGACACGGGTCACCCCGCCTGGGCGCAGATGAAAATGCAGGATCGCGACGCGCATCACGCTGAGCGCCGGGGGAACTTTTCCCGATAGGCAGGAACTTCCTTGAGCGGCGGCCGTTCGATGTCCTGGAGCGGGGCCTCGATCAAGTTCATTGCGCCCTCGGCGCGGACGAAATGGCGGTAAATCTCCGCCGGATCGCTCTTCATGGTCACCAGCCCCGCCGCCCGCGCCCGCCGAAAGAAGGCCGACAAAATGGCAAAGCTCATCCGTCCGAGTGAGCCCGTGTCCTGATGACGATGAATGCGCACATCGAGGTCGCATTGGGCAATCCGCCCGGCTCCCCAGCGGAGGAAGACATCCAGCAGGTGGGCCGTTTCCACCCCATAGCCCGTCGGCATCGGAATCGCTTCCAGCACTTCGCGTCGGGCCGCGTATTCCCCGGCCAGCGGCTGCACCAATCCCGCCAGCTCCGGGAAGAAGAGCGAAAACAAGGGCCGCACCAAGGCCTCGGTCACCCGTCCCCCCCCTGCCGGACGCACCCCCATTTCGGCCGCCGCATGCGGACGGTCGTAGAATCCCTTCACGTACGACACCTCCGGGTTCAGCAAAAGAACCCCCAGCGGACCGTACACAAAACGCGGATGCATGTTGCGCACATCGCCATCGACGAAACAGAGGATGTCGCCGGTCAGATGATGAACCGCCTTCCAGATGTTCTCCCCCTTGCCGCTGGCCGGGCCGGTTTCCGGAAGAATATCGACCGCGAGACAGACCTCCGCCCCGGCGGCTTTCGCCACCTCGCGGGTGCGGTCGGTCGAGCCCGAGTCGATCACGGCGATTTCATCCAAAAGCGGCATTTCGTCCTGCAATCCGTGTTTCAGACAGCGCACGACCTCGCCGATGGTGTCCTCCTCGTTCAAGGCGGGAATACACAACGAGAGACGCAGACCCTGACGCTGCTTCGCCGCCAGCAGGATCCCGCCATCGGCGAATTCCCCGTGATGAAATGTGGCTATGGATGACGGCACGCGGCATGTTTCAACCACGTTGTCCGCCCCGAGTCACGTGTTTGTCATCCGCCGCGAAACCTGACCTCTGGCCCGCCCGGCCTTAACGCCGCGAAAGTCGGACATCGGCCCAGACAGCCAGGGCCAGCACCCCGCCACGGGCAATATATTTTGCCTCGGGACTCACCGCCAGGAGGGTCATGCCATTGAGCAGCGCGGCCATGATCAAGGCCCCCATCAGCACGCCGAAGACCGTTCCGCGTCCGCCTTTCAAACTTGTTCCGCCGATCACGCAGGCCGCCACGGCGTCGAGTTCCATCAAGGTTCCGACGGTCGTGGTGCTGGCACCCGCATAGGCCGTCTGGAGGAAACCGGTGATCGCCACAATGATGCCCATGATGAGAAATGCGCCGATGGACACCTTCGCGACCGGCACGCCGCTGACCACGGCCGCCTCTTCGTTGCCGCCAATGGCATAGAGGTAACGGCCGAACGGAGTCTGTCGGGTCAGGGTGTGGATGACAAACGTGACAACCGCAAGGACCAGGGCCGGCAGCGGGACGCCGCGATAGGCATTGCAGATCAGCACAAAGAGAAGGATCAATTGGCCGGCCAGGAAGGTTTGCAGGAAAATCTTCTCCCCATCCGCCCCGGGCAGGCGGCTCTTGCGCCATCCCGCCACCGCGAGGACGAGAACAACAAGGGCGGCGAGAACATAGCCGGCCGTCGGAGGAATGTAATACGTGGTGAGTGAGGAAAAAATGTTGGTTTCCCCGCCCCGGCTGACCGGGATGGTCGCGTTGTGAATGACCAGCCAATGCAGGCCGCGAAAGACCAGCAGGCCGCCCAGCGTGATGATGAAGGCGGGCACGCGTTCCTTGACGATGATCGAACCCATGCCGAGCCAGATACCCGCCGCCGCCACCAGGCCGATGAGCAAGGCGACGGGCGCAGGCCAGCCGTATTCAAAGATAAGGACAGCGGAAAGGCCGCCGATTAATCCCACGCCGCTGCCGGCGGAGAGATCGATGTGGCCGGGCAGAATGATGAGAAACATCCCCAAAGCCAACACGGCCGTGATGGACACCTCGATGGCCAGCATGGAGAGGTTGCGGGCGGAGAGAAATTCCGGCGAGCGCAAGGTGAAAAACAGTCCGAGGGCGAGGAGGGCAGCGGGCAGGGCCAGAGCGCGGAACGAGGCGGCGGCGCGGGCGGGTGTCGGGGAGGTGGGGGACATAGTTTCGAGCAGCTAGACTTTTTGCAGTTCCCCGCCCATGGCGGCGGCGAGCAGTTTCTCCTGGGTGGCTTCCGCGCGGGTGAAGACGCCGCCGATACACCCCTCGGCCAGCATGACGATCCGGTCGCTCATGCCCATCAATTCGGGCAACTCGCTGCTGACCAGAACGACGGCCTGTCCGGCATCCGTCAGGCGGTTGATCAATTCATAAACTTCGAGTTTGGCTCCGACATCGATGCCCCGCGTGGGTTCGTCGAGAAAGATCACCTTGGGGTTCGTCCTGAGCGCCTTGCCCAGGACGACCTTCTGCTGGTTGCCGCCCGAGAGCGTCCCGACGGCCGTATCCAATCCGGGCGCCTTGACCCGCAGCGAATCGAAGGACTCCGCATTGCGGCGGGTTTCCTCCGCCTCGTTGATCAAGCCCAGCACACCCGGTCCGCGCGCGACATCCTCAATCGAGGAGAGGGCCATGTTGAACCCGATGGAAAGATCGAGCACGAGCCCGAACCGTTTGCGATCTTCGCTGACCAAAACCAAACCGCGCCGGATGCTCTCGGTCGGCGTCTGGCCCGGACCCAGCGCTTCCCCGTCCAGCGTCGCCTGTCCGCCGGTGCGGGCGCCAAAGGCTCCAAAAAGATGCATCAACAACTCGCTGCGGCCCGCGCCCATCAGACCGCCGATCCCCAGCACCTCGCCCGCCCGCGCCTGCAGGGTGATATCTTCCAGTCGGGGCTTGCCGTTCTCGCTCACGCTCAGGTTTTCCACCGAAAGCTTGACCGCGCCTGACCTTCCGGCCCGGCGCGGAAAGAGATCTTCAATCGGGCGGCCGACCATGTGCCGGATCACTTCGTTTTTTGTGGTGCGCGCCGTCTCCAGCGTGATGATGCTCTGCCCGTCTCGCAGCACGGTGATGCGGTCGGCGATGGCAAAGACCTCGTCGAGCTTGTGGCTGATGTAGATCAACGCCATGCCCCGCTTTTTCAGGTCGCGCAGCATGTCGAGGAGGACATCCACCTCCTGCTCGGTCAAGGCGGCCGTGGGTTCGTCCAGAATCAAAATGCGGGTGTCCTTCGAAAGCGCCTTGGCGATTTCCACCAACTGCCGGGGCCCGATGCCGAGGTCGGTCACGACCGCATCCGGCGGGATGTTCAAACCGAAGCGGTCGAGCAGCCGTTTCGACTCGAGGGAAATTTTTTCCCAATCGATGAACCACCCGCCCGCGCGGCGCGGTTCGTTGCCGAGAAAGATATTCTCCGCCACAGTCATCTCCGGCACGAGGGCCAGTTCCTGGGAGATCACACCGATGCCCGCGTGTTCGGCATCCTTCGAATTGGCGAAGGCCACAACCCGGCCTTCCACCCGGATTTCCCCCTCGTAACTGCCGGCCGGATGCAGGCCGGAAAGTGTCTTGATCAACGTGGACTTGCCCGCGCCGTTTTCGCCGCAGAGGGCGTGCATCTCCCCGGGCAGCAAATCAAAACTCACCCCCTTGAGCGCGATCACACCGGGGAAACGTTTCACCAGATTCTCAGCCGATAAAACCGGGGGCATCACTCAATTCTGTGGGGCGCTGCCATAGACGGCCTTTTCACTTTGGAATCCGTCGGCGATCACGGTCTCGCGCAAGTTCGTTTTGTCCACGGCGAAGATGTCGCCCAGGATGGCGGGCACATCGATCAGTCCATTGTTCACACTTTGGGTGGCGATGATGGGGTTGCCCCCGGCCATCTTCACCGCCACATCGGCCGCTTTGGTGGCAAGCTTTTTCAACGGTTTGTAAATCGTCATGGACTGGGTTCCCGCGACGATTTTCTGGCAGGCAACCAGCTCGGCATCCTGTCCCGTGACGAGGACCTTGCCGGCCAGACCCTCCTCGTGCAGAGCCTGAATGGCGCCCGCGGCCACGCCATCCGCCGCGGCCAGCACGGCATCGAAGCCGTTCGGTCCGAGCTTGCTGATGGCGGCGTTGACGATTTTTTTGGCGTTCTCCAGCTTCCAATCCTCGGTCCAATCCTCCCAGACGATCTTCACCTCGCCGCGGTCGATGGCGGGCTGGAAGACCTCCATCGCACCCTGATGAAACAGGAAAGCGTTGTTGTCGGTCTTCGATCCGTTGGCCAGGACGATGCGGCCTTTGCCGGGAGTCGGGAGGTGGTCGAGGATCCATTGGGCCTGGAGGCGACCCACTTTCACATTGTCGAAACTGAGATAGATATCGAGGTCGCAGTTTTTGATTAGCCGGTCGTAAGCGATGACCGGGATGCCGGCCTCGTGCGCGGCCTGCACGCCCTTGGCCATGGCGGCGCCATCGTGGGGCACGATCACGATCACGTCCACATTGCGGCTGATAAGCGCCTGCACGTCGTTGATCTGGCGGGTGTCGTCCCCGTTGGCCGCTTGCACCAGGACATCCGCTCCCAATTCCTCGCAACGCTTCTTGAACAAATCGGCATCCGCCTGCCAGCGCTCCTCTTTCAAGGTGTCGAGCGAAAGGCCGATGAGCGGGCGCTTTTCCCCCGGGTCCCTCGCAACTCCTCCGCGGCCCAAGACAAGTCCAATGGCCACACTGAGCAGCAAAGACACCACAACCAGGACGCTCTTCATATTCATAGATTCAGGGGGAGTAGACGGGAGAGGAAAAGTTTTTTATCAGAATTGCTCTCCGCCAGACGACTCAAAACTTCACGATCCGGCAAATGCAGAGCAACTCAGGCCGCGCTCGGCCATCGTTCAAACGTTCCAAGTTTCCTAAAGACCGCCGCCCCCCGTGTCGATAGGATCGCTCTTCCCCGGAAAGATCTCTCATTTCGTCCATGTCCCTGCTCACCCAAAGCCTCGCCGAAAACCGCCGCACGCTGGCGCTGGCCGCCCCGATTGCGGCGGGACACGTGAGCCAGATGCTCATGGGGCTGGCCGACACGGTGATGGTCGGGAGCGTCGGGGTGGTACCGCTGGCGGCGTGCGCATTTGCCAACACGGTGTTGATGATTCCTTTTATTTTCGGTTTCGGACTGCTGGCAGGGGTCAGCGTGCGGGCCTCCCATGCCTTCGGCGCCGGACGCCCGCAGAACTGCGGCGAAGTGCTGCGGGCCGGCACGGTGTTGGCTTTGGTGATCGGCACGGCTGTGGCGCTGGGCGTGCATGCGGGTATCCCGCTCCTGCCCTGGCTGGGACAGCCGCCGGAAGTCAACGCCGCCTGCGTCAATTACCTTTTGCTTTGCGGCTGGTCCGTTGTGCCGGTCTACCTCACCACCGTGCCAAAATCCCTGGCGGAGGCGCTGGCGCGTCCCTGGGTGCCGTTTTGGCTGATGATCGGCGGCGTGTTGATCAACGTGTTGCTGAACTGGGTGCTGATCTACGGAAACCTGGGAGCACCGCGCATGGGCTTGGATGGCGCAGGTCTGGCGACATTGCTGGCGCGGGTGGTGACGATGATCCTGATGTTTGCCTACGTGCTCCTTGCGCCCGGCCTGCGCATCAGCCGGCCGGCCCAATGGCTGGCGGGCGGAATGGGGCCGGAAATGCGTCCACTCCTGGCCATCGGGCTGCCGGCCGGAGCCATGCAGCTGAGCGAAATCAGCGGCTTTGCTTTCGGCTCCTTGATGATGGGATGGCTGAGCATCAATGCCATGGCGGCTCATCAAATCGCCATCACCTGCGCGGCCACGACGTTTATGCTCCCGCTGGGATTGTCCCAGGCGGTGAGCGTGCGGGTGGGACACGCGCGCGGGGCAGGAGAAGCGGACCGGTGCAAGGCGGTGATCTTCGGGGCGCTCGGGCTGGCGGTGGCGATCATGGCGGGTTTTGCCGTGATGTTTCTGACGGCAGGAAAGCTGATCGCTGGCTGGTTTGTGGCGGCACCCGCCATTGTGATGCTCGCCACCCAGTTGATGCGCATGGCGGCATTCTTTCAGATTTTTGATGGGATTCAGATCGTTTGCTCGGGTGCGTTACGCGGCTTCGCGGACGCCCGCATGCCGATGATTATCGGAGTGCTCGCCTACTGGGTGGTGGCGCTGCCGGTGTCCTATGTGGGGGCGTTCCGGCTCGGATTTGGAGCGGAGGGCATCTGGTTCGGGTTTGTCATGGGTCTGGCGGTGGCGGCGGGAGCGCTCTTCATCCGGGTTCTCCTGCGACTCAAACACGGCGTGATCTGAGAAGGTTTTCACGCCGGAGATCCGCGCTGTTCTTGACACCAGGCGACCGTGAGGCGTAATCGCATATTGTGGCCGTTCTTCCCTCATTGTGCTTGTTCACCCGAATCGCCATTGCGGGATCTCCGCCTTGCGGACCCGCCATTTTTTGAGCCATGAAACTCGAGACCACCTCGTTCCACGGCTGGGATAAAACATTGCGGCTGTCGAATGATTCCGTGGAGTTGCTGGTTACGACGGATGTCGGCCCGCGCATCCTGGGATACAAAACCCCCCAGGGCCAAAATGTGCTCAAGACCTACGACGAGCAACTGGGTTTCTCCAACGAAGACCATTGGTGCATCCGCGGGGGACACCGCCTCTGGCTGGCTCCGGAGGATGAAGCGGTCACTTACCATCTCGACAACAGCCCGGCCGCCTGGAGGCAGGAGAATCCGTCCGGCGAGATTCTGATTGAAAGCATTCAGCAGCGTCCCCAGCACATTCGCAAAACCCTCGGACTCCTGCTGGCCGACGAAGGCCCGCGGGTGACCTTGCGACACACCGCAACGAACGACGGCGAACAGCCCGTCACCCTCGCCACCTGGGCCCTCACCGTCATGCAGCCGGGCGGATTGGAGATCATCCCCCAGCCCCCGCTGGGCGCCCATCCGCACGATCTTCTCCCCAACCGCGGCATCGTTCTCTGGTCCTACACCGACCTCTCGGACCCCCGCTGGACGTTCGGGCAAAAATTCTGGCTCCTCCGCCAATCCGCCGGCTATCCCCCCACGAAGATCGGGATCGCCCATCGCGAAAAATGGATCGCCTACGTGCTGGGCGACAGCCTTTTCGTCAAGACCTTCGATCACGAACCAGGCGGCCATTACCCGGATGGCGGCTGTAATTTTGAGACCTTCACCAATCACGAGATGCTCGAAGTCGAATCCCTCGGCCAGCTCGTCACCCTGCAACCCGGCCAGTCCACCACCCACTTCGAAAATTGGCATCTCTTTCCTCTGACCGAAAAAGCCGACATCGCTTCCGAGGAGGCGCTGGCCGATTGGCTCGCGCCCTTCATCGCCCGGGCCCGCCTTTTATGAGGCTCCGACTGCTCGCCGCGGCCATGTGCGGAATCATCCTGGCCGGTTGTGAAACGGCCGATACCGGAGCCGCCTCCCGGGCCCGCCTGAACGCCGCCATCCAGGCCGAACCGGCCGGCAACTACTTCATCGGTCGCCGCATGTATAAAGAGGATTACAAAATCTGGGGCTGGGTGCGCGAACCGGGCAAGCCTTGGAAGACGGCCAGGCTCGTCATGTTGAACGAGCAGCGCAAACTCGCCCCCGAGCGCGAATCCAACACGATCGGCTCGGACAACAATTTCGAATACAAACTCAGCGGCTATTTTTCGGGGGAAACTGTTTATGAGCCAGCCAGCGACAGTTTCTATCCCGAGTTCATTTTCCTCGGCGGCGAGGTGCTTTCGACCTCACCTGCCAATATCTATCAGCAGAAACGCCAGAACGAGCCCGCCGTGCGCCTCCTTCAGGCCCCGCTTTAGAGGTTTGGCAGCCTGGGAAATATCTTCGCCGAAGTTCTCGCTGTCGGATCAGCCAGGCTAACTTCCCGAACAATCAAGTGCCGCCTGCCGGCGTCACACGAAACCCAACGGAGGAAACTTGCCCTTGAGCACAGCCTCGCTGGGGGCTTTGAGCCAGTTTTCCAACACGGTGGCGTAGACACTGCGGAAATCGACGTTGTAGATGAGGTCCCCCTGATTCAGCTGGGTCAGGCTGGGTTGCCGGCCGTAGAGGCCCGGTTTGACCCCGCCGCCGAGGACGAACATAGGGGCCGCCGCGCCGTGATCGGTCCCCCCGCTGGCATTCTCGGCCACGCGGCGGCCAAATTCGCTGAAGGTCATGAGCATGACCCGATCGAAATTTCCCTGGGCTTTCAAATCGGCGACAAAGGCGGAAACGCTGGCATCGAGGTCACCCAGATTGCGGTCGTGCGCGCCAAGCTGCCCGCTATGAGTGTCGTAGCCGCCCTGGCTCACATAGTAGATCCGGGTGGGCATGCCGCCGGCAATAAGGCGGGCGACCAGATTGAGTCCGCTGGCCAGCTGGTTGCCGGGATAAGTGACGCCCGAGCGGGACTTGCGGGTGATCGCCAGGATCTGGTCGGAACTGACCTGGGCGTCGAGTGAGGTGCGGCGGAGGTAATCGAGCGTGTCGCCTTCTCCGCCCGTTTGCCCGGCCAGCGATTCCACTGAACCCCCGGCGTTGTCGTCGGCGCCCATCATGCCGCGGAACGTCTCCTCGGTGGCGGCGGGATCGCCCGCATTCTCGGAGATGAAACGAAAGGCCTCGGGTTTGCTGAGGGAGACGCCTTTGGGGGTTTTTGCGGTGAAGGCGAGCGGGGCCTGGCGACCGACGCTCACGCCGATGGCCGGATCGGCGCCCTGGCAGCAGGCATCGAAGTAGCGGCCGATCCAGCCCTCACGTTCGTAGCGGTTGGCGTCTGAGGCGGTCTGCCAGATGTCGGTGGAGCGGAAGTGGGAGCGGTTGGGGTTCGGGTAGCCGACGCCCTGGAGGATGGCGAGGTCGCCGGAGTCGTAGAGTCCGCGCAGGCCGGGGAGTCTGGCATTGAGGGCGATGTGATCGGTGATTTTGAGGGCCTGGTCGCCGCGGATGCCGATGCGCGGGCGGACGAGGTGGTAGGCGTCGTCGGCGTAGGGGATGACGGTATTCAGACCGTCGTTGCCGCCGGCCAGCTGGAGAACCACGAGGATGGGGCCGTCCTTGCCGCTGGCGGCCTGGAGGAGGGAGTCGGCGGCTGAGGCATCGAGGGCAAGGAAAGTCTTTTCCAGGAAGACGGGGAGGGTCCAGGCGACGGCGCCCCCGAGGACGCCGGTGCGCAGGAACTGACGGCGGGTGTGCAGGGTGCTTTCGTTCACGTGAGTTGGTAGTCGGGGGTGCTCATCATCAGGTGGAGAAAGTCGCGCAGGGCGGAGTCACTGATCGCGGGGCCGTGGTTTTGCAGGAAGGCGAGGAATTTTTCGCGTTCGGCCCCGGTGACAGGAGCATTGAGCAGGCGGAGGGCAAGGGTATCACAGAGTTTGACCGGATCGGCACGGAGGGCAGCGGGCGCGATTTTCTCCAGGGGGACAGGGACCGGGCCGCTGCCCTTGCGGAAGCCGTCGAGCGCGGGGGAGCGGCCGCTGACGATGTAGCCGGCGAGGTTGTAGCGGAACAGGAGCGTGGAGGTGCTGATCCAGGCGCGACCGTTGTCCCAGCCTTTGACATTGGGCGGGGCGAAGGGGATCTGGCCCATCTGGGCGAGGGAGACCTCGAGGGCGGCGGACCCGGGCAGCGGGGCCTCGAGGACCCGGGCCGTCTGGACGAGCCATTGGACGGGGCCTTTCACCTGCGAGCGGAGAGTCTGCGGCGCGTAGAATTCCTCACTGAGAAAGATCTCGCGCAGGGTGGAGCGGATGTCGAATTGCGAGTCGCGAAAGTGGCTGGCGAGCTGCCGGAGGGTGCCGGGGGAAGGATTGTCGGAGGCGAGGTAGTTCCAGAGTTTTCGGGTGATGAACGCAGCGCATTCCGGCTGCGCGGTGATGATGTCGATGATGGCATCGCCATCAAAGGGCCCCTTCCGGCCCATAAACTCCTTTTCGCTGTCATCGAACTGCCGGCGGGCGAAGAGGAACGCCATGCTGCGCGGATCGATGCGGTATCCGGTGAAGGCCCGGGCGGATTCCTGAATGTCACCTTCAGTGTATCGCACCCCCTCGCCCAGCGTGAAAAGCTCAAGGAGTTCGCGGGCAAAGTTTTCGTTGGGCTGGCTGCGCTGGCTCTGAACCGTATCGAGATACCGCATCATGGCGGGATCTTTCGAAACCTGCTTGGCGAGTTCGCGGAAGTTGCCCAGGGCATTGGCCCGCAGGGTTTCATTCTGTTGCCACATCAGGTAGGCGACTTTCACTTTTTCGAAGCTGGTGGCGAAGTGTCCGTGCCAGAAAAGCGTCATTTTCTCCCGCAGCGGATACGGGGTGTAGCGCATGCGACTGAGCCACCAGGCGCGGAGCTGGCGGATTTGTTCGCTCTGCTCGCGCCGGCGCATCTGTTGCATCTCGCGCCCTTTGGGATCGTCCGGGGCGGCTTTCATGGCGGCTTTCATGGCGGCTTTGCTGGCACGCATCTGCTCGAAAAGTTCCGGCGGCTGACTGAGGTGCGGGGGCGGAAAAAGGTCGTCCTCCTCTTCGCCCTCCAGGATGTGATCCACGGCTTTTTCCAGACCGAAGGCCTGCAAGGCGGCGATCTCGGCCGGACTACCGCCGAATCCCGCGCGATTGAGCAAATGCGCGGCCTGGACGGTGGTCCATTGCGAGGGTGGCAGGCGTTTCAACATGGCGGAGATCGAACCCCGTGCAGGCCGGATAGTTTCGTCACCCGGCGAAATTTCCGTTTCCTGCACAGGTTTTCTCAGCGTAGCCTGAGTTATGGAGCTGGTAAATCTGACGCGACGGGTGGAAATCGGGGCAAACTCCTATTTGCTCCGCACCAAGGGAAAGTCCCTGATCCTCGACAGCGGCCTGCATCCGAAGTTCGAGGGACTGGCGGCCACTCCGGATTTTTCCCTCGTCCCGGAAGGCAGCGTGGACGGGATCATCGTCACCCATGCCCATCAGGACCACGTCGGCTCGCTGCCTTACCTGAGCCGCCGCGAGAGAAAGGCCCGGGTTTTCCTGACTCCGGCCACGGCCAAAATCGCCGATGTGATGCTGCACAATTCGGTCAACGTGATGACCCGGCAGGCGGAGGATCACAAAATCGAGAACTACCCGCTCTTCACCCACCGCGAAGTGGAATCTTCCCGCCAATCCTGGCAGCAGTGTGCGATGGGGCGGAGGCATGACTTCAAGGGGGAACGGACCACGGACGACGAGGAACCGAGCTTCGAGTTTTTCAATTCCGGCCACATTCTGGGTGCGGCCGGCGTGATGATCCGCAGTGAGGGGAAGACGCTTTTCTATACGGGCGATGTGAATTTTGAAAACCAGACCCTGGTGCGCGGGGCCGATTTTCCGGAAAGCGGCGTGGACATCCTGGTGATGGAGACGACCCGCGGCGACTCCCCCACTCCGCCCGGACTGACCCGCGCCAAGGAAGAAGAGCGGCTGGCCAAGTCCATCCGGGAAGCTTTCGATCGGGGTGGCAGCGTGACCATTCCCGTCTTCGCCCTCGGCAAAACCCAGGAATTGCTGGCCATGCTCTGGCGCATGCGGCTGCGGGGCCTGCTGGCGCCGGTGCCGATCTATATCGGCGGATTGAGCACCAAGCTGACCAACATTTACGACGCGCTGGCCCAGGATGCCCAGCGGACGCATCCCGAATTGCAGATCCTCCAGGAACTTGCTCCCTACGTCCTCTCGGGCAACGAAGTCTTCACCATCACGCCGCGCAAAAAATGCATCTTCGCCCTTTCCAGCGGCATGATGACCGAAAAGACGCTCTCCAATCTGTTTTGCCGGCGGGTGCTGGGTGATGAAAAGCAGAGCCTCTTCTTCGTCGGCTATTCCGACCCCGAATCACCCGCCGGCCGCATCCGCGCCGCCGCTCCAGGCTCGGAGGTCTTGCTGGAAACCGGCCAGGCCCCGATTCGATTAAATTGTCAAATCGAGGAATTCAACTTCAGCGCCCATGCCAACCGCGAAAGCCTCTTGAATTACGCCGTCGGCCTGCGTCCGAAAAAGATCCTCCTTGTGCACGGCGACCGGGCCGCCATCGAATGGTTCCAGCTCAAACTCTACAAAGAGCTTCCGGAAACAGAAGTGATCATCCCGGAGCCCGGTCAAAAAATCGTCTTGTAAGCACTTAGGCCGGCTTGCGCATCAGCCAGTAAATCTCCCCCGGCCACCACGGAAGAGTCGCGCCCCAAAGCAGATTGAAGCGGGCCCAGAGCGCGGAGTTCTCCAGCGGACTGCCCTTGCTGCGCAGGAAAAACGCCCCGCTCATAAACTCCACCCGCAAGCCGGAGTCAGCCGCCATGCGCCGGACCCTCGCCGGCGAAAACACGCTGACGTGACCCATGGGGGCGGCGTTTTTCCGCACCTGGCTCTGGCGGATTCTGGCCAGGAGATCCGGCACCACGGGAAATCCCCCAATGATCGCGCCCCCGGGGCGGATGCGGCGGGCGACTTTTTGCAGGGCCTCTTCGGGTTCGAAGAGGTGTTCCAGAATGTGAAGCATCACCGCGACGTCGTAATCGGCCGGAAGGTCGAAGGACGGGTCCTCCAGGTTGGCCTCAAAAAAATCGGTGTAGCCAGCCTGACGTAGCTTTTCCGTCAGCATCACCGCATCAACGGCCGTCCATCGCGCGAAGGTCGGCACGACCGGAGCGGAACCGAGAAACTCCAGCATCTGACCGGTATGAACTCCGACTTCGGCGACCTCAAGTGGACGCGGGGAACGCTGCGCCTCCACCCGCAATAAGTGGTATCCGAACCAGTACCGGAGCAAACGGATCGGGTAACGAACCGCCTTGGCCTCGGCCGGAATCCCAAAGCGCTTGGTCCGCACCACGGAATTGTCCGCCAGAAAAGAGAGATCCCATTGAAGTTGCTGCATCGGAAGAGGGGGCATCCTGCGCGCCGGCCTCAAGACGGTCAAGACCCGGCACCAAACCGGTTTCCGGGCCGGGCAGCCCGCCCCATGACGTGCAGGCCTGTCCTACGAGGGATCGCCTTCCTTCTCCGCCTCCTTGTCCCTGATGGCAAGAGAGGCCACGACGGAAACGACCAGCAGGGCTACCACGACAGCCAGTGATTGGACGGTCTGGATGGCATAGGGCGTATGCGAAAGGATCATCTTTACCCCGATGAAAACCAGAATGGCCGAAAGTCCATAGTGGAGAAAGCGGAACAATTTTAGTATTCCGGCCAGGGCAAAGTAAAGCGCCCGCAAGCCCAGAATGGCAAAGATGTTGGAGGTGAAAACAATGAAGCGGTCCTGCGTGATGGCCACGACCGCAGGAATCGAATCGACCGCAAAAATCAGGTCGGTCGTCTCAATCGCCAACAACACCACACACAGCGGCGTAGCCATGATACGACCGGCATCCCGAACAAAAAACTTCCGACCGTGGAACTGCTTCGTCACCGGAACGAAGCGGTGAAACAGTTTCAGCACGGGATTCTGCGAAGGATCGGACTCTTCCATGTCATCCCGGATCATCTTGATTCCCCCGTAAATCAAGATCGCGGCGAAGAGGTAAATGACCCAGTGAAATTTCTCCAGCAGGGCGATGGCGGCAAAAATCATGATCGCGCGCATGATCAAGGCACCCAGAATGCCCCAGAACAACACCCGGTGCTGGTATTCCCCCGCCACACGGAAATACCGGAAGACCAGGGCAAAGACAAAGACGTTATCGACACTCAGGGCGATCTCCACCAGATACCCGGTGAGAAACTCGAGTCCCGCCTTGGCTTGCAGCTCCCGCGTATCGTAGCCACCGATCCATCCCATGTAGATCCCCCATCCGAACAACAGGGCCAGCGCCACGCGCAAAGCCGTGGATTTCAGTGCTTCCGGAACCTTGACCTCGTGGGCCTTGCGCTGGAAAAGCCCGAGATCAGTCGCCAGAAGAAGTCCGACAATCAGCAAAAAAAACGCCCACCAATACCATTCCATGGAATAAACTTGATTCGAGGGTCACATTCAATGACCCGGGTTTGCCTCATCGGTGCACCGCGTAGGACTCGAACCTACGCGGCTATAGAGTAATATTGACTCCGCTGCCAATCCGCTGCCAAATTTAACCCCGTGAAGAAAAGGCCCGACAAGAAAAGCCTTTGGCCAAAAATTACGCAGATCACTAATCATGGAAATGCTGTTTTCCTAGTTGATGCCCGTATCAAAGGCAAGGGCGAGCGGCGTTTTTTCGAAACGAAGGGTGACGCCGATGTTTGGGCTCGGACCCAACGCATCCGCCGAATCAACGAGGGATATGCCGGCGGTGCCCTGCCTGAACGCTTGCGGGTTGAGGCCCGCGAATGCCAACGCCGTCTTAAATCCTTTGGCACCAGTCTGACGGATGCCGTGGATTATTATTTGCGACACGCCACTCCAGCCGGGGGTGAACGCAAGATTTCTGAATTGGTAGTCGAGTTTATTGCGGCCAAACGCAAAGCGGGCCGGCGTGAGGAATACCTGAGAATTCAAGCTTCCGTGCTGGGATTGTTCTCCAAGAAATTCCCCGAAGCACATGCTCACGAAATCAATTCGCACGATGTGGATGACTGGCTGACAGCGCGGGGTGGAACTCTCCGCACCCGCAGCAACTACCAGAACGATGTCCGTAATTTGTTCAACTTCGCTGTGAAGCACGGCTACACTGCCAGCAATCCGGTCGACAAGTTGGAGAAGATCACCCTTGATCAGCATGCGGTTGAAATCCTCACGATTGAACAGGTCAGAAAACTTCTGCAAGCCGCTGAGGACGCGAAAGGGGCAATGACCCCGTTTATTGCCATCGGTCTATTCGCAGGACTCAGGACACGGGAAATTGCCGGGCTCGATTGGAAGGACGTTTCAATTGCGGAAAAGGCTATCACCGTCCAGGACGCGAAGACCAAGACACGGGCGCGGAGGATTGTGGAGATGAGCGACAATCTTGCCGCGTGGCTCCTCCCCTACTCTGCCGAGTTCGGACCCGTTACGCCGGAGAAGTATCGTTCACGCTTTGAAGAGATTCGTGAAGTAGCGGGAATCACCCCGTGGCCACGCAACGCCATGCGCCGTAGTGCAGCCGGCTACCACATTGCCGCCCATAGCAATGAAATGCTGACTCAAGCCATGCTGGGCCACGAATTAGGAAAAATGCTGATTCCGCACTACCGTGAACTGGTGAAACCTAAGGACGCTGCACGGTATTGGAAGATCCTGCCTCCTGCGGCAATGGGCGCCGGGAAGATCACTACAGGAAAGCAGCGTAGGAAAAAGTAGCTGACTCCGCCATCTCCGCAATCAAGTCCCACCCGGGCCGTAAATCTGGGTCATCGATGGCAAGAAGCCGTAAATCTTTATCCAGCCTAAGAGCCTCTCTCCACCCCTCCTTGGCTGTCTCGATGTTCCCAGCAACACTGACGGAGCAGGTCAGGTTGTAGTGGATCATGGATTCCTTGGGGTGGATTGAGGTGCGCGAGATTTCTGGACCAGAAAATAGAGGAATAAGAGACAATGAAACCAGTGACTAGAAAACGATACACCGCAGAGTTCAAAGCCCAGGCCGTAGGTCTTGTGAGCCTAGGAAAGCCCGTGACGGAAGTGGCTCAGGATCTTGAGATTGGCACGAGCCTCCTTTACGGTTGGGCGCGCAAAGGAGCGCAATCTGGGCAGTTCGGGAGCGGAGGGGTCCGAGCCGTAGGCGAGGAGGCCGAAGCGGACGAACTGCCCAGATTGCGGCGCGAAATCCTCTCCCTTAAACTTGAGAACGACATTTTAAAAAAGGCTGCCGTCATCCTCGGCACCAGAACCCAGCAGTGTGCCGTGCGATGATCGAACTCGTCGCGCAAAAAACTGGCGGCAGTATCCGCAAGGTCTGTGCCGTGCTTGGTGAGGCTCGCAGCAGCTTTTATCACGCCGCCACACCCACGGCGACCCAAGTTGCCAACGTCGAAATCGGCGACCTCATTGAAGCGGTCTTCCGGCGCCACCGGCGACGTTACGGCTACCGCCGTCTCTCCCAAGAACTCTCGGATCGCGGCGTGCTTTGTGCGCCTGCCAGAATCCGGCGGATCATGACCCAGAGAGGCCTGCACGCCATCCAGCCGAAGACCTTCGTTCCAAAAACCAGCGACGGAAGGGCCGACAAGCCCTCACCAAATCTCATCTCCGGCAACCCTTTGCCCGATGTTCCCGATCTGGTTTGGGCTGGCGACATCACCTTCATCCCGACCAGCTCCGGATGGCTCTATCTCGCTGTTGTCATCGATCTCTGCTCACGTCGCGTTGTGGGCTGGAGCCTCGCTAATCATATGCGCTCGGAACTCGTTCTCGACGCGCTCCTTCAAGCCCTCGCCACACGTCCCACCGAGCGCACCATCTTCCACAGTGACCGCGGCAGCCAATACGGCTGCACAGCCTTCCGCAAGGCCCTAGGCAAGGCTGGACTGCGCCAGAGCATGTCCGCACGCGCCAACCCCTACGAGAACGCCTGGACCGAATCCTTCATCGGAACCCTCAAGCTCGAAATGCTTCAGGATGGCTGTTTCGAAAACAGCGATGATGCCCGGACCGAAATCTTCGAATACATCGAAGGCTACTACAACACCCACCGCAAACACTCGGCCCTCGGCTATCAAACTCCCAACCAGTTCGAAGCCCAGATCCACTC
>CAMASH010000078.1 GCA_945860745.1 Chthoniobacter flavus | reverse complement strand
ATGAAAACCAAGAAAACCACCTCTTCCGCCGCCAAATCCACGTTGCCCGACCGCGGTCCGGTCATGGACGGCGCGGAAATCCTCGTGAGTTGTCTGGAACGCGAAGGGGTCGATGTGATTTTTGCCTATCCCGGCGGGGCCTCGATGCCCATCCACCAGGCCCTGACCAAATCCAAAAAGATCCGCACCATTCTTCCCCGTCATGAGCAAGGCGGGGTCTTCGCCGCGGAGGGCTATGCCCGCGTGACCGGCCGGGCCGGGGTGTGCATGGCCACCTCCGGTCCCGGCGCCACCAATCTGGTCACCGGCATTGCCGACGCCTACATGGATTCCGTGCCGATGGTGGCCATTACCGGCCAGGTGCCGCAGGAAATGATCGGGCGCGGGGCCTTTCAGGAGACCGACATGTTCGGGCTCACCCTGCCCATCGTGAAGCACAGCTATCTGGTTTGGGACATCAACGAGATCCCCCGTATCGTCAAGGAAGCCTTTTACATCGCCGAAAGCGGACGTCCCGGACCGGTGCTGATCGACATTCCCAAGAATATTCAGAACCAAAGGGCCCAGCCGATTTACCCGAAGGAAATCAAACTTCGCGGCTATCAGCCCCTGAAGAAGGCGGACGATCTGGCCATCCAGGAAATGATCGGCCTGATTGAAGGGGCGAAAAAGCCCGTCATCTATTGCGGTGGTGGAGTCATCACCGGGGACGCCGCGGCCGAGTTGAAGGAATTTGCCGAACGCACCCAGATTCCCGTCACCACGACGATCATGGGGGTCGGCTCTTTCCCCGAGAGTCATCCGCTCTCGCTCAAATGGCTCGGCATGCACGGCACCGTCTATGCCAATAACGCCGCCAACGAAGCCGACTTGCTGCTTGCCATCGGAGTGCGCTTCGATGATCGCGTGACCGGCAAGGTCGAGAAGTTCTGCGAGCACGGCACCATCGTTCATATCGACATCGATAATTCCGAGCTGAACAAAAACAAGCTGGTCAAGCTGCCGATCCTGAGCGACCTGAAATACGCCCTCAACCGCGCCAATGCCATTCTGGCCAAAATGGGCCGCAAGCGCGTGGCCAAGAACCACACCCGTTTCCCGGACTGGTACCGTCAGATCGACGCCTGGAAAACCAAGTTTCCGCTGACCTTCAAGGACACCCCGCATGCCATCCTGCCGCAATACGTCATCAAGGAACTCTGCGAACTGACCAAGGGCGATGCCATCATCACGACCGGCGTGGGCCAGCATCAGATGTGGGCGGGTCAGTTTTATAATTTCGACAAACCGCGCACCTTCATCACCTCTGCCGGACTCGGCGCCATGGGCTTCGGCTATCCGGCCGCGATGGGCGCGAAGATCGCGCGACCGGACAAGCAGGTCGTCGACATCGACGGCGATGGCTCCTTCCTCATGAACGTGCAGGAACTGGCCACCACCCACATCGAGGGCATCGCCGCCAAGGTGATCATCCTGAACAACCAGCACCTCGGCATGGTGGTGCAATGGGAGGATCGTTTCCATGGCAGCAACCGCGGACACACCTTCCTGGGCGACCCGAAGGATCTCAAACGCATCTATCCCGACTACGTCGAAATCTGCAAAGGCTTCGGCGTGACCTGTGAGCGCGTGACGCACAAAAAAGACGTGCGTGCGGCCATCCAGCGCATGCTCGATTCGAAGGAAACCTACGTCCTCGACATCATGACGCCCTACACCGAGCACGTGCTGCCCATGATTCCGACCGGCAAGACCTACAAGGACATCATCACAGAATAACGGGGTAGGGTAGATTGACAGGGGAGGGTCCCTGTCATCCCTCCAACCGCCTGCCGCATCGGGCATCCTGCCTGGTGCATCTGCCGCAAGGCCCGCATCCGTCGACGCCGCATCGAGGGCAATGCGCCCTACCGGAACTCACCGCGTTCCACGTAAAACTCATGCCGGGCCACGATGGCGTTGATGTAGCTTTTGGTCATGGGGAAATCCATGGCCGTCTGCAAATCTCCCGCGTTGGCCGTCTCGCCCTGGCCGGAATTTTTGACCCATTTTTTCACCCGGGTCCGGCCGGCGTTGTATTCCGCCAGCGCAAAGGGAACGGGATTGTCCTTGGCCGCCCAGTGGGTCAGCGCGCGTTTTAGATACCAGGTTCCCGCCTCAATGTTGACTTTCGCATCGAAAAGGTCGGTCGGCACAAAGGTCTCGATTTTTTCGGCCAGCGCCCAGTCCGCCGCGGCGTTTTCCGTGATTTGCATCAGTCCGCGTTCGCCTTGGGTGCCCACCTTGTGGGGTTGAAAGCGGCTTTCCCGCCAGACCACGGCTTTGATGAGTTCCGGCGCGACGCCGTATCGTTGCGAGGCCTGACGGATCAGCGCATCGTATTTTTGATAGCGTCCGAGTGCGACCGCCTCCTTCGCGAGGTAGGAGGGATCGTCGGCCAGGGCGAGAAAAAGGGTCGCAGCCAGCGCCAGGAGACCCAGCGCCAGGGCGCAAATGACAAACAATCTCCTCATGAACAACGATCCCCACCATAGCAGGCACGGGCTGACAGCAAATCCTTTCCCTGGCCCTGGAGGATTGCGATAACGGGCCCATGCCACGCTATGCCAGGGTGATTCCCGATCGCGCCGGGGATCGTGCCCTTGATTACCTGATTCCTCCCGCGCTGGAACCCGCGCTGGCACCCGGGTCACGGGTGCGGGTTCCCCTCCGCGCCCGACTGGTGCTTGGCACGGTGGTCGACGTCCTCGACGAATCCGCGGTCAAATCGCCCAAGGAAATTCATGAGGCCATCGGCGGAGCTCCCCTCATCCGCCCAAAACTCCTGGAGATTGCGCGGTGGATTGCCGAATACTATTGCTGCCCCTTGGAAACGGCCATGGCCTGCGTGTTGCCGCAGGTTGTCCGCCAGGCGGAGGTGACGTCGCGCCGGTTGAATCATGTGCGCGTCGTGCGGATTCCGACCGCAGACGAATTGGCCGCGCTGGAGCGCAAGGCTCCGCGGCAGGCCGATGCCCTGCGGGCGGCGCTGGCGGCACCGGAAGCCCGGCCCGTGGCCCAACTGACGGAGAAGGCGGGCGTCTCCGAATCGGTTTTCCGGACCTTGGAGCGTAAGGGCTGGGTGGCGGTGGAGTCCGTCGAAGTGGCCCGCGATCCTTACGGCGGCGAATCGTTTTTGCCGACGACCGATCTCTGTCTCAACGACGAGCAACGCGTCGCCCTCAAGGCGGTCAATGAAGCGGTGACGCAGGCGGGCACCAGTCTGCCTATTCTCTTGCACGGGGTGACCGGCAGTGGAAAAACGGAAATCTACCTGCAAGGCATCCGCCACGCCCTCGCGCTGGGAAAAACCGCTTTGGTGCTTGTGCCGGAAATTGCCCTGACTCCGCAAACCGTGGAACGATTCAAAGCGCGCTTTGCTTCCATGCAAGGCGAAGTCGCTGTGCTGCACAGCCACCTCTCGGCGGGCGAACGCTACGATGAGTGGTACAAAATCCATGTCGGCGGCGCCCGCATTGTCATCGGCGCCCGCAGCGCGGTTTTTGCCCCGCTCGACCGGCTCGGCATCATCATCGTTGATGAGGAACACGAGGGATCCTACAAGCAGGAGGAAGCCCCGCGCTATCACGCCCGCGATGTGGCCGTGCTACGGGCGCAGCGCGAACATTGCGCCATTGTTCTCGGCACGGCCACCCCTTCGATTGAGAGCTGGCATAATACCGCGAGCGGGAAATACCGCCTGCTGACTCTCTCGCAGCGGGTGGACGATCGCCGCATGCCGGTGATCCGGGTGTTGGATTTGCGCCGGGCTTCGCGGGGCGGCGACGCGGTCTTTGCCCCCCAGTTGCTGACCGCCATGGAAAAGCGGCTGGCGGCGGGCGAGCAGACGATTCTTTTTCTCAACCGCCGCGGTTTCTCCACCACCATGTTGTGCCAGGTCTGTGGCCATGTCTGCCAGTGCCCGAATTGCAGCGTCTCGCTCACCTATCACCGGGATGCCGGACATATCACCTGCCACATCTGCGGACACAACGAACGCGCCCCCAAGGTTTGCCCGAGCTGCCGCGATCCCGCCATCCGCCATGCCGGGGTAGGCACCCAGAAAGTCGAGGACTCCGTGCGGAAGATTTTCCCGTCTGCGCGGGTCGTGCGGATGGATGCCGATGCCATGACGCGCAAGGGGGCTTACCGCGAAACCCTCGGGGCTTTCAAAGAAGGGGCCATCGACATTCTGGTCGGCACACAGATGATTGCCAAGGGACTGCATTTTCCCAATGTGACCCTCGTGGGCATCATCAACGCCGATCTGGGTCTGCACGTGCCGGACTTTCGTGCGGGGGAGAGGACCTTTCAGCTCCTCACTCAAGTGGCCGGGCGGGCCGGTCGCGGGGAAATGGAGGGCGAAGTGATTGTGCAGACGTTCACGCCCTCCAGCCCCTCGATTCAGTTTGCCCGGCACCATGATTTCGAGGGATTTGTCGGACAGGAGTTGGAGTTTCGCGAACGGTTCGGGTTCCCGCCCTTCACGCGCATGGTGCTCATCACCGTGCGCTCCCAGGTGCGCGAGCGGGCGGAATTCACCACCCAGACGCTGGTGCGCCGTTTGCGGGAGAATGTTCCCGAGGGGTCCGTGGTGGGGGAATCGGCTCCCGCGCCGCTGGAGAAGGCCCGTGGCTACCACCGTTTTCAAACCAGTTTGCGGGGCCCGGCCGTGCGTCCGTTGGCGGCAGCCATCCAGACGGCCCTGGCGGGATTGACCCTGCCCGAGGATGTCTTCGTTGCGGTGGACGTCGATCCGGTGCAATTGCTTTAGCGGTCATCCGTCATTGGTCATTGGTCATGGGATTCCCACGGGCAAGCCGTCCCGGAAAATGACCAATGACGATGGACTAATGACCAATGACGGCCTTTATTCTCTGCTATGCACCTGCCTCCGGTTCCCCGTTTTCTCGTCCGCTGGACGATCCGGGCTGTTCTGGTGGCGCTTTTCGTGGGGTTGCCCGGCGCGATCTTGTATCTGCGGGAGGTGGGCATCGGCTTTGGCTTGAAGGAGCGGGTGGCGCAGGCCCTGAGTGGCGAGGCGTTTCGCACCACCATCGGCCGGCTCTCCCACGACCCGTTCAAGGGACTGGTGGCCGAGCAGGTCGAGGTGATCGAGACGAAGGACCGGGAAAGAAACCTGGCCCGGATCGAACGCATCGTCGTCTCCGTCAACCTGAGCGACTTGCTGGCACGAAAAATCTCCATCGACCATATCGAACTGGATGACACGGATGTGGCGATTCCGCTTGGCTCCGGACCGGGCGGGTCCCGCTTGAACCTGGCCGGTGTGTCCGCCCAATTCCTGTTTTTTCCGGAGCAGATCCGTATCAGTTACTTTGAGGGCAATGTGCAGGGCGTCCGGGTGGTGTTGAAGGGAGAGCTGCAGAATCCCCAGGCGTTTCGCCTTGAGCACCACACGGCGCCGTCCGGTTCCTCCGGCCCCGGCAATTCCTATGAGTCCCTGATCAAAAAATTTTCCGAGCTGCAGTATCCGGGCCAGCCGCCGGAAGTGCGCGCCGGGATCAGCGGGGATCTGGCGGATCTCACGACCTTGCAGGTCTCCGATATCAGTGTGCGCAGCGGTCCGGTGGTGGCGCCCGAATGGCGGATCGAGGGTCTGGACGTCGGGGCGGACTACCAGGACGGAAAGTTCACCGTCGGGAATCTCCTCGTGCGTGGGCGGGAGGGCTCCCTCAATGCCTCCGCGCAATGGAACAAGGGCGTCCTGGATTTTGAGGTTTCCAGCTCGTTGTCCCCGGCTCCGTTTCTGGGTTTGCTGCCGAAGAATCCCGCCTTCGAAAGTCTCAAGTTCCAAGAGGCGCCGCTCTGCGAGGCGGCGGGTCAGGCGGTCTTTTCCTCCGCCCCGGCCACGTATAACGTCACCGGTTCGCTGAGGATGGGAAAATTCGCGTTCCGGGGGGTGAAGTTCGACTCCTTTGCCGCCGACTTCGCCTATCGCGACGGCAAGGTCTTTGCGCGGGATGCGCGCTTGCAGGCGGATGGCGGGAAAATCCAGGCGGACGTTTTTCTTGCTCCGGGCGATTTCCGCCTGCGACTGAGCAATACCATTTCGCCGACCGTCTTCATTCCCTTGCTGGGCCCCAAGGAACAGGAGTTTCTGAAAATGATGGAGTTCCGCGATCAACCCTACGTGCAAATCGATGTGCGGGGGACGAAACCCGATATCGCCGCCATCACGGGGACGGGTTTTTTGCGGATCGGGCGCACGGCCATGCGCGGTTCATGGCTGGATTGGGGGCAATCGAAGCTGGAGATCGCCGACCGCGCGGTCACCTATCGGGATCTCTCTCTGGGCCGGGGCAAAGGCATGGGCTCCGGGACGTTTGTCTATGATTTCGGCGGCCGTCAGGTGTTGTTGAAGGACATCAACTCCACCATGCCGCCGGGGGATGTCATGATGTGGATCGATCCGAAGATTGCCGAGGCGATCAAGCCCTATCGATTCCGCCAGCCACCGAAAGTCCACGTGGACGGGATGATTCACATGTCGGACGCGAAGCAAAACGATCTCTCCCTGCAAATCGAATCCGCCGAGGGATTGGACTACGATTTGCTCAAGCGCACGCTCAAATTCGGCCGCACCGTGGCCGATGTCCGGGTGGAGGGAACCAAGGTGCTCGCCAATGTCAAAAGCGCCAAGCTCCTGGGCGGCGATGTCGGCTTGAAGGCGGTGGTTTCCATCGATGCGAGCGATCCGACCTTCGGCGCGGATGTGGATGTCCGGCGCGTGGATTTCGCCAAACTGACGAAACTGTACTTCGATTTTGACACCTCAAAAGGTGTGGGCAGCGGAAAGTATAAATTCACCGCCAGAATGGGGCAGGAGGAGAAGATGCGCGGGTCGGGAAGCCTTCGGGTTGAGGACGGTCAGGTTTTTGCCATCCCCATCCTTGGTCCGCTTTCGGAGATCATCAATAAGATCATCCCCGGCTCGGGGCTTCATTCTGCGCGGCTGGCGACGGCGGATTTCCTGGTGCAGGACGAAAAGATCATCACCAAAAATCTCTCCATTGACGGGGCCGGCTTCAGTCTGCTCGGCCGCGGGGACATCTTCTTTATGAACGACAAGATGGACATGTCGGTTCGCATCAATGCCCGCGGGTTGCCGGGCCTTGTGCTATTCCCCGTAAGCAAGCTCTTCGAATACGTGTCCACCGGGTCGGTTTCGAATCCCGAATGGCGCGCTAAAATCATCCCCCGGTTTGGCGGCGGGGAATAGGACGCGGCGTTTGCGTCCCTCAGACCGGGCGTCACGGGAGGGACTGACGCCCGTCAGCCGTTACTTCATCAAGAGCATCGCGCGGGCGCGCTTGATCTCGCTGCTGATCTTGCGATGCATGCGGGCGGACATGCCGGTGACGCGGCGGGGCAGGATCTTTCCGCTCTCGGTCACGAAACGTTTGAGAAGTTCGGGATTCTTGTAATCGACGGCTTCCTCGGCCAGATCGGTCCGGCGGCGCGGCATCATGCGATTCGCGCGGCGGAACGCAGAAGCGCGTTGGGGTGTTTTCGGTTCCATGGCGGATTATTTGATCTCCCGGTGCAGAGTGTGCCGGCGGAGACTTGGGTTGTATTTTTTCTTTTCGAGCCGGTTGGGGGTCTGCGGGCTCTTTTTGTTGCGCGTGGTCATGTAGCGCGACGGGGATTTGCCCAAGGCCCGGGCCTCGGTGCATTCGAGAGTGACGATTTCTTGTGCCATGGTGATTAGTCTTTGTCTTTGGAGTCGGTGCTGGTGTCGTCGTCATCGCCTTCCCCATCGTCATCGGATAGGCCGAAGAGGGAGGTGGCAGGCTGGCGGACGCGTTGGTAGCGGTTGCGTTTTTCGAGTTCGGCCTGACACTCCACCGTGTAGCGGGTGAACGGCAGGGCTTCAAGGCGGGGATGCGGGACCGGTTTGCCGGACATTTCGCACATTCCATACGTGCCGAGTTCAATCCGCTTGAGGGCCTGATTGATTTCGAAAAGGGAGTCCTGTTCCTGGGAGAGAAGACTGAGGGCGAAGTCGCGGTCGTAAGCGTCGCTGCCGGCATCGGCTTGATGCATGCCGAAGGCGCTGGCTTCGCTGCCTTCCGCCCGCGAACGCAAGCTGTCCTTGGCCACGCCATTCATCGAGTCGAGCAGGGTGTCTTTCAAGGCGAGAAGCCGGCCTTTCTGCCGTTCGAGGAACGGAGTCAGCTTCACGGCCGGCTTGGGCGCGGGGATCCGGAGGGGCGGGAGGAATTTGGCTTTGGCTGGAGAAACTTTTGCAACCGTCTTCTTGGCGGGGGATTGGGCGGCTTTTTCGGCCGATTCGGATGGACTTTTCTTTTTGGTCACGACAGGAGCTTTCTTAACTGCCTTTTTGGCGACAGGCTTGGCCGGCTTTTTGGCGACAGGCTTGGCTGGCTTTTTGGCGGCAGGCTTGGCCGGCTTTTTGGCGGCCGGCTTGGCCAGCTTTTTGGCGGCAGGCTTGGCCAGCTTTTTGGCGGCAGGCTTGATCGCAGGCTTGACGGCTTTCTTGGCCGGCTTGGCTGCTTGAGCTTTGGGGGATTTGTTCTTCTTGGTGGCCATCTTTGGATTAGTTGAAAAGGGGCGCATATGTAGCCTCTGGCCAGAGAGAGTGCAAGGGGATTCTTGAATCAGCCCGTGCGGCTCGGGATCCGGCTTATCGGCCGAGGAGGATGACGCTGCTGCGTTCTGTGATTTTGAGCTGCTTCAGTCCGTCGAGATAAACCTCCTGGCCCGGTTCCGTCACATCGTCGGGCGACTCCAAAGACGTGTCGGCAAAACGATACCAACCCTGGCCGCGCGGGAGAACGGGCGGGGTGAAATCGAGCGGCTTGTGAAACATGTTGAAGGCGCAATAGATGAAATGCGCCGGGCCCCCCGCAGCGGCCCCGTGGCGTCCGCAGAGCATGAAGGCGATGGAACGGCTCGGCAGGCTCCAGTCCGGTTTCCAGGGCAGCGTGCCATGCCAGGAAATGTCGGGATACCCGCTGCCCATGCAGTCGCGGCTGGTGAGAAACTCCGGCTGGCGCAGCGCCGCGTTGGCCTTGCGGAAGGCGATCAGGCTCTTGACGAAACGGAAGAGCCCCGCGCTCTTTTCCGTCAGTGACCAGTCGAACCAGTTCCAGTCCTCGTCCTGGCAGTAGGCATTGTTGTTTCCATGTTGGGTGCGGCTGCATTCGTCGCCCATCGAAAGCATGGGGACACCCTGGCTGACGAAGAGCATCACGATGGCGTTTTTCTGCTGGCGCAAACGCAGGGCGTTGATGGCGGCCTCGCCGGTCTCTCCCTCGACCCCGCAATTCCAACTGGAGTTGTCATTCGCGCCGTCGTTGTTGTTCTCGCCGTTGCCGAGATTATGCTTCTCGTTGTAAGAAACGAGATCGCGCAGGGTGAAGCCATCGTGGGAGGTGATGAAATTGATTGAGGCGGTGGGTTTGCGCCCCGCCGCAGCGTACAGGTCGGGCGAACCCATGATGCGCTGGACCATTTCGCCCACCACGCCGACATCGCCCTTGAGAAAACGCCGCGCCGCATCGCGGAACTTGCCGTTCCATTCCATCCAGCGTCCGTAGGAGGGAAAATTGCCCACCTGATAAAGCCCGCCCGCATCCCAGGCCTCGGCAATGAGATCGCAGTGTGCCAGCACCGGGTCGTAGGCCAGCGCTTGGAGAAGAGGCGGATTGAGCAACGGAGCGCCGGAGAGATCGCGCCCCAGCACCGAGGCCAGGTCGAAGCGGAAGCCGTCGATGTGATATTCCGCCGCCCAATAACGCAGCGACGCGATGACAAATCCGCGCACCACGGGGTGGTTGCAATTCACCGTGTTGCCGCAGCCGGTGTAGTTCGCGTAATGCCCCTGGCTGTCGAGCATGTAGTACGTTTTATTGTCAATGCCGCGGAAGGAAATGGTCGGCCCGTTGTCCCCGCCCTCCGCCGTGTGATTGAAGACCACATCCAGCACGACCTCAATCCCCGCATCGTGCAGCGCCTTGATCAACTCCTTCAACTCGTGCGCCTGCGTGCCTTGGACCCCCGTGGCCGCAAAGCCCGCCTTCGGCGCAAAAAATCCCAGCGTGCTGTAGCCCCAGTAGTTGCACAGCGTCTCGCCCGTCAGCGGATTCGTCCGGGTGTTCTCCAGTTCGTCGAATTCAAAAATCGGCATCAACTCGACGCAGTTCACCCCCAGTTCCTTGAGATACGGGATTTTTTCCCGCATCGCGTCGTAGGTTCCGGGATGCTTCACCTCCGCGCTCGGATGGGCGGTGAAACCGCGCAGATGCATCTCATAGATCACCAGTTCGCTTTCCGGCCGCTCCAGCGGACGCGAATGCGCCCAGTCGAAGTGCGCGAACGGCATCCGCCCCCGGGAGGGATAGACTTCGCCCGGCTGGGCCGCCTGTTTCCACGCATCCCGACCGCCGATTTCGCGCGCGTAGGGATCAAGCAGGATGTTTTTGGGATCAAAATGCTGACCCTCGCGCGGATCATGCGTGCCATCGAACCGGTAGCCGTACTCGATTTCCTCGTAGTCCAGGCCGAAGACCGTCATGGCCCAGACATTTCCCAGGCGAAATTCCGGCGGAAACGGAATCTCCGCAAAGGGCAAGGCCGCGCCTTTGAGAAACAGCACCAGCGTGCAAGCCGTGGCGTGGGTCGAGGAAATGGAAAAATTGATCCCCGCGGGCACATGGCTTGCGCCAAAGGGCAGAGGATGTCCGTAACAGAGGCGATGGTCGCCGTGGGTGTGGGTGTGGTCGAGATGGGTAGCCATATTAGCCGGGCTCCGGCAGGCTATCGGGAACAGGTTCCGGGCGCAATCCCCGCAGCGCGCGAATCTCCGCCGCCGCCCGTTCCGGCGCGATGCCGGCAGGCCAGTTTTTTTTCTTCACGTCCTCCGCGATCCCGGGCAACAACCACGACTGCCGTTCGCTCCTGCGCCACGGCCCGAACATTCCCCGGTGCAGTCCGGAAAACAACACCAGGGTCGGACGGTCCAGCGCGGTGGCAAAATGCGCCGCAGCGGTGTCCACCGTCAGCACCATTTCCGCCCCTGCGATCAGGTTCACGAACTCCACCAGGTCCGCGGGAAAAACGATCTCCGCACGGGCGCAGCCGTTTTTCCGTAATGCGGCCAGGACCTCCTCCAGCGACGCACGCTGATCCTCCGATCCCGCCAGCAGGATTTTTTTATCCGCCGCCTCCGGCTGCAACCCGCGGAAAATCTCCCCCCATTTTGCGGGCGGATAGAGCTTCGACTTCAAGTTCGTGATGGGTGCACAGATCCAATAATCCCCGCCCGCCGGCGCGGGGGCTTGCAAAACCGGCAGCACCTCCGCCCCCGTCACCTCCCGCCGCAGCAGCCGCGTCATGACCCGGCGGTGCGCCTCGACTTCCAGCGGGATTTCGCCCGCCGTTTGCGGATAGTCCACCAGTTCGGTGCGGAAAAAACGGTTTGCCGTCGTCTCCACCACGGTGCGAACCTTGCGCCTGCCCCGCAGCAGGATGTTTTCACTGGCGACCCGCCGCCCGGCCTGCGAGGAAAGAAAAAGAAATGTCTCCAGATAATTCCTCATGCTGCGCAGGCAAACCGCCGCGTCCACCCGCGTCGTGCGCAGCCGCCACCACACCGGCAGGCACACCATGAAATTCCAGGCGAAGAGATTGATCACCTTGCGTTCCGCCGCCACCGGCAGGTCGATCACCGTCGCGCGGGGAAACTGCGACCGCGCCAGCGGCACCAGCAACGACTTCACCACCAGCACCAGGTTTTCCTCCCCGCACTCCCGCGCCAGCAGCCGCAAGGCTCCGCTGGCCAGCACGAAATCGCCGATCCCATCCGGCTTGAGAATAAAAACACGCACGATGCCCGCAGCAAACCGCCGGACGCGCCCTTTACTCAAGCTGCATTTGCACGAATCTCTCTGATGTCCGGCTGCTACGTCGTCTTTCACAAGCAACTTGGAGACCTCCTTTTGCTCGAGCCCGCGCTTTCCCGGTTGCGGGCCCATCACGGTCTGCCCCTCTGCGTCCTGACCCGCAACGGCCACGCCCCCCTCCTCGAGTTGATGAATGGCACGCGCTTCCAGCACGGTCCCGCTCTCACGCCCCGCAGCCACCTCTACTGCTACGACCACCAAAACAAATCCGCCCTCCGCGCCCTGATCATCCCCGCCCGGACAAAGCGCGCCATCCTGCCCGAGTCCCGCGAGATCGCCTGGTTCCACCGCCCGCTCTTCGGCGACCTCATCGTCACCGAGTTGGGTGATCGCTACGTCGCGGAATATTTTTGGGACAACACGCCCGTGCCGGCCGAAGGACCCTTCCGTCCGCCCCGGCTCAAGCAACCGCCCGATACCTGGAAGCCCCCCGGCTTCGACGCCGAACCCTACGTCCTGCTCAACGCCACCTCGGGCTGGCGGCACAAAAGCTGGCTGCCGGAACGCTGGGCCGGGGTGCTCCGCGAACTGCACGCGGAGTTCGGAATGCGTTTCGTCCTCACCAGCGCCTCGACCGACTGGCAGATCCGCAACTGTCACGACATTCAGAAACTCACCGGCCCCTCTGTCCGCAGCCTGGCCAGCGGAACCTCGTTGGAGAATTTTCTCTGGCTCTGCGCCAACGCCCGCATGGTTCTCACCGTCGATGGCGCCGCCTCCCATCTTTCCGCCGCTTTCGGCGTGCGGAATCTGACCCTCTTCGGCCGCACGAATATCCGCAACTGGCACCACCCCACCGCCACCAGCCTCGCCCTGCAGGCTCCGCCCTCGCGCGACGGGATTCGTCGTTTGCGCGACCTTGCCGTCCCGGGAGTGCTGGATGCCTCCCGCGCCTTGTGGATGCAGGACAGTTCGTCGAAACTCTAGGCCTTGGCCGCCGCTTGGCCGGTGTAGAGCGCGACGAGGGCGGCCCCGATGGCCTGGGAGAGTTCGCCCAGGCTGGCGGGGACGATTTTGAGCGTCTGCCGCTGGCTCGGATGGAGCCAGGGTTCCGCCGAGGTGTGAATGGTTTTGAGGTAATGCCCGCGGAATTCCGCGGTGGTGGCGTGCGGATCAATCAGGCCGCCGCCAATCACGACGTATTCGGCGTCGAGGGCCATGGAGAGATTGGCGACGTGGAGGCCGAGGGCCCTGGCCTGATAGTCGAAAATTTCCAGCGCGAGTTTGTCGCCCTTCTGCGCGCGGGTGCGCAGCGAGAGGGCCTTCTCCTTGGCCGGAGCGGCCGAGTGGGCCAGTTCGTGGTCGGGGTATTTCGGCAGCAGATAGTCGAGGAATTGCGGCAGGCCGGAGATCGTGGTGTAGGCCTCGAAGCAACCCCAGGACCGCCCGCAGCCGCAGGTGAACGGCGGCAGGCCCAGGAGGTGAATGGGAGCGGGCATGTGGCCGGCCTCCATCCCGTTGAGCGTGTCGCCATCGAGCGGAAAACCGTCGGCGTTGACGTAGGCACAGCCCAGCCCGGAACCGGGGGCGAGCATGATGATGGAGGCTTTTTTGTTGCCGCGCACCTTGGCGGCCTCGGCCACGCCGCCATAGTTGCCGTCGTTTCCGGTGACGAGCGGAATCGGCCGTCCCGCGGTGGCCGCGAGGGCCCGGGAGTAGTCGGCGTGAAAATCCCATCCCGCGAACGAGGCGGGCAGATTCGCCGCGCGGTCGAGGATACCATACCCTTGATAAGGCCCGGGCATGGCCAGTCCGACCCCGCGCACCTGGTCCCAAACGAGTTCATGGTCATGGAGAAATTTCTCAGCCCCCGCGATCCATCCTCCGACCACCGCCTCAGTGCCGAGCTGGGAGTTGGTGGAACTCTGGGCGAGCTCCAGGGAAATCGGGGTGCCGTCGGTAAAGACGCCGCTGGTTTTCGAGGTGGTGGCTCCGCTGTCGGTTCCGAGGTAGAGGTCTTTCATGGAAGGAGTGGTGACGAAGGGTGGAAAGACTAGCCACGATTCGGCTGATTGTTAAACCGGAAAGGCAGACGACTGCGCGGAAGGAAGTTTTTCCATGATCACGGCCGGCTGCTCAAGCCAGATTCACCACGAGGCTGCGCATCTCGGTCATGTCTTCCATGGCATAGCGCACGCCCTCGCGTCCGAACCCGCTGTCCTTCACGCCGCCGTAGGGCATGTTTTCGACCCGGAATGTCGGCGTCTGATTGATCAAAACCCCGCCCGCCTCGATTTCCTCAAAGGCGCGGAATGCCTTGGTGATGTCGGAAGTGAAAACCCCGGCCTGCAATCCGTACGCGGAATCGTTGACCCGGCCCAGCGCCTCTTCAAACGTGTCGTAGCTTTCCAACACCGCCAGCGGGGCAAAGGCTTCCTCGCCGGTCACCGCGGCGTCACGCGGCGCGTTTTCGATCAGCACGGGGTGCAGCAGGCCCAGGCTTTCCGTTCGCAGCGGAGTCAGCAGTCTGGCCCCCGCCGCTTCGGCCTGCGCGATCCATTGGACCACTTTGTCGCGGGCTGCGGGGTTGATCATCGGCCCGACCGTCACGGCGCGGTCCTGGGGATTGCCGGCGGCAATTTTCGTGGTGATAAACGCGGTCAGTTCGCGCCGAAACTCCTCATAAATGGAGGCGTGAACGAAAATGCGCTGCACGCTGATGCACGACTGGCCGGCATAACCGTAAGCTCCGGCGGCGATTTTTGGGATGGCGGATTGCCAGGCGGAGTCCGCCTCGACGATGACGCCGGCGTTGCCCCCGAGTTCCAATGCCACCTTTTGCTTGGCGGCCTCGGCCTTGAGTTTCCAGCCGACCTCCGCGCTGCCGGTGAAACTCAGCATCTTGATCCTCTGGTCGTGGAGCAACGGAGGAATATGTTCGTGACTGAAGGGCACGACATTCACCTGGCCGGGGGGAACGCCCGCTTCGTGCAAAACCTCGGCCAGCAATAAAGCGGACAACGGCGTTTTGAGCGCGGGTTTCAGCACCATGGTATTCCCCGTGGCCAGACAGGGGGCGACTTTGTGGGCGACCAGATTGAGCGGGAAATTGAACGGTGTGATGCCGAGAATCACCCCGAGGGGAAATCGCCGCACCAGGCCGAAATGGCCTTTCCCCGGCGCGGTCGCCTCCATTTCCAAAGTGTGCCCGTGGGAAGCGGCCGCCTCGTGCGCGGCCTGCTCGAAAGTGATCTGCGCCCGCGCCACTTCCATCTCGGCATAGGTCACGGGTTTTCCCGCCTCGGCCACGAGGAGGGACACAAAATCGGCCGCGCGCGCCTGGATTCCCTGCGCCACGCGGGCGAGCAAGGCGGATCGTTCCGCGGCCGGCGTTTTGCGGGTCGAGGCAAAAGCCGTGTGCGAACTCGCCACCGCCCGCTCCACCTGGGCCGCCTCGGCCAGACAAACCTCGGCGATGGTTTCCCCGTTCCAGGGATTGAGGACGGCGTGGGTGGCCTTGGCGGATTCCCAGCGGCCTTCGAGATAAAACGATTTCATTACAGGCGTTCCACTTCGCGTTTCTCGATAAAAATAGGGAGACCCTCGCGGGTAAAATTATTCATCAGTTCCTCCGGATCGAGCGCCTCCGGCATCATCACGCCCCGCTCGGGAATTTTCCCCGTGACGAGGAGCTTGGCCGTGACGGCAGGCGGGATGCCGGTCTGCACCAGCGTGAGCGAGTAGCCGTAGCGTTCGTAGGTGTCGCGGTGGCTGTCCATCGTATACACAAAATACTCCATCCGCCGGCGGTCTTTTGTGCCCCGCACCTCCGTGCCCACGCAGGAATAGCCGTCCACCGTCGCGCCGAGCTGCGCGGGCTTCGGCAGATTCGCGCTGGCCACGCGCACCGGGGCGACTTCCACCCCGTCCACCTTGACTTTTTTCCAGGTGTCCAGATTGAGCAACTGCAGCGTCTTCGAGATGTTGAGAACTTTGTCGGAGACGCCGTACTTGAAGACGGAATACCGGACACCCTTTTCCACGAAGGGAGGATAGATTCCCAGACTCACCCCCTCCTCATGCGCCACGGCGTAGGTTTTCTGCAAGCCGATCGGATCGGGAAACCGGATCCATTCAATCTCGGCCTCGAGCGGCTTGCCGCTTACCACCCGTCCGTCTTTTACAAAGTAAGGCACGGCACCGAGTTCCTCAAAGAACGTCTCCGGGGAAAAAAGAACGGCAAAGCGATAGCCTCGCACCTCCGCGTTGTCCGCGTCGAGGACCCGGATGCTGGAAGCGGTGTCGAGCCGGTCCACCGCCCAGCGCGCGAAGACATTGACCGCCCCGGGGTCCATGCCCATGCACAAAATACCGGCCAGACCCCGTTCGAGATAGGCGTCGTTGAATTTTTCAATCTCGGCCTCGAAGGAATTTTTGCCCGGACGCTTGACCCCCGGCGCGGAATAAATGTCCGCCGCCATATCCAGGTAGTGCGAACCGGCGCGCAGGCAGGCTTCGAGGACCGAGTGATTCGTCTGGCAGGTGCAGGCATTGCAGGTCACGGCGACCTGATGTTCCCGCATGAGGGCGGCCAGTCCCTCGGTATCCATCGCGTTGGCCTGAACGACCACGAAACGGTTTTTTGGAGTCCGCGCCGCCAGTTGCTGCGCGAAAACCGGATCCATGTCCGCCAGCACGATCCGGTCAAAACAGTCGTACTCGTGCAGTTTTTGTCCAATGACGGAGCCCACCCCGCCAATTCCTATCACCATTGCATTTGCCATAAATTTGATACCCCCGCGGGGCAGCACTTTTGTTTCTATCACATTGAGACAGCCAGGGCTAGGGAAGCGTTCAAGGCCGTGGCGTCTGGCCTTTCGGCTCGACCGGCGCGATCTGGCGGCTTAGAATCCCGTCCCGATGAAAACGATGCTTTTGCAACTCGTTGCCGGACTGATCTTTGTTTCAAGTGCTGCCCACGCTCAGGTCCACGATGTGGTCATTACTGCGACCCGGAAAAAAGTGGATGAGCAAAAGAGCAGAAGCTCGATGCAGACGATCACCACCAGGGAATATGCCTACACGGTCACCGTGACCAACCGGTCGTTCAAAGCCATGCCGCAATTGGAGGTCAAATATATGATCTTCTACGAGGAGGCCCAACCCGGAAGCAAGGATAAGCCAGCCACCCTCAATCTCCAAGGGAAGGAAAGCCTGACCAATTTGGAAAACAACCGGCCGGTCACTTTTGAAACCCAGCCGGTCAAACTCAGCAAGTCCGAACTGGATGGACATGTCTATTGGACCAGTGGAGCGAAAAGCCAAACCAAAGATTCGGTGACCGGCCTCTGGTTTCGCGCCTATGCCGATGGCAAGATCGTCGGGGAATATGCCAACCCGAGCACGACTTCTAAAAAATTCGACTGGAAGGAATAGTTCTACCGGCGGCGAGGCACGATTTCGGTGGTCTGACGCGATTTAACGATGTGATTTGCTTCCAGCACGCCGCGCCATGAGGTGCCGGGATAAATGATCGAGTGTCTTCCGATCAATGACCCCGGGGAAATCACGCTGTTGCAGCCGATCTCGGCCTCATCGCCAATCACCGCGCTGAATTTCTTTAATCCCGTGGCGACGGGCTTTCCGTCGGGTCCGGGCACGGTGATTTCGGATTTGTCCAGTTTGACATTGGAGAGGATGACCCCGGCGCCAAGGTGCGCCTTGTAGCCGAGAATCGCATCGCCCACGTAGTTGAAATGGGGCACCTGGGCTTCGTCGAAGATGAGGCAGTTTTTGAATTCGCTCGAGTTTCCCGCCACCACGCCATTGCCCATGATGACATTTTCACGGATGTAACAGCCGTTGCGGATCTCGCAGTTTTCCCCGATCCAAGCCGGTCCCTTGATCATCGCCCCGTGCTCGATCGTCGTGCCCCGGCCGACAAAAACCGCGTTACCGAGGAAAGGCTTGCCGATCAATTTGCCATTGATGGCGGGCTTGAGACGGAACTTCAAATAGGCCGCGATCTTGGGCAACGCCTGCCAGACACTTTCCACATTTTCGAAAATGACCCGGTGCTCAGTGCGTTCAAGATCGAGATAGTTTTCCGGTGCAAACACGGTGGTGATTTTGCCGGCCTTCGCCCGCACTGCCCAGCCTTAAAATGCCCCGGAGCGGCGGGCGGCGGACTCAGTCGGGACAGACGATGCGGACGAGATAAGCCGCCAGGATGGCCAGACGGCTGGTCACGTCCCGCTCCTCCAGCAGACGCTGGCGGACGGCGACGTCGTGGACGATGGTGGATGCGGCCAGGTCACTGAATTCGGCCAGGCCGGGCGTTCTTTCCAAAAGGGTCTCGATCTGGCTCCGGACTTCCTCCTGCTCGTCCGACAGGCGGGAGCAAAGATTCCTGATCTCGCCGAGCAGGGATTCCTCCGAGTGCGCCGGCGGAGGTTCCGAGCGCAGCACCTGGACTTGGGCACAGGGAAAGGCACCCTCCAGCCATTCCTTGAAGTGAACGCGTTCGACCCCTTGCAGCATGAGCTGCGCGGTGCCATCGGGATTGGTCACGCAGGCCCGCACAAATCCGGCGCAACCCACCGGGAAAACTTCCTCCCGGCCTGAGCGCATGAGCCCAATGGCAAACATGCGGTGCGACTCCAACGCCTCGGCCAGCATCATCCGATAACGTGGTTCGAAAATGAACAGCGGTAACAGTCCCCCGGGCAGGAGAACGGTTTCCGGCAGGATCATCACCCCGATTTTCTTCGGAGTCTTGGTTGGCGATGGCATACTTGGTTTCTCTAGTTACGCCCGCCGGGCTTGCGAGATTCATAATTCGCCCCGAAACACCGGTGGGTGCAGGACAAAAATCTTCCAGGAATCCCCGAAGGGGATCAATCCGACAGCCCAAGGTTGCGAAGAATGAGCTACCTTGGGTATCGACAGGAGAATAGAACCAACCCTGAATGGGTTGCATCGGGCGAGGAACACAACCCATTCAG
>CAMASH010000077.1 GCA_945860745.1 Chthoniobacter flavus | reverse complement strand
TGCGCTGTTCGATGATGGCGCGCTGGTTATAATCGCGCCAGAGCGTGAGGGCGTCCTCGCTACGATTGGTCACAAAGATGCGAAAGGTGTAGCCGGGCACATCGATGAGCTTGCGTCCCAAGGGAGATTTGCCCTCGCGCACACGTTCGTGCACGACGATAAAGCGGCGGGCCGTTTTCCAGCCCATGAGCTGGGTGGTAAATTCGCTCACCGCGTAGATCTCGTCGATGGGAGTCCAGTGGCAAAGTGCGGTGGCGTGGCGTTTGATGTTTGCGCTCATGCCGACTTCCCTACGTGGCGCGCTGGTTATAATCGCGCCAGAGCGTGAGGGCGTCCTCGCTACCGCGAAGCCCTGCAAAAAACCCTCGAAACCGGTCTCACATGCAGGGTCGGAATGAAGTGCGATAATCAATAACATGTGCGCATTGCGAATTTTCTTCTTGTTCTGGCGTAGGCAACGCGGTATTCGGAGCGGATGAAACTCGGCGTCATAGGATTTGGAGCGAGGATGAACAGCACGGTCAACCTCCTGGCGAAGGCCGATCCTGACTTGGCGGTTGTCGGATTGGTGGATGCGAACCCGGCGGCGGCTTTGGAGCGAGTGCCGGAGAAGGATCGCGCAGGGGTGAAGGTGTTCGCGACGGTCCGGGAGATGGTTGAGGGCGTGGATCCGGACGCCATGGCGATCGGAACACGCTGCGACAGCCATGCGCGCTTTGCGATGGAGGCGGCGGGCTTTGGACGCCCTCTTTTTTTGGAGAAACCGGTAGCGACGCGCCTGGAGGACGCATTGGCTCTGGAGGAGGCTTTCAAGAGCGATCCGTGTCCGGTGCTCGTGAGCTTTCCCCTGCGGGCCTCGCTGGTTTGCGAGCAGGCGAAAAGTGTGATCGCCTCCAAGGCGGTAGGCCGCATCGAGCACCTTCTGGCGGTCAACTACGTTCCCTACGGAGATGTCTATTTCAGCGGGTGGTATCGGGACTACGAAGTGACGCAGGGGCTTTTCATCCAGAAGGCGACCCACGATTTAGACTACCTGGCCGATTTGGCCGGTGCCCCGATTACCAAAGTTGCGGCGATGAGTTCCTGCGGTCGGGCGCATCAGGACCTTCGCCTCAAACCGGCCTCCCCGGATCCCGATGTCCTCTATTTTCCGGACATAGGCCTACCTGAAACGGGAATGAACGAGGACTCGTCGAGTGTGCTGCTGGAGTTTGCCAACGGGGTGAAGGGGGTCTACACGCAGGTCTTTTTCTCCAAGCGCGGGGCCAAGCGCGGGGCCGTGATTTCAGGGGTTCAAGGCCAGGTGGAATTTGATTTTTATACGGGAGAAATCCGGGCAACGCGGCACCGCGAACCGATTAACACCACAGTAACCATCGAGGGCAAGGGCGCACACTTTGGCGGAGATTCCCGGTTGGTGGAAAATTTTGTGGACATGGTGCGGAACGGCGCTCCCTCCCTTGCGCCATTGAGTGCGGGATTGAGAAGTGTCTACGCGTGTCTGGCGGCCAAGGCGTCCGCTGAACTTGGTCAATTCCTCAATGTGCGCCAGCTCGGCCAGTAGCAGCTTGGCGCTCATTTCTCACATGCGAAACCCAACATGACAACCGTTCCATCATCCCCAACTTTGGAATACTTGGGTTCGAGCAGCTACCGGCGGATCCTTCTGGAGAACGCGGTGGAGCCCGGGATCCGACTAATCCTTCATCGGCACTCTCAGACAAACGACTGGCCCTTCATCGACACAAAGTTCAATCCGAACACCGGCAGGGAATTGCCGCAGGAAAGCCACCAGAGGATTTACCCCTGGTTTTTGGGAAGGGGGACCGAGGCACTCGTCCTGCACCTCGAAGCCCTCGACCAGTTGGAGCTTTCGTCGGAGGAAAAGGAAACTGCGCGAAACCTGTTCCCGCAACTTATCGCACGAATGTCCGGGGCCATCCTCCAAATCATCTCGCGATACGGGGGGCGATGCCCGTTTCTTGTCGACCGCTCCTTTGTGATCATTCCCGGGTCGGCATCGCCAAATCCGGATTGGACCGGTGCCGGTGATCTCTTCTGTGGCAAAGGACTTTTGCTTGGCGCGAACCCCGAACTCCGCCGGACGGGCATCGAAATGCTCGACAGAGTGGCGTCGCGGGTGCAGCAAGGCCTTTTCGGGCTGGAGGGGGCGAGACTTCCCGCCCAAGGCCTCAGCCAGGGCATGCGCATGCTCTTCCTCTCCGTGCCGAGGCTCGTGTCTTTGCGGATCGGGTGCGAGGAGGTGAAGCAGGCGATCTTCGCGCGTGCCTGCGATTTTTTGAAATTCGTGTTGGATCACCATTGGGATCCGGTCGCTGGCCGCTTCAGCGAATATATTGACCCGCAAACTTTCGAGCGCGGCGAGTTTCTGGATCCCGGGCACTGCACGGAGTTCGTCGGCCTCGGGCTGTCGGCGGTCTACGCAATGGAGCGTGATGGTCAAGGGATGGATGAAGAACGCCGCGCACTGTTTGCACGCGTGAGGAGCGAGATGCCGGACATCCTCCTCAGCACGATGCAAGCCGGCTTCAATGATCGCCATGGGGGAATGTTCAAAGCCGTCAACAACCGGACCGGTGAAGTTATTGATTCCGAGATGCCCTGGTGGAACCTGCCGGAAACCATGCGGGGAGCGCTCTTCGCCGCCATGGGTGCGGGAGATGAGGAAAAGCGCATTGCCTGCCTGGCCGCATTTGCCAAGTGCCACAATGCCTATTTCTCACATTATCTGAATCCGAACCTCATGCTTTATCCCTACCAGACCAGAAGCGGTCAGACCGGTGAGGTGATGGATGCCGTGCCTTCCATTCCCGAGGGTGATCCGCTCTATCACAGCAACCTCTGTTTTCTCGACATGCTGTCACACCTCGAACGGAAGAACTCCCCTGCTCCTTAGCTTTATGAAGAAAAAAACGATGATCGGATTGTGCGTAATGTATCCCTCACCCGGTGTGGTGGAGCGAATCGGGCCGGATTGGGACTGGATTTGGATCGACGGCCAGCACGGCCAGATCGGGAGCTACACGGACATGCTTGCGATGGTCCGAGCCTGCAACTTTATCGGTAAAAAGGCCTTTGTCAGGGTTGCCGGTCACGAGCTTGGTCCAATTTCCGTGGCCCTCGACATGGCGGCAGACGGCGTGATCGTTCCTCAAGTGGAAACAGCCGAAGACGCAATCCGCCTCGTGCGCGCGGCAAAATTTCCGCCGATTGGCGAGCGATCTTACGGCGCTCGGCGAAGCATTGATCTCGGTGGACGACTCTTCGTTGCGACGGCCAATGCCGCGACCGAGTTGATCTGCCAGATCGAGTCTCCGGAAGCCGTCGAACGCGCCGAGGAGATCGCGGCGGTCCCGGGAGTCGATGGCCTGTTCCTCGGCCCCGATGACTACATGCTGCGCAAGGGGTTTCCCATGGATCACCCGCGCTCCTTGGAATCGCTGGGTGACGCCTTGGAGAAAGTCTATAAAGCCTGCCAGAAGCATGGCAAAAAAGGGATGGCTGTGGGCTATGGCGAGGGCATTCCCGAGCGCTGTATCGCTCTTGGTTATGACTACATCGTCGGCGGTGTCGATGTCGCGTTTTTGGCCAATGCGTCCAAGGAGGCCTCAACGCGCTTTCGCCAGCTCGACCCGCGCTAACGCCGATTTGGACTTACCGCTTTTCCGGCTCTCCAAGCCGTGGTGCTGCCAGGCCTTCCGCTTGCGGGCTCTCCAGAATGGTTTGATCGGAGAGATCCTTGCCTCCGTGCGAGTAAACCACGCTCGCCGCGCAGAGCCCATGGATCGGCATTCGAGCGAGCCTATTGACGATATGAAAAAGCGTTGGGAGTTCCTCCCAATTTGACTTCAGGAACTCAAACCTCCCCTCGGCGGTATAACGTTGGTCCACGACCAGGTCGGGATTTGCGGACGGTGTCATCACCGCATACGCAGCGTCGGCTTCGCCAGGACATCCGGTCTTCGGAATGTATTTATAGTGCAGGAGCGGTTTCCGGGGTGATATAGGCCCGGAAGCCTCCCGCATCCCCTCCACCTCAATCTCCAAAAACTTGTGCCCCAGCCAACTCGCGGCAAACTTCCGCCGATGGCCGGTCCGGACCGTCTCGTCAATGGCGCACCAGAGCTTCGCAAACCCCAGTTCCTCCCGTCCGCTGATAATGGGGTCCGCAAGATTCTCCCACAGCACCGCGAGAAAATCCCCCTCAAGGATTTCTCCTGTTCCGGTCAGAAAGGTGACCGGAAACTTGACGCCGAGTGTGGAATAACCACGTCCCGCAAGCCAGTCGAGATTTTCGATCTGCTGCACCTCGACAGTAATCGTCGGGTGGGCGCCCGGCTCGAAACAAGCGGGCAGCAGCTCGCGGATTGCCTCCCGCTCGGTCAGACAAGTCACCGAGATGGTCGTCCTGCCGCTTGCTGCCGGGGTTCGCTGGCCGGGGGTCGGGATCTGCCGCGGACCCGGGAATGGCCCGAAGCCCACCGGCATTCGGAAATATCGACTTTCGCCGTTCCGCTTTTGATCCGGGGACGCAAATAAACCGGGAGTCGGTGTGGACATCATTGTTTCTCTTTTTCTAAGGGGTGCGTTGCGGTCTGGACCTCACCAAACTCGACTTCCAGACTTGGGGGAATCGCCAGAACTGTCAACCCTGCCCGGCGTGGTCAGGTGATATGAACAGCTAACCTCAGCGCAAATACGGTCTTGTCAAAGGAGCCGCAAGTGCGTATACCGAACAGCCTGTTTATGAACAAACCGTATGACCAGCGAAACCACCTTGCCGGCTTGGAAAAAGGCCTCGCAGTAATCGAATGTTTTGATGCCACGCACCAAAAGTTGACCATTGCCGAGGTGGCCCAGGCGGTCGGACTTTCGCGGGCCGCGGCGCGGCGCTGCCTGCTGACCCTCACCCATCTCGGCTACGCCGACTATGATGGGAAATTCTTTCGCCTCACCGTGCATGCGATGAGGTTGGGCTACGCTTACCTGGCATCAACGACCATGCCGCAGATTCTTCAGACGTTTGTGGAGAGACTGTCGGAGGAGACCAATGAATCAAGTTCGGCTGCCACGCTGGACGGGAGCGAGATGGTCTACGTCGCCCGTGCGGCCGTGAAGCGGATTCTCGCGATCAATGTGAACGTGGGAACCCGATTGCCGCTTTTCTGCACCTCCCTCGGCAGAGTCCTCCTCGCAGCACTGGATCCTCGAGATGCGGAGAGCCGCCTTGCAAGCACGCCTCGGCCGGAGTTTACGGAACATACCATCACCAGCCTGCCACAGCTCCGGCGTCAACTGGCTGACGTGCGTGCCAACGGCTACTGTCTGGTCGAAGAGGAACTTCAGCTCGGCCTCATCTCTCTGGCCGTGCCCGTTCACAACTCGAGCGGACGCACTGTGGCATCCATCTGCGTCACCTCGCAGCCCCACCGCACCAGCGCCAAGCAGATGTTGAAGGAATATCTGCCCAAGTTGCTCAAGAATCAAGAGGCCCTCAGCACGATGATCCAGTAGGATCGGTTCCGCCCGCGGGGTTTTACCTGCGAGCCGACTTGCCGCCATCGAGCTTAGCTCGAGCGCCTGCATCCGCACACGCGGCGAGGGATTGTGCGGTGCAGAACTGCGGCATGATTCGGATGTGGCGGAGCGGCAATGGCCCGTCCGTCGCAATCTCGACTACCATCCGGGAGAGCCTTGATGCGATTTTCCGGAGGGGCGAGATATAGTGGGCGATGGGGGGAGATATCCAGTCCAGCAGCGGGTCATGGTCGCGTGAGATCACGGAGATGTCCCCGGGAATCCGAAGGCCGAGCGAAAGCAGATGGGTGACCAGCGTTGTGGTTGCGAAGGCATTGATCACGAAGAAAGCCGTGGGTGGATTGTCAAGGGCCAGAAGCGTGTTGATTTTTTGGATCAAGTCCCGGCTGGAGGCGCCATGTCGAATGATCTGGCACTGAATGCCCGGGTGGCCGGAGCTCCGCAGCGCCTTGACAAAGCTCTCCGCAGTTTCCAAGTCCCCGGCGTGGTTGGCCTCCGGGATCAACGATGCGATGTGGCGATGGGATCTCCCCAGAAAGAGTCCAGCCGCATGATGGCCCATCGAGTGGTAGTCAATATCCACGGACGGCATCGGAATGTCGGGAAACGTCGACCCGAGCGCGATGACAGGCAGGGCATTCTTGCAGAACCAATTCTGAACCGCCAGCGAGGAGAGCGTCAGCACAAAGGCGCGGAAGTCCCCGGATTCCTGCAAATGCTGGAGCGCTCGGGCCGGGAGGTTGGTTCCAAAGGAGGGATGGGAAACAATCTCGAGGCGCAGGCCGCGCTCTTCGAGAACGCGGTGCATATAATCGACGACGAAGATTCTGTTCCGGCTCATGGAGTAAAGGGGCACCTTGGAGATAAGCGCGATGGATCTTGTCTCGGACCTCAGGCCGGGTTCCCGCTTCTTCAGAATGGCGCTTCTTCTGCCGTGTTTGACCGCGATGAGGCCCTCCCGCTGGATCATCTCAAGAGCGGTTCGAAGAGTCGGACGACTGATCTGAAGTAGCGAGCAGAGCTGACGCTCGCCCGGCAGGAAGCCCCTCCAGATCCCGGACGCAATGCCATCGCGCAGCGCATCGGCAGTTTGTTTGCTCAGAGTCTGGAGCCGGGGCACTTTCATCATCGGATCACCGAATTAAATGCTCATAAATGCACCGGAGCAACAGAACAAAATCCGGCGGGGCCGCTCAGAGTGGTTAGGCAATGTTACCAGTTGAAACGGATTGCGGGCGGATGGAATGTTGCGAAGCATGGCCGGATGACAGGGAAGCTGGATTTGAAAACCTCTTGGGGGCCCTTCTCTCCGCTTTACCTTGGAATCTCCCACATCCTTGATCCCTCGCAAGGTTCAATGGCAGATTTAGCCCTCTTCGTGGGGCGCCTTGCGCTCAGATAAACGATGAGATTTTTATTTGCACTCCGATTCGCAGCCGCAGTGACCGGATCCTTCGGCTGCGCGTGGGCAGACATCAAACTCCCCAACATTTTTTCTGACCACATGGTGCTCCAGAAGTCCGCAAGGGTTCCGATCTGGGGCAGTGCCGAGCCGGGCGAGGAGGTGACAGTGTCGTTCAATGGCGTCAGCGCTGCGGCTAAAGCGGATGCCGACGGCAAGTGGATGCTGACGCTGAATCTTGAAGACTTCGCGCCCGGGCCATTTGAAATGACGGTGGCAGGAAAAAACAAGATCACGCTCACGGAGGTGGTTGTCGGAGAAGTCTGGGTCGCCTCTGGCCAGTCCAACATGCAGTTCATCCTCAAGAATGCGATCGGTGCTGAAGCAGAGATCGCGAGGTCCGCCAATCCGCTTCTTCGCCAGTTCGCGGTCAAAACGAACGCGACGAGCGAGAGCATGGACGATGTCGAAGGGAAATGGGTTTCGGCTTCTCCTGAAACGGTCGGAAACTTCACCGCTGTCGGGTATTTCTTTGCGAAGATGCTTCAAAAGGAACTGAGCATCCCCGTGGGCTTGATCCACACTTCCGAGGGAGGTACGCCGTCCGAAGCATGGACCAGCGCCGAGGCATTGGATACCGAGCCCGACCTCAAGGCCTCGAGCGAACGTCTCCGGGCTGCCGTGAGGGATGCGCCGGAGAAGAAAAAAGCCTTTATCGACAGCATGGTGGCTTGGACGAAGGAGAACGGGCGCGAAGACAAGCCGTGCGCCGATGCCGCCGCCTACGCCGGCGCGGATGTGTCCACTGCCGGGTGGGTGGTTGTCAAATTGCCGGGCGAGGTGGCCGCTCCAGGACTTCCTCAAGCAGGGGCTGTCTGGTTGCGCAAGGAAATCGATGTTCCTACCGCCCCGACGGAGAAGTTCCCGCTTTACCTCCCGATTGACGGCTTCGATAGCGTCTATTGGAACGGCAAGCTGCTCAAGCAAACCACCTTTCAGGACTATGAGGGCTTGGGATACGTCCGTCGAAAAGGCCCATTCGACATCCCGCCAGAAGACGTCAAGGTCGGGAGAAACATCCTCGCCATCCGGCTCTACGAACCAATCAGCCCGGCGATATTCCCGGCAGACACCGGAGGTCCCAAGGCAGGACAGGTCTCTCAGGCCGGCGAGTGGTTGGCGAAAACGGAGTATGAGTTTCCCGCCATCCCGGCAGAAAAAATGGCTACTGCGCCGCAGCCTCCGGCCATTCCTCCCAGCCCTATTCACGTGGCCAGCTTCCTTTTCAATGGAATGATCCATCCGATCATCCCGTATGCGATCAGGGGAGTCATCTGGTATCAGGGGGAAAAGAACGCAAGCCGCAGTTTCCAGTATCGCACAGCTTTCCCGCTCTTAATCACCGATTGGCGCAACCAATGGAAGCAAGAGGAGTTCCCGTTCTATTTTTGTCAACTGGCAAACAACAGACCAAAGGCAGCCATGCCCGGCGAAAGCGCCTGGGCGGAGCTTCGCGAGGCGCAATCCATGGCGCTCAAACTTCCAAATACGGGGCAAGCTGTCACGATTGACGTCGGCGAGGCTGGCGATATCCATCCCCGCAAAAAGGAAGAAGTAGGCGAGCGGTTGGCTCTCATCGCTCTTTCCAAGGATTACGGGAAGCCGTCTGCGTTCTCCGGACCGGTCTATGACTCGATGAAGGTCGAAAGAGGCGAGGTAATCTTGAGTTTCCTTCACACGGGTGGAGGCCTCAAGGCCGCGCCTCTGCCGGAAACCTACGTTGTCAAATCGCTCATCAATGAGACTGCCCCGCTTGTTCGCAACAGCCCGAACAGCCAACTCGAAGGCTTTGCGATCTGCGGAGAGGACAGGAAGTGGGTGTGGGCCGACGCCAAAATTAATGGCAATAATGTCATCGTCTGGTCCGACAAAGTGCCATCCCCCGTGGCCGTGCGTTATGCATGGGCGGATAATCCGACGTGCAACCTCACCAACGACTCGGGGCTTCCCGCCTCGCCGTTCCGCACCGATGACTTCCCGCCTGTGACGCTGGAAGCCAAGTATTAAGATTTTGTCACCTGACAATGAGCAACCTGAGTCATCCTCGGAAGCAAAAATCCGCAGAGCCGCCGCTGAGAGCTTCAACCCCTTGGGAAAGTTCATCTCACGCAGCCGAGCGCAGGAGAAATCACCTTCCTCCCCTCGAATGAATAACACGAATCTCCTTCCCGCTTTGCACCGTGGGATCATCGTCCCACACACCCCGGAGATTCCCAGATCGGGAGAGGGCTCCGCCATTGTCTTGAAGGACGGCAGGATTCTTCTCATCTACAACCGGTTCACTGGCGGTGGCGCCGACCACGACTCCGCGTGCCTCTTCGGAGGGATCCTCGATCCCCTGACCGGCAGGATCCGGGAGGAGGCTGCATTTTTTCAGGATCGCGGGGCGGTTAACCAATGCAATGCCGGTTTGGAGCGTCTCGCGAATGGTAATCTGGGAATCATTTTTCTCAGGCGGACCGCCCGGGACGAGGACGACCTGAACTTCAGCCGATGCACGGACGATGGGAAAACCTGGACCTGTCCTGTTAAAGTCAACACCTGCTGTGAAGACAAATTTATCGTTGTGAACAACGACAGGTTTCGCCGTCTCTCCTCCGGCCGGCTGGCCATTCCCGCCGCGCTTTATCCGGACCGCGGAGACAAGAGCCGTCCCTGCACGCTCGCCATGTTCTACTCCGACGACGATGGAGCGACATGGAACATTTCTGAGCGAATCAAGATTCTGGAGAAGAACCTCACGCCGCCGCACGCGATGCATCCGGAGGCAGGACAGGCTTGGAAGGACGGTTGCGAGTATTATGCCAAAGAGCAGGAACCAGGGATTGAAGAGCTCGCTGATGGGAGACTTCTGCTTTATTGCCGGACTTTTGTTGCCTACATGTATCGGGCCTACTCCACGGATGGCGGGGAGACCTGGACGGAATTAAAGGCCGCCACCGATATCGTTTCCCCGTGCAGTCCGCAGTCGATCCGCCGCATTCCGGGGAGCCGGCGGCTTCTGTGCATTTTCAACAACCGTCGTCACATCGCATTTGGGGACGTGGAAAAGTTCTGGTCAGGGCGCACCCCGTTAACTCTGGCTGCGAGTGACGACGACGGCGTCCGTTGGCAGATTCTGGGAAACATCGAGGACGAATCGCATGACCATTGCTATACCAGCATGCTCTTCTTTGATAACAAGCTCCTGCTCACCTACCATGAATCAGAGAACCTGGTCGTGGATGGCAAGCCAGTCCGTCGTGCGCTGGCTTCGCTAAAAATGACGGTGCTTGATCTTAATGGAGAGTTCGATTTTCGCGCCGGACAGACTGGATTGACCTCTTAACTCGGCAACACCATGAAACTAGATTATCCCGCTCTGCTACGGAATGAAGCCCTTTTCTGTGGGCGCTGGCAGCCGTCCGAGTCGGGCCGAACGATGGATGTCACGAATCCGGCCACCGGATCTTTGGTCGGTCGCGTGCCCGAGCTTGCTGCAAAGGAGGTTCGAGCGGCGATCGAGTTTGCGGGGATCGCTTTGAAGGAATGGAAGTGCCTATCCGCGCTGGATCGGTCCCGGATCCTGCGGAAGTGGCTCGATCTCATCGGGACGCACGCCGAGGATCTGGCACGCATACTCACTGCGGAGCAGGGCAAACCGCTCGTCGAGGCCCGCGGGGAGATTGCGTATGGCTCATCTTATGTCGAGTGGTTCGCGGAGGAAGCCAAACGGGCTTGTGGGGACACGATCCTCGCTCCCTCGAACGATTGCCGCATCATCGTCGTGAAGGAACCGGTTGGGATCTGCGCGGCCATTACCCCATGGAATTTCCCCAATGCCATGATCACCCGGAAAATTGCCCCGGCGTTGGCCGCCGGTTGCGCCATGCTGCTCAAGCCGGCTTCCCAGACGCCGCTTTCCGCGCTGGCACTCGCGGTGTTGGCTGAGCAGGCGGGCCTGCCTCCGGGTATTCTGAGCGTGCTCACAGGCCCATCCGCGGAGGTGGGAGACGAACTCTGCCGCCACCCGGCCGTTCGCAAGATGACTTTTACGGGTTCCACGGAGGTCGGAAAGCTGCTGCTGCGCAAGGGTGCGGATACGGTTAAAAAGGTCACTATGGAACTGGGAGGAAATGCCCCCTTCATCGTGTTCGAGGATGCCGACTTGGATGCCGCTGTCGAGGGATGCCTGGTTGCCAAGTTCCGCAACTCCGGCCAGACATGCGTCTGCGCCAACCGGATCTATGTCCACCGAACGATCCGCGACGCCTTCACCGAGAAATTGCTGGCGGCCTTCACTCTATGCACACCGCTCCCGATCCCTTGAACAAAGTCCACCCGGATGCCGCGTCTGCTCTCGCCGGTCTGCTGCGGGACAATCTCACCGTCGCCGCTGGGGGATTCGGGCTGTGTGGAATCCCCGAGAAACTCATCGCCGCCCTCCGCGACAGCGGCGTTCAAGGTCTCACCCTTGTGGGAAACAATGCGGGGGTTGATGACTTCGGCATGGGCCTGCTCTTGAAGACGCGTCAAGTGCGCCGTGTGCTCGCATCGTATGTGGGCGAGAACAGGGAGTTTGAGCGCCAGGTGCTGGCGGGCGAGCTTGCCTTGGAGCTTGTGCCCCAAGGCACGCTGGCGGAGCGCTTGAGGGCCGGAGGTGCCGGAATTCCGGCATTTTTCACGCGCACCGCGGCCGGCACCAAACTTGCCGAAGGCAAGGAGACGAGGATCTTCGACGGCCGCGAGTATGTGCTCGAATCTGCAATTCATGCCGACATCTCGCTGGTCAAGGCCTGGAAGGGCGACCGGTCCGGAAACCTCATTTTCAGAAAGACCGCGCGCAACTTCAACCCGATGATCGCCACTTGTGGAAAGGTCACCATTGCGGAAGTCGAGGAACTGGTCGAAATCGGCGAACTCGACCCCGATCAGATCCACACACCGGGGATTTACGTGGACCGCATCTTCCGGGGAACCGCATATGAGAAGCGGATCGAAATCCGCACGGTCTCCGGAGCAGGAGCAAAACCGGCATCGGGCACCCGCGACCAGATTGCGCGCCGCGCCGCGCAGGAACTGCGCGATGGCTCTTACGTCAACCTCGGGATCGGCATCCCGACGCTCGTGGCCAATTTCATACCGCCTGGGATGAATGTCACACTGCAGTCCGAAAATGGGCTGCTGGGGATCGGTCCCTTTCCCAGCGAAGATCTTGTCGATCCGGATCTGATCAACGCCGGCAAGCAGACGATTTCCACGATTCCAGGGTCCTGCTTTTTCTCCAGCGCGGATTCGTTCGCAATGATCCGGGGCGGTCACATCAACCTCTCCATCCTTGGGGCACTCGAAGTGGCTGCCAACGGTGACCTCTCGAATTGGATGGTGCCCGGAAAAATGGTCAAAGGTCCGGGCGGAGCGATGGATCTGGTGGCTGGCGTTCAGCGGGTCGTCGTGGTAATGGAGCATTGTGCACGTGATGGCAGCCCAAAGATTCTTGAGCACTGCTCGCTCCCCGTCACCGGTCGTGGCGTCGTCGACCGAATCATCACCGAACTGGCCGTGTTCGACGTCAAACCGGGCGGGGGTCTTGTCCTTCGGGAACTTCATGACGAACTCAGCCTCGAGGACCTCCGAGCCAGGACGGGGTGCCGCTTCGATGTCTCTCTCGATCCGAAGGGAGACTGGAAGGAATGAGGGCAGGCTTTCCATCCGACCAAAGGGTCAGCCGATTCCAAGGACGGCTGGGGACCCGCAAACTTGACCTTGACTTGGAAGGACGCCGGGAAGATGGTTCGTTACGAGGAATAACGTGCGTTAGGCGCACAGACTTGGATATTTGGGGGCACTGATAAAATGGATTCACCAAGCGCTTCAAAAGGCCTGCAGCAACCGGCGCAGGAGGCCGGATTCGCGCTCGTGTTCGTCTTGGCGATGCTCGTCCTGGTCCTTGCCATTGTGCTCGCCTTCTTTTCGCGGGCCGCATTGAACCGCCAGATTGCCTCGGCCAGCACGGCAGACACGAAAGTCCGCCTGATTTCGCAGGCGGCGGAAGGCTATATTCTGGACGACATTCAACGGGAGATCGCAGCGGGGTCCACGACGGTCTCCCCGACCAACCTCAGCGTTCAAATCCGCCGCCCCATCACGCTTACGAATGTGGGAGTTGGAGTGACCAATACCTGGGCCCCTTCCATGGCGCCGCAGCGTGCGGGGGTGTCGGGCATCACAAACATCGTTAAGATCAGCCGCGGAGGCCAGCCATTCTTCACAAATGGTCCGGGCTACAACGCCACCGGCACCGTGAGGGCTTCAGCCATCCCGACGACGAATGCATCCATCAACGGAAAGTTCCTGACCAAGGACCGCTGGAACCTGCCGAAGCTGATGGCGGACACCGAAACGAATGCCTTTGTCGCTCCAGACTGGATCTACATCGACCGGCAGGGGAATACACCAACGGACTTCAGCAACCTGAGTGCGATGGCCTCGCCCGAATCGACAAATACGAGCTATGTCATCGGTCGTTATGCCTGTGTGATCTATGACGTGGGAGGGCTGATTGATATCAACGTGGCGGGCAACAGACTACCGGACGCGGACAACCGCCGACGCGGAAGGCTCAACCAGGTTTCCATTGCAAACACAATTCCCGGCATTGCGAACTTCACGAATTTTGTCACGTGGCGTTCTGCGGTCTCGTCAACCAACACGAATGCGACGGCGGGCAGCGGCGGGTTGTTTGATCCCACGCGGACCTTTATCGATGTGCCTCCGGGAGAGCAGACATTTGTCAGCCGGCAGGATCTTCTCGCCTATGTGGCCTCGACCAATTCGATCGCAACAAACGCACTCCCTTTTCTCACAACATTCAGCCGGGATCTGAACGCCCCGTCCTACGAGCCGAACGCCGCCAGGTCCAAGCTGCCCGCCACTCCGGTGGCGGATGACATGAACCCGGCGCTGCTCTCCATCCGGTTCGCAGCGGACACCACGCTCCAACGGCCGGAAGGGAACATCACAGTCAAGTCCGGTTCCCCGGTCATGCCACGTCGTTTTCCTCTGAGCAAACTCAGCCTCTTTGAACAGGCCAACCCGGACCCCGCCGCGATGAGCTACTATTTCGGGCTGACAAAAGTTGACAGCCAGACGTGGAGATACAACGCGACACCCCCCCCCGGCGCACCCCCTGGGCGCATAGCCAAGTTAAGCGAGGTCGCGGCCATGGGGCGTGAACCCAACTTCTTCGAGATCCTTCAGGCGGTCATTTACACCGGCTCCTTGGGCAGGAGCGCTCCAGACACCATCACCTTTGAGGAGGATGAGGATAAGCTACAAAATCTTCAAATTATGCAGATTGGAGCCAACATCATCGACCAGGCGGACGCCAATGATCGACCAACTACCATCGAGTACCCAACCGGAAATACCAATGAATTTTTTACTGTTTATGGAATCGAAAATCTGCCCTACATCAGCCAAATCGGAGTGGTGGGCTGGCGTCCGTCCGATAATCGGGACCTTTTCCAAGCCTGGGCGGTCTTTGACGTCTGGAACCCGCACCAGAACGCGGGAACAGCGCCGGTTGGCGTGGACGAATTCCGCATCGCTCCCATCAGTGGGCGCGGACGGGTTCATCTGAGTTATTTTCTCAATTTAGGAGGAGCGGCCCAAACCCCTGCAACACACCTTCGTGACGCAGGGCCGGCTGCTGGGGGCACCCTTTTCAAAAGCAACCAGCCACTCATCGCCTTGAACGCAGGGCGAAATTTCACATTTTCAGGAAACTACAATTATTCTGAGCCCAGAACGCTGGGCGGCACCCCAACTTCGAGCGCTCACACTCCCGGCTTGCTCCTCGCCGAAGGTTCCGCTGGCATCGCAATTCCCCCGCAGGGCTCCAGATTGAGAGCAGTGCAAGTAACCATCAACGATATTATGGATTCTCTCGCTCGTTATACTGCTACGGAGCTCCCCATGTCAGTAGATTCTCAAGGGCGGAGAGTGTATCCGACCGGCACAACGATCACTGGTTTAGACCCCACATACTGGCTGGCGGAGGGCGTGGATGGGCTGACAATTTCCGGAAAATATGGCACGAAGGCGTATAATTTTTTCCGCTTGGCAAGCGATGGATTTCCCAATGACTGGCGGTTTGCTTTACAGGCTCACTACACGGGAGAACCTGCATCGACGTGGCATACCTATCAAGTCTTCGAGGGTCTCGGAGGGCCATCCGTTCCTGCTCAGCTCGATGCTGTCGTCTCGCCAATTGACGGAGAAGGGCAGCCAGACATGATGATCAACACCGACTATTCAGTGAAGAAGCCGCCCGGGCCGGATGAGTTTTACGAATGGAGAAGTCGCGGCGCGTCGGTCGGCATGATCAAAATTGACCCTCGGACGAACCGATTGGGGTTCTCTGGCTGGAGCCAGGCTCGACGGTCAACGACTGACCCCTTAGTTCCCCGTCCTGCGGTGAATGATTTTCTGGGCTATTCAGTGAGGCACTCTCCCGATCCTCTGCCCGCGAATCTTTTAAGCGATATGGGAGGGAGTTTCATCAATAATGATTACCGATGGGCTGTTCCCGGCGGAATTCGAATCTCTGGACTGGTCAGTAAGTTCGTGCTTGCCCCTGGATTCGAGTTGGTGTCGGCGTTGAGTTCTCCCACCCAGAGGAATCGTTACAAGGTGCCACTTTTCGGGTTGGTTTCGAACAGCCCTGATGCCTTGGATGCAACCCGCCCCTTTCGATATTCTGATCCTGACGAGGTGGTACGGCCAGGGGATGGTTATTTTGGAGCTTTGCCCACCGTCCCGGGCAGGACGGCTGACCGGCCACTCATTCTCAACCGACCGTTTCGATCGGTGGGCGAGTTGGGATACGTTTTTCGTGATCTGCCTTGGAAAACTCTCGATTTCTTCAGTCGGCGTTCCGGCGATCTCGGCCTGCTGGATGTTTTCAGCATTTCCGAGACCGATGGCGATCCGCCGCTGACCGCGGGGCAGATCAACTTGAATACGCGCCAAACGGCAGCACTGGCGACCGTTCTGCAAAATTCGTCCAAACAACTCGCGGGAGTGAATTCGCCTGTCCCGTCCTCGGAACTCACCGCTGCACAAGCTCAAACGCTCGCACAGGCGATTGTGAGCGAGAGCTCCGTGAGGCCTTTTGCCGACAAGGGGGATCTGGTGACGCGGGTGCTGAATGCGGGAACCACCGACCCCTTGGCAGGGGATACTTTGAAAACTGCACGCGAAGCCGCTGTGAGAGCACTTGCAGAGATCGGGACGACCCGCACATGGAATTTCCTGATCGATCTCGTCGCCCAAACCGGAAGGTTTACGACATCATCCGGGTTCGGCAGCGATTTCCTAGTCCAAGGCGAGGAGCGGGTTTGGATCCATGTAGCCATCGACCGGATGACAGGCGAAGTTCTGGAGTTAAGAAGAGAGGTTGTGAATGAATAAGGAAGTCCTAATGTTAGCATTGTTTGCAACGACGTGTTTTGCGCAGCAAACCAATGTGCAGCCGGACCCAACGGAACGGCCTTTGAAACCATTCTCCAATGTCATACCTAGTGGCTCATCGTGGACGGTGACAACGAAGAGCCTGGCGGAGCTGAATGCAAAGAAGGAAAATAGCGGCGAGGGAGAAGCCGCCCGCCCTTCCGCGTCCGCTCGACTTATCGTGAAGAGAATTGACTACGCTTATGCAGCGGGGCTCCGGCGCGAAATTTTTCATTTCGGTGATGGGTCGTCACTCACACGCTATGTGACGCCCAATGCGGTTTTGTTTGAAGATCGGGTGAGCGGAGAACCAATCATTGATGAACCATCGGATTCCATGTCTGGTCCCACATACGGAACGGATCGGCTTGGCGAGCTGAAGTGGGTTTCAGATGAATTCTATCTCGGAGTTGCCAACTATAATGGGCGTCCGTGTTTTGTTTATCGGAATTATGATTCCCAGAAAGTACAGCCGGAGCCGGACGGGCCCCCCGACCTCAATCAAGAACTTGGAGAGCCGGTCGCAACGGCCAAGAGCGAGCTGAGCAATCTGCAAACTGCCAGGATCAAGGCTACCGCGTTCATCGACAAGGCCACCATGCGGCCTCTGGCACTGGAGACGATGTATGGGGTGCAGCTTTATGATTGGAACCCCGGTTTTCAGCCCTTCAGCCTTCCGGCCAAGCTGGCCAAGGCGGAGCGGGATCGTGCCGAGGCGATTGCCAAGCGAAAACAGCGATACAACATCCGCCAGTGAGCCCACGCCCGGCCATACGCAGCGCTTTCTCGCTGATCGAGTTGCTGGTCGTGATCGCGATCATCGCAGTGCTTGCTGCTCTGGCGTTGCCGGCGTTTAACTCAATCCGAAATGCAAGCGGACTCACAAAGACCGCCAGCGACATCGCGGGGATTCTCGAGCAGGCCCGCGCCTATGCCATGGCTCAAAATACTTATGTCTGGGTCGGGTTTCAGACCAATCAGGCAAACGGAACGGATACGCTTATAGTCGGAGTGATCTCTTCAAAAACCGGCTCATCGAATCCCTCGAACAATGTCGTTCAGCTCGGGAAAATCACCCGCTTTGAAAACGTGCAGCTTGTGCCTAATCTTCCTGCGAATTCCGGCTCACGCCCCGCCGCAAATGTGCAGCTTGTGGATGCCACAAATTTCGCGTTCACCAACTGGGCAAACACCCAGGTCATCCGGTGGGACAGCCGTGGGGAGGCCCGCATCAGCGCCTCGCAGCTCAGCAGGATCATCGAAATTGGTCTCCAAGGCTCAGCTGGTGGCGCTGTTCGAAATGCCTCGAACAACGCCGCCGTGCAAATCGGCGGGCTTTCCGGCGCGGTCATCGTGTATCGCCCATGAGGACGCTTTCTCCGACTGGCACTCAGGCAAGCCACTTTTGCGATGATTCTGTCTGCCCCGAAGGGGCGAAGTCTTTTAGCCCAGGGCAAGCGTCTGCGCCGCCCTGGGTCTTAGTGAAGAAGAAGTTCTGCCCTGAAGGGGCTGCATCCCGAACTGGCATCCTCGTAGTCCCATTCGGGCTCGCACCAAAATTGCTCCGAGGGTTTTCCCTAGTGGAAGTCGTTCTCGCGCTGGGCATCATCACCTTCGGCCTGATCGCTGTGATGGGCCTCCTGCCGACCGGGCTCAGGCTAACGAAGCAGAGCGCGGATGAAGTGGCGGCCGTCAACATCATGACGGGGATCAGCGTCGACATCCAAAGCGTGGAGCAGACGAACAAGAAATCCGTCAGATACCAGATCCCGGTCTGGACGGACAATTCCGGCAAAGCTTACTTCAACCCGGAAGGGAAATGGCTCGGCAACAGCGGCCCTTACGACGAGGTGGCTTATGTCGCCTCGTGGACTAGAAGAGCCAGCAGCAATTGGTCGCCCCCCACCGCCCTGATCACCGTTTCCTGGCCGGCCATAACGACAATCCCCACCGGCAGTGTGGAGTCGATCGTGGTGCTATCGGAACCCCCGAACTAGGAATGAAAGCAGGAATTTCACGCCGAACACCCGCAGATGGGAATGCCGCTAACTTAAGCCAGAGTAGAACAAGCGTCCCGCTTGTTTTCCCAGGCAGGACGGCAACCGGGCCGGTCGCCCTACCATCCCAAAACCGCCTTAAGTTAGCGCCATTCCCTGCAGATGGCGCTTTCTCCATCCTGGAAGTGCTGGTGGCCATGGCGGTCTTCCTTCTCATGGCCCTAATGGTGGTGGGTTTGGTCGACGGGACGATGCGGATTACATCCCAATCCCAGCGCCGAATCAGTGCCGACGCCGGAACTCGGCAGGCCCTCGACCGGATGTCCGCGGATTTCGCCCGCGCCATCGTGCGAAGCGACCTCCCTATTCGCATCGAGAAGGAAGCAGGGAATGACAGCATCACCTTCTTTGCTCAAGCCGACGGCTACACAGCAGGCCGGGGGATCTCGAAGATCGGCTACAGGGT
>CAMASH010000076.1 GCA_945860745.1 Chthoniobacter flavus | reverse complement strand
ACTCCCATGTCCCGCATTAGTGAGAAAAACCTGGCCGCCGTTTATCGCGTGGCCGCCGAGCGTTTCGGCGACCTGCCCGCCTTCGCCACCAAGATCAAAGGCGGGGAGTTCGACTTCCTTTCCTACCGCCAGCTCTACGCGCGCGGTCTGGCCCTGGCCACGGCGTTGATCGACCTCGGCCTGCGGGCCCGCGAACACGTCGGCCTGCTCGCGGACAACCGGGCGGAGTGGATCGTGTGCGACTATGGCATCCTGATCGCAGGCTGCGCTGACGTTCCGCGCGGCACCGATGTCACCGAGGGGGAAATTGCTTACATCCTCAACCACGCCGACACCCGGTTCGTTGTTCTTGAAGACGAGGCCATGCTGGAGAAATTCGAAAATGCGCGCCCCGGATTGCACGGGGTGGAGAAGGTGATCCTCCTGAGTGCAAAGGGTGACCTGCCCCGCGGGGCGCTCAAATTGGAGGACCTCGTGACGCAGGGCGAAGAACTCCGCGCCGCCGGCGACCGCCGGGCGGAGGAGCGCATGGCCGCCATCCGGCCGGAGGATCTTTTCACCCTGATCTACACCTCGGGCACGACCGGAACCCCCAAGGGCGTGCAGTTGACCCATGCCAACATGGCCTCGCAAATCCGCAACCTGCCCTTCGATCTCGCCCCGGGCGACCGCATGCTTTCCATCCTGCCCATCTGGCACAGCTACGAGCGCATCTTCGAGATGATCTCCATCAGCATGGGCGCGTGCACCTATTATACCAACCTGCGCAGCATCGGTGAGGATCTCAAAATCGTGCGTCCCACCCTGATGGCCTCGGCCCCGCGGCTGTGGGAAAGCCTCTACCAGAAAATCATGGCCAAAGTCGAAAAGGCCCCCGCTTTCCGCCGCGCCCTGTTCCACGCGGCGCGAACGAGCACCAGCCAGGTGAAGCGGGCGGAGCGGTTTTTTGTCGGACAGCAACTCGACACGCAGGGCCGGGGCCGGGGCGAGAATCTCTCCCTCGGCGCGGCCCATCTTGTCCGCTGGATCATCTTTCAAATTCCCCACCGGGTGCTCGACCGCATCGTGCTGGCCAAGCTGCGCGAGGCGGTGGGCTGCGGCGATTTCCGCGGCACCATATCCGGCGGCGGAGCCTTGCAACCGCACGTGGATGAGTTTTTCAACTTCATCGGCATTCCCGTGCTGGAAGGCTACGGGCTGACCGAGACCTCGCCCGTGCTGGCCGTGCGCACGTGGGGCAATCTCGTCATTGGCACGGTCGGCCCCCCCTACCCCGGCACGGAAATCCGCATCGTCGATTTGCAGACAGGCGAAACCCTCTACCCCGACAAATCCCGCCGCGACGGCGGACGCGGGCGGCGCGGCGAGATCCATGCGCGCGGCCCGCAGATCATGCAGGGCTATTACAAAAATCCGGGCGAGACCTCGCGGGTGCTGCGCGACGGATGGTTCAACACCGGCGACATCGGGATGATCACGTTCAACGATTGCGTGAAGATTCTCGGGCGTTCCAAGGACACAATCGTTCTCCTCAATGGCGAAAATGTCGAACCCGTGCCGATCGAGGCGAGGCTGACCCAATCGCCGCTCATCGACCACTGCATGGTGGTCGGGCAGGATCAAAAATTCCTCGGCGCGCTGATCGTGCCGGCGATGGACGGATTTCGCGCGGCCGGGATCCAGGCGGCCAATGTCCAGGAACTCGCCGCCAGCGGACCGGCGCGGAAACTGCTGGAAGCGGAACTCCGGCAACTCATCAGTCCGGCCAACGGCTTCAAGGCCTTTGAACGCATCGCAGATTTCCGCCTCCTGCCCAAGCCCTTCGAAAACGGCATCGAACTGACCGGCACGTTCAAGCTCAAACGCCACGTCATCACCGAAAAATACGGCGCGCTGTTGGCGGAGATGTATCCGGCGGTGGCGGCGTAAGATTTCTCAGTCTGCCGGTTTCGGTGATTCCGGGGCCGCTTCCGGCGATGCGGCCGGCTCGGACTCCGCCGGCTTGAGCAACGCGCGCAGCCGCTGCACCCATTTGCCGAAATCCGGATGCTGCGGATAGGTTTTCACCATCGCATAAATCTCCGACGCGGCGCGGTTTTTCTGGCCGACTTCCGCCATGTCGTTGGCGCGGAAAAATTGCAGACGCGGACGGGTGACCGTGTTGAACTCCGCCGCCTGATGCTCCAGGCGGCCGAAGGTGATGCGGTCGGCCAGCACCTTCATTTCGAATTCCCACGTTTCCACCAGCCGGGGATTCTTGGCCTTGCGCAGAAACGGCCGGACATCTTTTTCCAGGATGCCGGGAATGTTACCCGGCGTGAGTTCCCAATTGTCGCCGGCAGGCAGCCAGGAGCCCAGGCGCAGCCATTTGACGAAGAGACTTTCCGCGAGGGATTTGTTCAGCAACTCGTCCTTCAATTTCACCGCCTCATTCTGCACCGCGACATCCTCGGGTTTTTTGTCTTTCTGTTCCCTGATAAATTCCTGCTGCTTGAGAAAGAGCGGATCAAGGGTGGACAGCTCGACCGCATAATCCAGGGCGGCCGGGGCAAATAATTCGGGCTTGTCGGAGGCCTTCCTCTCCAGCGACAGCACGAGGTATCTCAAGTGCATGAGCAGCGCGGCCTGCCATTCCTTGGTGCGCAGGACGTCGGACTTGGCGGCCTTCCACTCGGCGAAGGAACCGCCCTTGTTCCGGGTGCCGTCGAACTGCGTGTCTTCGATGGCCCGCTCGTAAAGATTTGTGGCGGCGGCGCCATTCGACGCGGCCGCTTTGATCTGGGAAATGGCGGTGATGCGTGCCGCTTGCACGACTTGCTTTTGTTGCTGCTCGATCTGATCGAGGTCGCGGAGAATGGCGTCGGCATTGACGGGGGTGGCGTCCTGCTGGGCGCAGGCCACGCCGCAAAGCATCACGGCACCAACCATGACGCCGAGGGAAGAACGGGGAAAACTCATACGCCCCGAAGATCATTGGTTTCGCTCGCTCCGTCAACGTCAGGGAGAGCGCTTGAGGATGTGCACGGTTATCTCGGGCGGGCAGAAAAACCGCGCCGGCACGCCGCAAGCGCCGGTGCCGCGCGAGGTGTATCCGGCGAGGCCGCCCACCTGCCAGGAACCGGCCAGCAGACGGCGCGGCACGGGAGCGTTTTTCACCAGGGCAAAGCCTCCCGGGAAACAAATCTGCCCGCCGTGGGTGTGACCGCTGAGCATGAGGGCGTAGCCGAGTTCCGCCGCCTGGCGGAAGGTTTCCGGGCTGTGGCACAGGAGAATGGCGGTCTCTCCCGGCGGAACCGGGGACCGCGCTTTCGCCAGATCGTGCGTGCCAAAAAAATGCGGATCGTCCACCCCGCAGATCCAGAGCCGCGCCCCGTTCCGTTCGATCGATTCCGCTTCATTGAGCAAAACCTTCAGTCCGGCGGCTTCGAGAAAAACCACTTTTTCAATGAAGTCGTGATTGCCCAGAACGGCCAGGCGGGGACCCTTCAGGTGCGGAACCAGCCGGCCCATCAATTCGAGGGAACGATCATGCGCCCCGCCGATCTCATTGTGATAATCCCCAGTCAGCACCGCCGCATCGTAGGTGACTTCCTGCAGGCGTTGGATGACCACATCGATCAGCGCGGGATCGAGGTCGCAATGCAAGTCGCTGAGTTGCAGGAGACGAAACCCTTCGAAAGCCGCCGGCATGGCCGGCAGGAAAACGGCATTCTCCAGGATTCTCACATCGAGGAAATTCTTGCGCCCGGTCTCCGCGAGTCCGGCAATTTTGAGCAGGAACAAAATCACATCATCCATCGGAACCAGGCCTTCGAGTTTGAAAAGTCCCCGGCCTTGATGGACCTCCCGGGCCCACAGACCCGCCTGCTTGAGAATCCGGCGCTCCAGCAGATCATGACCCATCCGCGTGGCCAGATGCTGATAGTCGGTGTATCCCGCCGCCTCCGAAGGATGAATCATGCGGCGACAGATTCGCACGCGTTCCTGGATGGAAAAAGGTTGTTTTTCCCCTGGCGGCTTCGGACAAGGATGGGGATGCGATTACTCCTGGCGCTCACTCTCCCTCTCCTGCTGGCCGGATGCCCGTCGGGCGAGCCTCCTTCGGTCGAAAAATCATCCCAATCCCCCACCCCATTCCCCCCTGCGCCGGGGCCGCAATCCGGGAAACGGGAACCGGTGGATTTCGCCGGCCCCTGGACCACCACCGACGAACAGGGGCAGGTTTTTGACATCGTGCTGTTTCCCAATGGCCAGACAGTGACGAATTGGACCAAGGGCCCCGCCGGGGCCAGGGGTCAGCGCGGACTTTGGCGCCAGGAAAAGGGGAAACTCGTCGCGCTGTTTGACGACGGGTGGACCGATGTGATCCAGTCGGCGGAAGACGGCTTCGTCCACCAGGGATTCTCCCCGGGCAACCCCCTGGATGGCACGCCGACGAACCAGGCCCCGGCCCGACGGGCAGAGGGACCACAGGCCGTCTTCGTCGGAGTCTGGCGGATGAACAAAGAGCCCGATGGCTCCTACCAGTATATCGCCCTGCAATCGAACGGCCGCGCCCTCAGCACCATCAGCGGCGGCACGGATGGCAAATGGGAGAAAACCGAGAAAGGCGCGCTGTGCAGCTGGCCGGACGGCTGGGCGGACTTCATCGAGCGGTCATCGGAGGGGTGGCAGAAACGCTCCTGGGTCGGGACGGAAACCTCCACCACCGCCGATCTCTCGACGGCGACACGGGTCGGGGAAAGGCGCTTCGAGATCACGCCCTGACCGCCGGGAACGGCAACTCCGGGGCTGTCTCGGGATGCCACGGATTCCGGGAAAAGTCCGACGCCACCACGCCAGCCCGGTATTTTTCGATCAGGGTGAAAACCTCTTCCAGATTCAACCCGAGGTGTTCGGGGCGATAGGGGGAAAGATTTTCTTCCGCCAGACGAAACAACCGGACGGCGGGGTGCATGCGGCGGCCGTCCTTGGGATGCTCCGGACGGGACCACTGTTTTTTCAAGTGGACAAAGGCTCCCGCCAGTTGGATGAGGCCCTTGTAGAATGCGGAGTTTGCATCACGGCCCCTCAGCCAGAGATGCTCAAGCACGTCGTGCGCTTCGTAATACTCCTGACCGTTGAAGCAGTTGAAGTACGCCAGGTAATACGGACTGGGCCCCTCCTTCGGCCACCCGAGGGCATTGACATACTCCGCGATCCTCTCCCCTTTTTTGACGGGCTGCGTGGCCATTCCAATCAGCCTAGAGCGACAGGCCGTTCCGATCACCTGTTTTTTCCGACGACCCGCAGGACCATTCACCGAAAAAGCAAAAACCGGGAACCGTGACTGGCACGATTCCCGGTTGGCAAAGTCTGCGATGAATTAGTTGGCCGCCGAGGTCGGCTTGGGTGCGCCCTTGTTCAGCGACGCGATGATGTCATTGCTAAAGTCGAGGTCGGCGCGGGAGAAGAGCACGATGGGAATCTGCCCCATGCTGGCCCCGCTTTTGTCGAGGACGAGATCGTAGGACCCGCCCTTCACCTTGTCGTTCACCACCGTCATGATCTCATCAATGATGTCCTTACGCATGCGAAGGAATTGCTCCTGGAGCTGACGCTCACGATTGCTGCGGAACTCTGCGATCTCGCGGTCAAGGTTGCGGGCTTCCTGGACTTTTTCGTCCCGGCTTTTGGTGGCCTTTTCCTTGCCGTCCTTGCTCAGTTCGGGCTTCTCGATCTCCTGGTTGATCTTGTTGATGTCATCCATGGCCTTTTTCAAGGTTTCCAGGCGCTCGTCGAGTTCCTTTTTGGCACCGGCACGGGCTTCGTTGATTTTGGCCTCGGCGTCCTTCGTTTTATAGTAGGAGGTGAAGACGGAATTCATGTCCACGATGCCCAGTTTGAGCTGGGCATGGGCGGAAGGAGAGACCGCACAAAAGGCGGCGGCGAGGAGGGATGAGAGGACGAGTTTGCGCATGGGTGTTGGTTTTTGGTGATTAGAGAGGATGGGAGGCCGTGCAAGCTTCGACACAGCCGAAGCCGGAGTGTTCAAAATTGATAGCCGATATTAAAGTTAAATTTGCCGGGAGGTCCATTAAATCCGTCGTGGATGACCGGATAGCCATAATCGACCCGGATCGGACCGATGGGAAGGTCCAGGCGGAGGCCGAATCCAATGTCGGCATTGACGTTGGAGGTGCCGAAATCATAAGCGCCGGAATTGACAAAGCCCATGTCCCCAAAGACCGCCCCGCGCACGCGGGTGATGATCGGAAAGGTCAGTTCGGCGGTCAAATAGGCCAGGGAGTTACCGCCGATGGGGTTCTCATCCACATCGACCGGACCGACTTCGCGGAAATTGAAGCCCCGCATGTTGTTGGCGCCGCCAAGGTAAAGGCGGTCAAAAATCGGCACCCCGTTGCCGTAGCTATCGTCGTCATCGCTGTTCTGATCGCCGCCCCAGCCGTCCACGACGGACAGTTCCCCCTTGAGCAGGAAGATCAAATCCCACGGCAGGGAGAAATACTTCGAAGCTTCCAGCGAAATCCCATAATCCTGCACGTCCCCGCCGAGGGGGCCTCCGGCGATAAAGCCGGTGAGTTCAATCAATTCGCCCTTGCGGGTCAGGAACAAACTGTCCCGCGTGTCCCAGGTGAGTGCCCCCGTGACCACACTCTTGACGTAGGTGCCGGCGGAGTCCTGAATGATCGGGCCGACCTGGCCGTTTCCGCTGAACTCATCGTCGAAGAAGTCGTTATTCACGTCGCCCACGTCGTAAATTTTAATCTGCTCGATGCGGTATTCCGCCCGGCCGGAAAGAGCCCGCCAGAGTTGCTTGCGGGTCTGAAGAGCGAAACCAAGATTGGATTGGTTGTAAACGTCGGACAGGAAGCTCGCTTCGCGGTAGTAGGCTTCCGCGCCCACGGAAAGCTTGTAGCCCAGAAACCAGGGTTCCGTCAGGGAAATGACAAAGTCCTTCCGCTGCAAACCGTATTGGCCGCGGATGCGGAAGCGCTGGCCCGCGCCCACGAAGGTCGGCCAGTTTAAGACATCGAAGTTGGTCTGCTGGAGTTCGGCAAAACCGACCAGGCTGTCCGTGGTGCTGAAGCCCACGCCGAAGTTGAACGAACCGGTGCGCTTCTCCTCAACGATGACATTTAAATCCTTGCGGCCGGGGACGATGGTGCTGGCCGGGGCCATTTCCACGCGGGAAAAATAATTCAGGTTTTCCAGGCGCTTGCGGCTCACGTCCACCAGGGTGGTGTCAAAGACTTCGCCGGGTTTCACGGCAAGTTCGCGGCGGAGGACGCGATCCTTCGTGCGGGTATTTCCCTGGATGTTGATGAGATTCACGTAGGACTGGACGCCTTCATCAACCCGGTAGATCGCATCCACCGACCCGACGGCGGAGGGCAGGATCTCCGGCTGGGCCACCATGTCCACGTAACCGCGCGCTCCATAGAAATCGCGCAACGTCTTGAGGTCATCGCCCATGCCCTTGGGGGTGAAGAGAGAGCCTTCGATCATTTTCAGGCGGGCCCTGAGTTCCTCGGTCGGAACGACATTGACACCCTCCATTTTGATCGAGTTGACCCGATACTGGATGCCTTCGGCGATGGTGACGTTCAATTCGACGCCATTGGCGGCGATGGGCGTCGTCTGGAAGTCGGTGATCTCGACATCGGCAAAGCCGCGGTTCTGGTAGAGCGTGCGAATGGCGGCCTTGTCCTCCTCGACCTGGGCGGGCTGGAGGCGTCCGCTTTTGTTGAAAAACGACAGGAGGTTCCAGGTGCGGGTTTTCATCACCTTGAGGATGTCGCGGGGAAGGATGCTTTCGTTGCCGAGGAAGTTGATGCGACGGACCACGAGCTTGGGCCCCTCCGTCACCTGAAAAATCACCCGCACGGGGGTGCTGCCCGGGATTTCCTGCACGCTGTACTGCACGTCCACATCGGAGAAATAGCGATCCTCGTAAATCTTGAGGATTTTCTGGCGGTCGTCTTCCAGCTTTTCCTCGCTCAGGACATCGCCGACCTTGGAGCCGATCTCCTTGCGCACGCGGTTCATGCCGATCTGTTCCGCTCCCTCGATCAGGATTTCCTGAATGACCGGACGACCCTGCAAAAGCACGGTGACCTTGACGCCGTCGCCCATGGGTTCGGCAAAGATGCGGACATTGGCCACACCGCCGGTGGAATAGAGAGCGCGGATGTCCGCCTCGGCCGCGCGTTCGCTGTAGGGCTCGCCCACCTTGGTGGCGAGGTTGTCCAGCACGCGCTCCTTGGCGATGGCCGGGGGACCGACATATTCCACCACGATATCCTTGACGATCGGGCCGGAACCCACCTGGGCGGGCAGGCGGGAAACAGCGACGATCATCGCCAGGGACAGCAAGGTTGCAAAGGGTCGGTAAAATCTCATGTTAGGCAGGCATCCGCTTCCCGCAAAATCCCGCGGAAACAAAGCTCGCAGTGCATGGCGGAATGGGCGGAAAACGTCAAGCCGTGTTTTTGTTTCAGGGGCGCGAGCCTTCCAGGCGCTCCAGCACGGCCGGCAGTTCCGCGAGACCGGTAATGGTGGCATCCGGCTCGACCGCAGCATGCTCCTCGGAACCCGCGACCTTGATCCAAACGGAGGTGATGCCGGCGTTGGCCGCCCCGGCGATATCGCGTTCCAGGCTGTTGCCCACCATCGCGGCCTCATGGGGCGCGACCCCCACCTCGGAGGCGAGCCGGTGGAAAATCTCCGCCCGCGGTTTGCCCATGCCGTGCTCGCCGGAGACCGCAATCGCCTTAAAAAACCCCGCCAGTCCGCTGGCGGAAATTTTTTCCCGCTGCAAATCCGGGGCGCCATTGGTCAGCAGGGCCAGCAGGTATTTTGCCGAGAGCCGCGTCAGAGTCTCGCGGGCATCGGGCATGAGACGCTGCCGCAGCCTTCTTTCCCGCGAGAAAGTGTCAGCGAGGTCCTGCGCGCCGTCCGGACTTTCGATCAGTTGCTCGCGCAAGGCATGATCAAAAACCTGCGCGCGGAAGGGAAGAGCCCATTCCCGCAGCCGACGCAAATCGTCCGTCTCTCCCTCGAACTTTCCCCACAAACACTCGAAAGCGCTGATCCCGATGGCCCGGCAATACGGGTGGGCGGGTCCGGCCTGCCACAGGCGTTTGCCGTGGTGGGTGGCATCGCGGACAAAGCGCTCGGCCTCGGCTCCCTTGGTCACACTGGCCCGCCGCGCCGTGGCCAGCAGGGCCTCGCGCGAAACCACTTCGTCCACCACCAAGGTGTCATCCAGATCAAAAAAAACGGCTTTGAAACTCATAAAGAGGGAACGTCCTAAACGACCGCGCCGGCTTCGAGCCCGAAATAGGCGAGGGCATTATCATGGCAAATGCCGCGGACCATGCCGCCGAGCAATTCCAGATCGTGAGGCAATTCGCCCCGTTCCACATCCCCGCCGATCAGGTTGCAGAGGATGCGGCGGAAGTATTCATGCCGCGGGAAGGAGAGGAAGCTGCGCGAATCCGTCAACATCCCGACGAAGCGGGAGAGCAGCCCGAGATGGGACAAGGCGTTGATCTGCCATTCCATGCCCTCCTTCTGATCCAAAAACCACCATCCGCTGCCGAACTGGATTTTGCCTGGCACCGAACCATCCTGAAAATTCCCGATCATGGTTCCCATCACGTAATTGTCGGCGGGATTGAGATTGTAGATGATGGTTTTGGGCAGGCTGCTGTCGGAATCAAGCGCGTCAAGATAGCGGGCCACCGCGCCGGCCTGGGGCCAGTCGCCGATGGAATCAAAGCCGGTGTCCGGCCCGAGAGCCTGGACGAGACGGGTGTTGTTATTGCGCTGGGCCCCGAGGTGCAGTTGTTTCACCCAGCCGCGCTTGGCGTCCAGATGGCCAAAGAAGATCATGAGAAATCCGGAGAAGGCCTCCCATTCTTTCGGACTGGCCGCCTTGCCTTTCCGGACGGCGGCGAAGATTTTGCGCGCCTGTTTCTCCGGGGCAAAGCGAGCCGGGCAAACGTTCAAGCCGTGATCGGACAAGCGGCCCCCGATCTGGTGAAAGGCTTCGTGCCGCTTGTCCAAAGCCTGCAGGAAGCCGCCGAGTTTCGAGCAATCCTCCCCGCTGATTTCCTCCAGTTTTTTGACCCAGGCATTGAAGGACTCCGGCTCGTGAACGCCCAGCGCCTTGTCGGGGCGGAAGGTGGGATAAACCCGGGTGCGCAACTTGCCCTCGTTGCGAATCTGCCGGTGGGCGGCCAGGTCGTCGGTGGGATCATCCGTCGTGCAGACCACCGCAACGCGACTACGCTCCAGCAAGCCGTGCACGCGAAAGTCGTCGCGCGCCAGTTGCTCGTTGGCCCGCCGCCAGATCTCGGGCGCGGTCGATTCGTTCAACAGATCGTCGATGCCGAAATAGCGCAGCAATTCGAGATGCGTCCAATGATAGAGCGGGTTGCGCAGGGTTTGGGGAACGGTGCGGGCGTAGGCGAGGAATTTCTCGTAGTCGTCCGCGTCACCGGTGCAGAATTTTTCCTTCACGCCGTTCGACCGCATGGCCCGCCATTTGTAATGGTCCCCGGCCAGCCAGACCTCGAAGAGATTCCGGAACTGGTGATTGGACGCAATCAGGGCAGGCGGAAGATGGCCATGGTAGTCGAAAATCGGCTGGTCCCTGGCAAACGTATGGTAAAGGGTCCGCGCCGTCGCGCCGTGCAGAAGGAAATCGTCGGTGATGAAGGTTTTCATGGGATGGGAAGCCGGGGCGTTTGGCCGGTGGCGGCGGCCGGATTTAAACCACGCAATCCGGCTTAATAGTTGTCGAAACCGAGGAGATCGGTGCGGAACAAGCCCCGGCGCTGTTCGAAGAAGTAGCGCAGCCAGAGATTGGCCGAGCCCTCGTTGTAGTCCGCCGTCACGGCAAAGCTGAAGCTCGCGCCGATCATCCAGTTGGGGTCGATGAGATACGCGCCCTGCACCTGAATCAACCCGATGGGCGTGGTGGAATTTTGCGAACCGAAGCTGCGTCCGTCATCATCCAACGGGAAAAAGGGCGAGGCGGCCTGCTCGTTGTTCTGCACCCCGGCAGCGACACTTCCTGCCGCGATCCAGTTCTTGCCTTCCTCGGTCAGAAATTGGGCCTGAACCAGACCCTGGATAAGATATTCCGGACTGAAATAGCCACCGTTGCCGTAGGTAAAGTGGTTCTGGTTGTTTTCAAAACCCTCGGCGGACCCCGAGACCCCGAGGGTCACGTATTCGTAGCCCTGGGGGCGCCAGACGTGGGCCAGGGCGATGGTGCCATAGACGTGGATGTTATCCTCAACATTGGTGCCGTTGACCGAGCCGATGCCGCCCTTCAGGAAAATGGTGTTGTCGCCGGGAAGCCCGCGGAAAACGGAAAGATTGACGCCGGTTTCCGTGACGCGGCCCCAGGTGTCACCGGTATAGGGATCCTCGCTGCCCACATACGAGGTGATGCTCTCCTTGATCGACTTGGAATAGAGTTCTCCCTGGATGTAGCCCTTGTTGTCCCGCCAGATCAGGCCGGCATTCCCGACCGGCCAACTGGCCAGCGGTCCACCCAGCGGCGTCGTGCCGAGGGTGATGTACCAACTCAGCCAGTCCTGATATTCGAGCCGGACGGCAAACTCGAAAAGGTTTTCCCTCGTGTTGGTGGGGTTGGAATAGCGCTGAAAAGTCTCCGGCACCTTGCCGAATTGAGCTCCCTCGGGCAGGCTCCCGCTGGTCAGGTAGAGATAGGAGGCATACGCGCTGAGGATGAACTTGTTGGCCGGGTAGATCTGGCCCTGAATGGGGATGGCCACCGACTGAAGCTGCCCCTCGCCCTCGGAACCGGATTTGGAGTGAAAACGGACTCCGCCCGCCACACTGGGGCTGTTGATGTTTTGCAGAATCGGATAGATGCGGGTACCCCCGGCATCGGCGGAAGCATTGTAGAGATGCGCCTCGTAATACCGGCGGGCATCATAGGTGAGGTAAACTTTCTTCAGCGGGCCGCCGAGCTGATTGGCCAGCGTATCCAGCTTGTCATAGGCGCGGAGCTTGCTCAGGGAGGCATAGAGGCCCTGGGCGCTGATGTCGTCGGCGGAAGCGCGGTAGAGTTTCTCGAAGGCCTGGGCGGAAGCCTCGTATTGCTTCAGGTAGTAGAGATCCCAGGCGACGATGATTCTTTCGTTCCGGCTTAAGGAACGCGATTTCGAGGCATTGGTGAAGTATTCCAGACTCTGGGCGTAATTGCGGGACTCATAAGCCTCCGTTCCCCGGCGGGAGTAGATATCACCCTGCAGAGTCTTCAGCTTTGGATAACTGCCGGCCCGGTAGTTGGCAATGGCCTCGGCCGAGGAGAGATCCCCCTCACGGAATTTGCTCAGAGCCAGTCCATAGGCCGCGTCGCCGGATTGCGAATTCCATTCGAGGGCCTGATTGAACCAGATCCCTGCGGAAGAAAACTCATTGCGATTGAAATACGCCCAACCAATCTGGGTCGCCAGCTTGGCATCCCGTTTGTCGGTGGCGCGCGAAGCCCAACTGTTAATCTGATTCTGGCTCACGGCGGTGGGTGGCGGCGCGGGGGCCGCCCGTTTGCGAGGAGGAACCGGTGCCGGGCGGGAGAGAGGGTTAACTGCGTCTGCAGCGATGTCGGCGCGGCCTGCTGCACCGGAAGGGAAGGCGGAGTGGTGCTGACAGGCTGGGTCAGGCGGGTGGACGGGACCGGAACGGGCGTCGCAATCGCCACAGGAGGGACCGCCTCGGGAATAATATCGACCGTTTCGCCGGAAGCCTGAATCGCGGGAGGAGGAATGTCCGATGGAACAAACATCGCGGGCGTCGCCGCGGGGATGGGCGCGAGTTCGGGCGTGGGATCCGGCTGGCCTGGCTTGATGGGGACGAAAAGAGGCGGCGTGGGCTGCGGGGTGGGCTCAGTGAGATCGGGCGGCGGCTCCTCTCCGAAAAAGGGCTGGGCGTTGACGGATGAGATCCCGCCAACGACAAGCAAGCCAAAAACCACAAGTTTGCGCAGCGGGCGAAGCCCAGTCAGCGCAACCTGATGCATGGACGTGCAAAGGTGGATAAAAGCCGATTGATTATTTATGTCCAAAAGACTCACGAATGGCGATTTTCGTCAGGAGGTTAAGGCTGGCGGAAAAATATGATTCCTCCTTCTTAAGCACAGGTAGGGCTCTCACTGTCAAGTGTTGATTTTCAGCGCAAGCCATGGTGAAGACCGCGACGGCCCTCATCCCCGGCAGGGCGGGGTCCGCCCCGAACACATCAGTCTCCAAATTCACCGTGGCTGGAACGACGGTGCGGGGCTTGAATTGCCTCCAGAACCGCGCAAACGGTTGCATGAGGCGGGAGCGCGGGTTGTGCCACCCTAAATAGAGCGGAATCCGGACGGCATTGTATCCGAAGAGCGGGGGAAATTCCGGGGAGATCCGCATCGGTTCCCCGGCCAGCACCCAGTCCGGAGTCAGACGCCAGGACCCAAACCGGGCCTTTTCAATCAGGGCATAACCGGATTTCTCCACGTCTTTCCAAGGAGTTCCCGGAAAGGCATTGGCCAGTGCCACCAAGGCAGGAAAAACATAATAGGAGGGGTTCAATGTCATGGCCTCCTCCTTGACGAAACCCTCGGTGCCGGGCAGCAAAAGCGTTCCTTGGCCGGTTTTCAGGACATCCCGCCTGGCCAAATCCGCCAGGATTTGCTGCGAAGCCTGGCGATGGCGGTAGTCGCCCCAGAGCTGATGAGCCCGAAAAAGGGCCCAGGCAACCAACAGATCGCCATCACTGGCATTGTTGGAATCGGGGACGGCCCCGCCTCCTTTTTCATCCGGCTTCCAGCGCCAAGCCAGCAACTTGTCCTTCGGCCGGATTTGCAGATTTTTTTGCGTCCAGGCCCACATGCGGTCAAAAGTGGTCCGATCGTTAAACGCCACGGCAATGAGAAGACCGTAGCCCTGTCCCTCACTGTGAGAGGTGTTTCCATTGCCGGTGTCGACGACCCGACCGTCCGGGGCGACGAAATTTCGCTTGAACAGCCGCCAGTCGCCACGCGGGAGGTGGAAGGGGTCAAGCCAATCCCTGATCAGCAGGAAGGATCCCGCCAGCAGGGCAATCGCAAGAACCGCGATCACCACCCCCCGGGCAATCATCATTCGTTGCCCTGGGACGACGCGTTATTGCTTTCCCGTCGCTGAAGAATGGCGCGGACAGCAAAGCCGATCACCAGGAGAACCAGGAGCAGGATGATGGCAAAGAGCCACGGCTGGCGCTCGAGGTTGGAACTGACCGCCGCGAGCGGCGAGGAATTCTTGAAGATGAAGTCCGGGCCCACCTTGCAGACGGACAGGGAATCCGGGTTGGAATTCCAGACGGCCAGATCCCCGGCGAGATTGTTCCAGATCCGGCGATCCTGCACCGCATTCATGCCGGCCAGAAGCCGGGTGCTGTCGCCCGCGGTGAAGAGCGTGACCGGATAACCCCGGTGGACGGCGGACTCAAACTGAACCGCCACGGTGTCCTCGACCAGATCGGCCGCCAGGGTGACCTGGGCCGTGCTGGGCGGCTCGGGTTCGGTCCGGTCGGAGGGAACTCCGCGGATTTTGGCCAGGAACTCCTCGACCGGGGAGGCCGCCAGTTTTTCCGGTTTGGGGCTGGTGCTCACGAGGTAGCGCATTTTGCCGACCTGCAAGGGCGAGACGGGTGCTTTGGAAACGATTTCCTCGGGAACCTGATCGCGGGGCCCGACCACGAGAAGGCTCTTTTTGCTCTTGGGAATTTTGAAACCGAACTCGGCGCGATGGAGCAGCGCCCCGGAGATCTGGGCCATCTTGCCCAAGACCGTCCAGGCGGCACACACCGTGGCGGTGTCCCGGCCGGTCACGAAAACGGCTGTCTCGGATCCATCGGGCGAGGACGAATACGGAAAGGTGGTCTGGGAGAACACGCCGAAGCTCGGCAGGCGGGCCTTGCGCAGAGCGTGCGGAAGGACAAGGTCGGAATCATCATACAAAGTGAAGTGCAGATTTTGATCCTGAAGAATTTCGCACTGGTTGGAAAAATACGGAACCATCTCGGGAACGAGTTCGATATTGTTCAAGCCGGGTTGAAAGGCCTTCATCGGGAGATAGACCCGGTGGTCGGCATGGAGGGCCCCATTCTGATCGTTCAGACGGACGGCGGTTTGGAACTGCCGGTTGACGGAGACGTTGAAGACCGAGTCTTTTCTCATCATCGCGCCGTAGGCAAAGTGCAACCGCAATTCGACATTACCGGGATCATCCTTGGAAATATCTCCGGGCATGTAGATCGGCAAAGTGTAACCGCCGGTGTGCCAGCCTTTGATCGTGCGGCTGACGAAGCCAAGTTGGCGGAAGCTATAAACGCCCGGAACATCCAGCGGCGCATTGCGGAGGAAGGCCGGTTTGTCCGGCAGGCGGATTTGATCATTGAAGATCGCGTACTGCGAGTCGGGGAGCGGGAAATTGACCAGCCCGAAAGCCAGAGCCGTCTGGCCCACCTCCTGCTCGTTGCGACCGCTGATGATGATCATGCAATGAGCCGGATCGCCGGGCAGGGACTTGATGGCCAGGAAGCTGCCGTTAATGGCACCGATCTCGGTCGCGGTCAGGAAGCCGGACAGATCGGTCATGGTCCCGATCACGAGGTTGTCCATTCCCGGGCGCAGGGCGGTGGCCGTGTTGACCCGGAAGGCCTCGTTGTTGAGGGCGAGGGCTACGCCCTGCGTCACGAGGGAACCCCAGGCCAGTTGCAGATCGGAAATCTGGCTGGCCGAGGGCATGCAGATGTTGAATTGATAGGGGGCCCAGAGTTTCTCATCCACCCACCAGCGCAGATAGGAAAGCCGCTCGGGAATCTCCCGCCAGGTTCCGGTGGCGGCGAGGAAGGACGTGTCGGGGTTGATCTCTGTATAAAGTTCCGGCGCCGACGGGTCTTCGCATTTGTAGGTATAGTGCTGGGCCACGACAAACTGGAGCCGGTTGAAACCGGTCTTCATGAGGTTCAGCGGAACCGCAATGTCCACCGCGCTGAAGGGCCGGTTCCGGTCCAGATAATACTGGGCGATGATGATGTCGTTGAGCACGACCCGAAGGACGGAGCGCTCGGTCAGCAGGGCAATCGAGTTGGTGAACTCGAGGTGCATCGTCAGGCTTTTCACCTGAAAACGCTCACTTTGGGGAACGAAGACCGTGTAATAACTTGAAGCGTTCTGCAGCAGCATGCCATCCGTCTGCCCGATGAGTTTGCGCAGGGGCAATTTGAGCGACTCCTCGCGCAGCGCGCTCCGGTCAGTCAGCCCGGCCTTGGCAAAACCCGTGGGCATGGTGCGCGGGAGGACGGACGCGGCCGGCGCCGGCGCCACCGGCGCAGGCGGGGGAACGTAAGGTGCCGCGCTTGGCGGCACCTGCGCCACGGCTGACAGCGCGTGAAACAAGGTCACGATGCTGCAGGCCAGGCCGAGCGGACGGAACCTCGCAAAGCTGCGGGCTTCCTTGGATGGGTTGGTCTCTGTTTTCATAGTTTTAACCGGGTTTGCCTCCGGTTTGGGAGGCCGGGGTTGGCTGTTTGACGTTGGATTCGATCATCAGGTGGGCGAAATGCTCGATGGAGAAACGGATGCCGCAGCTCATGAGAAAGAAGGCACTGCGCATGACCCCGAGCCGGCGCTCGCGCGCGCCTTGGAAATCCAACCAGCGCTCGCTGCTGCCGGTCACCAACAAAACCTTGCGCTTCATTTCCTCCAGATCCTTGTGCTGAAACTGGACTCCGAGGTTCAGCAAACTGCCTTGGGCGCGGCTGTTGCGGACGACAAAATTCAGGGGCTGGCCGGCCAGGACGGCCGGTTGAAGGATGGAAAAATCCGCCCGGGTGTCGGGGTGAAAGAGGGATTCAAACGCCGCGTCGATTTCGATGCTGGCCCCGCTGATGGAGACGTCCTTGAGAGTTCCCCCATAGGCCTTCTCCCCGAGGCGCACCTTGACCGGCGTTTCCGCCGGCATGCGGGGGGTGACCCGGCGCTGCCGGCGCTCGAGCAAGGCGCCCATGGCGGCCAGAAGGATGAAAACATTGAAGGCCGCCCAGGCCATCGTGACCGTGGTGGGAAAGCGGTCGGCCGGGTAGGCGAAAACGCGGAAAAACCCGAACCCCAGCGCCGTGGTGTTCAGCAGGAGCAGCACATAAAAGGGCTTGGCCAGCGGACTGATAAAATCCTGCGACTGGGTCTCGCCCTTGGCCGTGACCTTGAAGGCCGGAGCCCGCGGATTGAGGAAAACTCTCCCAATGGCCGGAAGGGTGTGGATGGACTGCATGAGCTCGTACAGTTCGGAAACGAACGACCAACGCACGTGCCCGAAGAGGAAGTCCGAAACCAAAAACACCGCCAGAAGATGCGGGATCGCATAGGCGGCGAAATCCACGAAATTGGCATTGTAGATTTTCAATCCAAAAAACAGGAAGCACAGCGGAGCCAGCATGAAGGCGATCCGCGCGTAGGCGAAAAACCAGAAAAAACAACTGCTGAAGTAGCACAGGCGCTGCGGCAGGGTCAGGCCAGGCATGAGCAGGGGGTTCTTCAGCAGGAAAATCTGGATCATGCCCTGGGACCAACGGATGCGCTGGCCGATGAATCCCCCGAGCGTTTCCGGGGAGAATCCGGAGATCATGGGACGCCCGATGTAGGCGCTGTGGTAACCCCTGGCGTGGAGGGTCAGCGCGGTTTCGGCGTCCTCGGTGATCGTATCCCCGGAGATTCCCCCGATCTCCATCAGATATTTGCGCCGGAGCACCGCGGCCGATCCGCAGAAGAACGCCGAGTTCCAGAAATCGAGGCCCTTCTGAATGACCCGGTAAAACATCTCGTTTTCCCCGGGCATCTGATAGAACGTCTGCAGATTCTTCTCGATGGGGTCGGGATTGACGAAGAAATGCGGCGTTTGCACGAGGAACATCTTCGGATCCTTGAGGAACCAACCGACGGTGTTCTGCAGAAAATCCGCGGTGGGAGCGTGGTCGGCATCCAGGACCAGAATCAAGTCGCCCGAACTGTGCTCCAGGCCGTTGTTGATGTTGCCGGCCTTGGCGTGAACATTCTTCGCGCGGGCGATGTAATTCGCGCCCAATCGCTCGCACAGGGCGGTCAGGGTCTTGCGGCGGTTGCGCGCCACGTTGGCCCGCTCGGGGTCATCCGCATTGCAGCGCTGGTCGGTGCCGCCGTCGTCGAGCAGGTAAACCTGGAATTTTTTCTGGGGATAGTCCATCTGCAAGGCGGAGAGAAGCGTGATCTCCAGCAACTCGGGATCCTCGTCGAAGCTCGGCACCATCACGTCCACCGTCGGCAGCAGGTCCTGATCCTCCGGCAGGGGCACCGGCTGCCGCTCCAGCGGGTCGATATTCACGAAAATACTGAGAATGTAGACAATGAATCCGTACACCTCAGCCAGGTAAAGCAGGATGGCGAAAGTGAAGCTGAGGGGGTCGTTGAAGCCGAGCGTGGTGAATGTCCGCCAATAAAAATAGTCCACGGACAGGAACGCCGCGATAATGAGAAAGAGCACCCGGACGGTCTCGATGTTGTAAAACCGCTTGAGAACAAGAAAGGCGACGATGGCCGTGCAGGCCACCGCGATCTGCGTGCGGGTGGTGATGCTGGCCGCGCAGGCCACCATGCCCGCGACAAAGACGAGCGCCACGATCACTTGCGTGACCGGACTCGATTCCACACGGGCGACAGCCCCCCGCAATAATCCTGTGAGGATATTCATTTCAAAATTATCCTGCTCTGGCTTTCCGCAGGTTCCAACCCGTGCGGGGGACGCGCTTTTCGCAGCCGCCCATCCCTAGGGAAGAATCGCGCGGATGATGTAACCGAGCAGCCCGGCCCCGGCCATGAGAGTGAGAACGGCCCCACGCGTGAGGGTGCAGGACAAAAATCTTCCAGGAATCCCCGAAGGGGATCAATCCGACAGCCCAAGGTTGCGAAGAATGAGCTACCTTGGGTATCGACAGGAGAATAGAACCAACCCTGAATGGGTTGCATCGGGCGAGGAACACAACCCATTCA
>CAMASH010000075.1 GCA_945860745.1 Chthoniobacter flavus | reverse complement strand
CAAGGCGATCTCAGCACTGCTAAGCGACCTCACAAAATCCGCGTTTTTCCACCCTCAAACCGGGGCGCAATTGATCTACGAATTGGCCTGATTTTTAGAAAAAATGTGCCAACTCATTTTTCTCAGAGATCAGGATGTCTGAACTTAAGCCCCAACGGGGCTCAATCCCCTAGCCCTGGGTTGCGGAGCTACCCAGGGATCTCGAGGAAAAACAACGATCTGCCCTGCAAGGGCTGCATCCCAAAACTTCCTTAAGTTCAGACATTCGGGTCAGGGTGCATATTATTGCATATTTGTTGGAGAAGTATTTCTGGTTTCTGGGTAGAAGGAGAAAAGGATGGCGCGGAGTGTTCGGATTGAATTTGCGGGGCGAGAGATCAGGACGAGAACAACGGTGAGTCAGAGCTGGATCGCCGAGCGCTTGGCGATGCGAAATGCGGCGTATGTGATCCTGAGCTTGCATCGGAAGGGAGATCGAGAAGTGAAAAAATCGAGGACAAAAGTGCAAGAATATGCACACCGACCCGAAGTTTCCCTCGGCCTGCGGCCTCGCAAAAAGTCGGCTCGAACATTCCGCTGAAAGCGGAACATAGAAAAACGCAGAAATTTTAAAGTACTTTTATTACTTAGCTATTTTCTCTAACCACATTTTTAATGCATCTTGAGATCCCAGCCTTCTGGTCAATTTTTCTAAGACGGTATATGATTTTCCAGTCACTAAAATTTTCTTTGCTCTTTCAACACCTTCTTTTATTGTGCTTAGATTTCCTAAAACATATAGAGCTGCGCCTGCATTTATAGCTACTAAATCAGCTTTTGGTCCAGTTTCTTTACCGCTAAGTATTCTTACGAAATCTATAATGTTCTGCTCTTTACCGCCTGTTCTTATTTCATCGAGTTCGGCTTCCTTAACGCCTAAATCTTTTGGCGTAAGTGTATATTTTTTGATATTTTTTCCGCTCTGTTCTACGACAACCGTTTTGCCCACATTAGAAAATTCTGGCATGCCAATCTCCGCATACATTGTTAATGATTTTTTGAAACCTAACTTTACAAAAAGCTCGGCAAGGGTTTGAAGATACCTTTCGGAATAACAACCATACACGCGATAGTTCATAGGTTGTGGGGAATAGACATTTGATACCAAATGGAACGGAGAGCGTACATGAATCTGTCTTTCTCTAAATATTTTTCCTGATATTTTTGCTCTGTTGGCAAGTTTTGCGCTAAAGTAAGCAACAAAAATAGGGCATATTCCCACCTCAGTAAGTGCTTCCTCAACTTGTTTTTTAGAAAGATTTGCTATATCAACACCAAATGCCGCAAAAATATCGGCACTTCCAGTCGGTCCTGTTACAGCATAAAAAGCCTCCTTCGCAACTGTATAACCTGCGGCTGTAACGACAAAAGAGGCAGCAGTACTCACATTTATACTTTTAAAACTTCCACCTCCCGTTCCAGATAAATCAATAACTCTCTCAGGGTTAAGTTTGGTATCCAGTTTTTCGGCAAGTGAATCTATAGCTTTGTAAAAGCCAAATAATTCATCGGCAGTTTCACCTTTAGCATGTATTGCTCCCATGAGAACAGCAAGATGATAAGCTTCAGTGTCATATACAAAAACATCATGGAAGAGCTTTGTAGCTTCTTCTATTGTTAAATCGTTTCCATCCACTAATTTAGCCAGGATAGGTGTAATAGTTTGTAGAGATTTTAGGTTTTTATCCATAGATTTGATCTTTATCATTATACTAAAATTTAGTATAATGTGCTCGCTTGGAGCGAGCGCAAAAGTCGCGCGCGCTGAAAATAAGCGAGGCCGCAGGCCGAGCGTACAGATAGTGCGGCGGCTGGTGCGGTCAGCCGCCGCTACCTTTGAAATACGTTCGAATTTGTTTGAAAACGTTCGCCATTCCTCCCAAGCGGCAAATCGCCTGCAAACGCTGATAAATACAGGACCTGCTGGCTTCTCGTGCGTGACAGCACAAAATGCAGTTGAAGGCAGTTTTGGCGGTTATTTTGTCACGCATTGTCACGTAATTTGAGGCCGATTGCCGATCACCTGCCCACTTCACTCAAATGCGAATAGTGCCGTGATTCGAATTGCAAAAGAAAAAGCCCGTAAAAGTCAGAACCTTTACGGGCTGGTATCGAAGCAAGTAAAACTCACTTACGTTTTCCTGTTTTTTGGGGGTGGTGAGGTGGACCCAGTTTTCGAACCAGCAGGAGCTTAAAATAAGCTATGAGATGCGGGTGTGAGGAGCACCCTATGAGTTGGTCGTGGAGGCATCAACCTCCGATTGGAAGGGATCTCCGATTATTTTGCTCTGGAGCGCAAGGCCCGGCTGGCCTCGGAGCGTAGCGCAGAGGCCCGCGCGGGCCTGTAGCGGAAGAGCAAAATAATCGGATGGCCGAAGGGGGAGGAGGTTTGCTGCGATGGTTCTCATGCGGCTTTTTCGATCGGTGCTGCGGCTGGCTTCCTGTCGCTCGCATACACCTGCGTCGGGGTTTGGTTGTCGAGGTTCTGATGTGGCCGCCAGGTGTTGTAGCGCTCCATCCACTGCCTGATGCCTGCTTCGAGTTCCCCGAGCCTGGCGTATTCCTTGAGGTAGAGATCCTCGTATTTGTAGCTCCTCCAGAGCCGCTCGATGAAGACATTGTCCATCCAGCGGCCCTTTCCGTCCATGCTCACGGCGATGCCCAGCCCCTCGATCCTTCCGGTCCATTGCGGCGAGGTGAACTGGCTGCCCTGGTCGGTGTTGAAGATCTCTGGTAGGCCCAGACATTGCGCCACGGCCGCCGCCAGGGCCTTTTCTGTCAATGCGGCGTCCATCGTGTTACTCACGGCCCAGCCCAACACCTTGCGCGAATGCCAGTCCATCACCGCGCAAAGGTAGGCGTGCCCGCGCGGCATCGGGAAATACGTGATGTCCGCACACCACACTTCGTCAGCGTATTCCACGACGCGCCCTCGTAGCAGATACGGATATTTCCGGCGCCCATTGTCCGGGACGCTCGTGCGCCGGGGCCGGCACCAGATCGTCTCGATCCCCATCTTGCGCCGCAGCCTCTGGACGCGCTTGCGGTTGGCTTTGATCCCATAGTCGCGATCAAGCACCGCCGGCAGCCTGCGGCTTCCCACGCTCGGATCCATCGTGTAGATCTCGTCCAGGGCCCGCATGACCCGCAAATCCTCCCCGCTCTCCCCCGCCGGCTTGTAGCTCAACGCCGAGCGCACCACCCCAAGGATTTTGCACTGCTCTCTCGCGCTCAATTGCGGGTGTTCTTTTTCCACCAGCCCGGCCCTTTTCACAGGCCAAGCTGTCTGGATTTTTTTACCGCAAAATCCAGTTTCACCGTCAGTTCCCCGATCTTGGAATGCAGCTCGCTGCGCTCGCTCTCGAAATCCCCGCCTCCTCCCCGGCTCCCGCTTTTCCCCTCGAAGGCTTCGGGAAGCCTCTCCAGCAGCGTTTTCTTCCAGTCAGAGACCTGGACCGGATGCACCTCATACTCGGTTGCGATCTGCTGGATGGTTTTCTGCCCCTTGAGCGCTTCCAGTGCCACCCGGGCTTTGAATGTCGTGTCGTGTCTTCTGCGTTTAGCTTTCATCTTGATGGTCTTTCAGGTTGTGGGTTTCCACTCCTGCAATCCATCGCTTTTTAAAGCTTAACGACTGGTCCGAATTTCGGGTCCACCTCATGGTGTTGATTGATCATGGCAAAGTGATGTTCGACGGCGCGCTGGATCGCGTGGTCGAGCAATTTTCCGCCAACAAAATCGTGGAGGCGAAATTTTCCGCCCCGGTGGATGGCGACTTCAGCGCCTTGGGCACGATCCTCGAACAAACCCCCTCCGAAATCCGTATCGAAGCACCGCGAGCCAAAGTGCCCGACGTGTGCCGCGCCCTGCTGGACCGCGCCCCGGTGGCCGACCTCACCGTGACGGAGCCGCCCATCGAGGAAATTATTCGCCAGTTTTTCGGCGGGAAGGATTGATTTACGCCACCCGCTCAAACTCCTTAAGCGGCACTTGCGATTGCAGATAGCCGATCAGCGCATCCCGCTCTGGTTGGTTCAGCCGCAAGAGTGCTCCGTGCAGACTGGCATCCCTGGCGCGGAGTTCCGCGAATTTTCCGGTTTCAAGCAGCAGGCGGCTTGGCGGGTCGAGGAGAAATGCGATGAAAATCGTCTTTAATTCCCGGCTGCGGGTGGCGTCTGTCTCCTGGGTCGCAAGGAACCGCTCGAAGGCTTCATCGGCCAGTTGGCTGCGCTGCGGAATCGTGGGAATCAGGCCGAAGACACAGGCGAGAATTTCGCGCAAACTTGGCAGACGATCGGTTTTGTAGAGCTCCTGTAGCTTGGGCAGGTTCCAGAATTCTGCTGGCTTTTCGAAAAGGAGACGCCGGACCCGCTCCTCGACCGCCGGCCAATCCTCGCTATCGAACGCATCCCGTAGGAGGGTGTCAGTCGCTACTGCTTCTCCCGCCTGCTGGGCGAAACGCTCACGAAACATCTCGCGGTCAATCCGCATCCCGAAAAGCCCAACCTCGTCGTGGGTAACGCTGGTCATCGGATCAGGCGACGTGTTGGTGAACTCTTCTGCGCTTCCCCCGCCGCCGCCACCGCCACCGCCGCCGCCACCGCCACCGCCTTCCCCGGGCGGGCCTTTCGGCAGGGTGAGCTTTTGATCGTAGTCGAAATCCTCCTCAAAGAATTCGCAGTTGGCGAAGAAGTCAAAAAGGGCGAATCCTTCCTTCTCCGCCGAGCGCTGATCGTCGCCTTCCCCATGCTTGAAGGTGAACAACCTCGTGCCGCGGCCCTTGATCTGGATGAAGTCTGTCGGAGAAAAAATCGGGCGAGCCAGCACGACATTCAACACATCTTCGCAATCATAACCGGTCGTCATCATGCCCACGGTCACGCAGACGCGGGTGCGGCTCGTGTCGTAATCAGGAAACTCCGCCGCCTTCCACTTGGATTTGCCGTTGAGATTGTTGTTGGCGAAATCCATCGTCATCTGCTGTGCGCCGGGGATGTCTGACGTGACCTGCACGGCGAATGTCGAACCGGCGGCGTATTCCTTCGGCCAGCGGCGGGTCGCTTCCTCGTTGAGCAACGTCACCAGCTTGGTCGCGTGCTTGCGGCTGACGGCAAACATGATGGTCTTGCCGGGTTCGCCCGTGATGGGGTCGCGCTTGGCGTTGTCGAAGAAGCAATTGATCAAGCTCAGGTTGGTTTCATTTGAGAAAAACTTCCGCTCGTAGTCGCGCTTGCCGAAGGTGACTTCGGTTTCCTGTCCGTCTTCATCAGGCGGAAGCGCCACTGCGTAGCCTTCATCCGAAAGCATCTGGGTGGTGATGTCCGTGCGAGCGTCGAGTGTTACGGGATTGCAAAGATAGGGCGGGATGTGCTGAACCGCGTTGAGCAAAGTGTACCGGAAGGTGGGCCTGCCCTCGTCGCCGCCGAAGGTGCGATAGGTGTCGAGCAAGAGCCGCCTCTCGTATTCGCGCGGGTCGTTCTGCCGGTCGCTCTCGTCCAAACCCTTGAGATAATCGCGGGGCGTGGCGGTGAGACCAAGCTTTGCGCCGACGAAATACTCGAAGATGGCCCGGTTGTTCCCGCTGATGGTGCGATGGGCTTCATCGCTGATGATGAGCTGGAAATCCGTGGGCGCAAATTCATGCAGGAAGCGGTTGCGCGCAGCCAGACTCTGAATCGTCGTCACCACCACCTGCGCCTGCATCCAATCACGGCGCTTCTGTTTGTAGATGACCGTGCTGATCCCGTCATTGGCGAGGTAGGCGTTAAAATTCCTCCACGCCTGATTTTCCAATTCCAGCCGATCCACCAGAAACAAAATCCGCGTCGCGTTTTCCGTGCGCAGATACAATTTGGCGATGGCCGCGCTCAGCAACGTCTTGCCCGTGCCGGTGGCCATCTCGAAAAGAAACCGATGCCGGGAAGGTGCGGCCTTGGCTTGCAGCGCACGAACGGCTTCCACTTGGTAGTCGCGCAGCAGGCGAATCTTCTTGTTCACCATCACTTCCGCGCGTTCGGCGGGCGCATACGACTGCCAGGCCGCATCCTGCGAGACGGCAATATAATTCTCATCCACCGTCACGGCGGCGAGCCGGGCGGCGTCGGGCCGCCATTCCGCCGCTTGACCGAGTTGCTCCAGCGGCAGAAAACGCGACACCTTCACCGGATTGCCCTGCCGGAGATTCCAATAGTAATGCACTAGCCCGTTGCTCAGGAAGATATGGGCGGCACCCAGACCCTCCGCATAGCTGCGGGCCTGTTCCTTGGCCGTCAGGGGATCAATTCCCTCCTTCTTTGCCTCCACCACCGCCACCGCCCGTCCGTCGGTGTTCAGCAGCACGTAATCTACAAACCCGTCCGGTGCTTTCTCGAAGTCCCGGCCCAAGTCCGCGTTGGGGGCAAACGTCTTCCCGCTGACGCGGTGCTCGCACACGATGTTTTCTTTGCGCCCCTGCGCATCGGGGAGGAACCGCCAGCCCGCCTCCTCCAGCAGCTTGTTGATCGTGATGCGGGCCTGGGCTTCGGAGGGCATTAAGCCGCAGGATTGCATTTTCTCGTGCGAGCCGCAAACCTTTGCTCATTGAGGCCTCCGCCCTGCCACTTATGCTATTTTCCGACACTCCCAAGTCTCCCATCTGCCTCACGCGCGAGGAATCTGAGCGTTTGGTGGAGGCCCTGACCTCGCCTCCCAAACCCCCGACCAAAGCATGGAAGCGTGGTCTGGCTGAATATCGAAGAACGGTGATCAGCGATGTGAACCCAGATTCGCCGACCTATCGCCTTTGTAAATCAACGAACCCAACGCCTCCTGCCGGAGGCAGGTAAGAAAGTCAGGCGAATTCCTTCGCCTCGCGACGGCCGAGCGCAATGGCCCCGAGGATCATCTGACGGATGAGTGGATCGCAATTTGCAAAACGAATTCTCCGGGCAAAATCCTCGATGTGGTGTGCCACAAGAGTCGCCACCAGAGCATTGCAAAACGAACTGGTCATGTTCGTAACGCCTCGGAAATCGAACGTGACTTCGCGGCCCTGCGCCAAGGCGGGTTCGACTTCAGTGAATCGGAAGGCGCAAGCCAGTTCCCCATCCCATGGAAAAGCACCGAATCGTTCGCTCATGAAAAAGATCGTTCTCACAAGCCCATTCTGCTCAGCGCGCCGGCCAAATGCCATCCCGATCCAAGCGGATCGCGATCACTTGGGCATTGACTCCGAATCGTGGTGCCGCCCGTTCCGCAAACTTGTCCCGGAGTGCGATGGTCTCCATGAAATTGGGAACAAACCTTTCTGCCTCGATGGCAAATTCATCGAACAAGGCCCGCAGGCGTGTCTCCGGGACCAGCAACCGCCCGGAAAACTCGTTCGCCTCCTGCTCAATCGTGTATTTTTTTCCGCCATAGGTCTCAGTCCATCGTGCAAAGTCCGGAAGGGAGGAGAAATGACCGGCCTGGGGAATGTCCCGATGGAGGAAAAAGTGGGCCAGTTCATGCGCCACCGTGAAACGCAGCCGGTTCAATTTCCATTCCGGCCCGCGCTCCATCAGCGCATATTGTTCCGCGTCAAGATACAGCCCCGTGAAGTCCGCAGTGATCGCCGCCTCCACCCGATACTTCGCCGTCAAGTCGTCGAAGGGAATCGGATCAAGGCCGAGATCCACTTCCAGAAAGGTAAACACATCCAGCGGCGTCCGGTCTTCGCGCAGCAATTCATAGTGGGCGCGCAACTCCGCAATCTTTTTCCAGACATGCTCCATGGATTCAGCGGCGGGGCTTGTCGGCGGTGTGGAGTTTTTGGATGTCTGTCGCGAGGTTCTTCAGCTCGGCTTCGGTGAGTTCATGGCCGCGTGCGGCGCGGAAAAAGGCGGGTAGCGCGCGCTGAAGGATCTCGTTGTCCGCCACATCGGGCGGGATTTCGCGGCGTTGCAGCGCCGCCTCGTCCATGAAGGCAAGTTTCTTTGCCCCGGTCAAACCGAAGAAATCCGCCAGCCGTTCCAGGACGCCCACGTCGCCGGGCGGCGGATTCACGCCCCGCTCCACCTTGCTCCAGTTGCTTGCATCGATCCCGACCTGCTCGCAAAAGTCGCGGAGGGTCAGACGCTTTTCCAGTCGAAGGGATTTCACGGTTTCGTTGAACATATTCTTGATTTCTTTGAGTGTGGTAAAATATTACCACATGCGTCAAGCCGGTGCAGTGAGCCCAGAGCTCACGCATCGAAAACAGAAGATGAGCGGTTCTGCTCTGAAGGGAAGCGCTTCATCGCCTCACTGAGGATTAATGGGCGCTGACGAAGCAGCGCCCTCCAACAGGGAAGAATAGTTTGAAGCGTGAACCCATTGAGTGGCTACGCGCCCGCCGCTATGCCATTCCCCCACACGCGGTCGAGGACGCGTTGGATTTTGGCCTCGAAGCGGGGGAGCAGCGCACGCACCGAATCCATCTGCGCCGCCTCCGCGTCCAGCTCCGCCACGAGACGACGCTGCTCCGTCAGGGGCGGCAGGGGGATTTCGATGCCGCGCCGAGTTGAGGGCCAAAGGCCCGCCGCTATTCCAGCCTGGGGCAACGCCTCAGGTCGTCGTTCAAACAAAATCATCAGGGCTGAAAGCCCGTCCCATCGTTCAATCCCAGACATAAGCCTCGTCGTATTCCACGCCGTATTTTTTCAGGAACATCCGAAACTCGTCCTGAAACGTCCGCGTCTTGTGATGCTCCTCCTGCCCGTCAATGTAGGCGCGCAGAGAATCCAAATCCGCCGGGCCGACGGAAAAACACCCGTAGCCTCGTTGCCACGAGAAGTCAGCGAGGGCGGGCGATTGCGTCTTCGCCCATTTCGACGACGACGTTTTCAACGTCTCCACCAAATCCGCGATGGTGATGGTGCGCGACAATCGGATCGCGAGATGAACATGGTCCGCCACGCCGCCGACGCGATATGCCTCGCAATCCGCGTTGCGCGCGACCGTGGCGAGATACGCGTGGAGTTTCGGGCGCGTGTCCGGGTCGAGAAAAGGGCGGCGTTCCTTGGTGCTGAAGATGACGTGGACGATGACGAGGCTCAATGATTGTGGCATGGCGATAGGGCGGGCTTTCAGCCCTTTGTCTGTTTGCGATGCGTAACCTGGGGCGTTGCCCCAGGCTGGGATGGAGGCGCGCCGTTGGCGCTGAAACGCAGGGCCAACGGCCCGTTCAATACCAGCGTGGGGCAACGCCCCACGAATGATGCAAAACACGCACAAGCGCCAACGGCGCGGCCCATTATTGCCGCACGTTTCATTGTGTTCATTTGGTGTCCTCCTCCGGCACGAGAATGGAATCAATGTGCGTTTTCTCCGCGGCGCATTTCAAGAGTGACTCTGCCGACTCGAACACGTTCTCCGCCAACCGCAGAAACTCTGGATTCGTCGAACACCGTTTCAGGCTCAGGGCTATTTCCTCAATCTGAGCGGCGTGTTCCTCTGCGAGGTGAATCTCGATGATTTCCTTTTGAACTTCCGGCTTCGGAACGGGAATCACGAGGTTGAGAAGTTGGGAACTGCTCATCGTCACATTCGTTGCACCGCACATCAACGGCACGAGCAACCGATACCGCAGACGACTCAGCAGGATGAACAAATAGCGCGGAATCACTTCCTCCTCATCCTTGGAGAACAGCGCGCACATGGTCGTAGCCAGCGCGAATTTTCCTTCCTGATAGTGGAGGCGTTTCACGTCAGCCTTCCCGTGCCCAGCCGACGAAACAAGCGGAATGCAAACGGCATTGCCATCGAAGTCCCAATGATCGGATGTTTTTCGTTCCTCAGCGGGAACAACGAGAACGTGGTCGCCCGGAGGCGTTGCCATATTCGGCGAGCGTCCGTCCTTCACGTCACAGATGTCGCCAAGTTTCCGCAGCGGAACGTCTGCCCGATGCGTGATTCGGTTCGGCAGGTCATACCAGCGACCAAGCAGGTTTCGCTCTGCATCTTGCTTGATAGCTTTTTTGGAAACAGTGAACGCCATCACTCCCTTCTTGCGTCGCTTCCACGGTTTCTGTTCGCGAACCGCTTGGATGAAACTTTTCACCGCATCGAGTGCGCCGGGAAGCTCGTCACCTTCGACCAGCAAGCGGGTATCGCTTTGCGTGAAACCATCGTTCTCGATTTCAACAAACAAGACTTCGCGCGCTTGCCGCGCGAGCGTTTTGTCCACGAGCAAGATGTGCGTCTTTACGCTGGCGTAGGGCTTAAACATTCCGTGCGGCAGCGTGATGTCGGCCAACAACATGTCATCATCCACGAGCATTCTCCGAAGTTTCGACTGAGCGCCTTGCTCAACGAACATGATTCCTTCAGGAACAATTACACCGGCTCGTCCGTTCGCATTCAGATGCTCAAGAATGTAGTCCAGAAACAAAACTTCAGCCTTGCGGCTTGAGACGCCAAAACGCGTGTGCGGGGTGACGCCGCCTTTCGGGGTCATGAACGGCGGGTTGGCGAGGATGAGGTCGGCTTTCTCGTGCCAGCGGGCGTCGTTGCTCAGGGTGTCGTAGATGTGGATGGCGGGGTCGGGAAAGCCGTGGAGGAAGAGGTTTACCTTGCTGAGCTTCACCATCTGGTCGTCCACGTCGTAGCCGGCGAGGTTGCCATAAACCTTTTGGCGCTGGGCATGGGTGAGTTTGTCGCCGGGCATGGTCGAGCCGGGCGAGGTGCTGTGCGCGAGGATGTGCCGGTAGGCGGAGACGAGGAATCCGCCCGTGCCGCACGCGGGGTCGAGGATTTTGTCGCCGGGCTGCGGGTCGAGGCAGGCGACGATGAAATCAATGATGTGGCGCGGGGTGCGGAACTGACCGTTCTCGCCCTGCGCGCCCGATGCTTTCAGGAGGTATTCAAAGGCGTTGCCGAGTTCCTCGCTGTGTGAATACGCGAAGCCGTTCACCTCGGTGAGGAACATGGTGAGGATGCGCCCGTCGCGGAATTTCAGGAAGGCGTTGCGGAAGATGTCGCGGAACAGGCCGGGCAGGTGCGCAGCTTTCTTGGCGTGGCCGAGAGCTTCGACGCCCTCGGAAAAGAGGGTGACGCGTTCGTCGGCGGAGACGGTCTGCGGGAGGAGATTGCGCCAGCGGTATTTCGCCAGCTCGCCGGTGAAGAAGCTGCGTTTGCCGCCAAGCTTCACGGATTCCTCGTCGAGGTCGTCCATGAATTTGTAAATCAACGCGAGGGTGATGAGTTCGACCTGGTTGGACGGCTGCGGGAGTTTGCCGACGAGGACGTCGCGGCAGGCGTCAATGCGGCGTTTGGTTTCGGAGGTAAGCATCGGGATTCAGCGCCAAAGCTCGGCGGGAGACATGGTGATATACCGCCGGAGACAGAGAAGAAAGCGCGATCCCATTATCCGGCGGCAAACTGCCGGCGGATGCGTTCGCCGGCGAAGTCGAGGATGAGCACAAGCACGAGGATGCAGCAGAGGACGGCGGCGAATTTGTCCCACTGATAATATTCCTGATAGGTGTGCAGCCAGGTGCCGATGCCGCCCGCGCCCACATAGCCGATGATGGCGGCGGAGCGGATGTTGTATTCCAGCATCCAAAGGGTGTGACTCCAGATCAGCGGACGCGCGTGCGGCCAGATGCCGTATTGAAACCCCTGGATGGCATCCGCCCCCGAGGCGCGCAGGGCGTCGGAGACCCCGGACTCGACCGACTCGAAGGCATCACTGAAGAATTTTCCCAGATAGCCGATGGAGTAAAAGGCCAGTCCGGTCACACCGGCGAGCGAGTTGGCCCCAAAGGCGGCCACGGCGAGCAGGGCCCAGATGAGGCTGGGGATCGAACGAATGACATTGAGTCCGAAGCGGGCGATCAGAACGACGGGTGCGGGCGCGATGTTGCGCGCGGCGGCGATGGCCACGACCAAGGACACAAGGCCGGCGGCGAGCGTGGCCAGGACGGCGATTTGGATGGTCTCGCCCAGGGCGGGCAGGATGTCGGGCAGAATGGAAAAATCCGGCGGCCAGAACCGCGCCAGGAAGCGCCGCAAGTTGGCCCCGTGATCGAGCGTGCGGCCCGAACCGCGCAAGGCGGGCAGGGAAAAAATCACCGCGAGGGCAAAGATCACCGCGGTGATGCGAAAGGCGTTGAGACGCGGGGGCTTCATGGCGTTTTCAGACTCCAGGCCTCCGGTTCATCTTTGCGCAGCGAGAGAACGGAGTCGGCGAATTCCGCCGTGAGAGCTTCGTCGTGCAGCACACAAACAACCGCGCAGCCGGTCTGGCGGGCCTGCTGCCGGAGCAAATCCAGCACGGTGCGGGCCAGCGGGGGATCGAGGTGCGCAACGGGTTCGTCGGCCAGGATGACTTGCGGGGACGCCATCAGGGCCCGCGCGATGGCCACGCGCTGGCGTTCGCCGCCGGAGATGCGGCGCACGGGGGTTTGCGCGTAAGATGCCAGCTCCAGTTTTTCCAGGATGCCTTGAGCGCGGGATTTGTCTGCACGACAAAATCCCCCCAGCGTCCGCCACCAGGGCAACCCGCCCAGCAATCCGCAAAGCGCGTTGGTTTCCGCCGTGGCATTGGGGGTGAGCAGCAGGTGCTGGAAAACCAGACCCAGCCGGGCGCGATAATCCGCCGGGGCGTGGCGGCCCTCGTAGGAAATTTCGCCGTGGCGGGGTTCGATCAAGCCGGCCAGGCAGGAAAGCAAACTGGTTTTTCCCGCCCCGGAGGGACCGGCGATGACGAGGAAATGTCCGCGCGGGATGGCGAGTTCAAGGTTTCGCACCAAAGAGCGTTTCTCCCGCGCCACTTCCAGCGAGCGAACCGCGATCTGCGGGACATCGGGCATGCCGGCGGTCAGGGCTTTTCCGCGCCGACGACCTTGAGCGCCTCCACGACTGGCGCGAGGTGGGCGGCTTCGTCGGTTTCGACCAGCTTGGAGGTGAAAAGCTGATCGCGCAGCGTGGTGCTGGCGGGATCGTTGAGCGAGAGCAGGGCGGCTTTGAGCGCGGCCTTGCGATCCTCCGGCAAGGCGGCGGCCACGGCGATAACATGGGTGGGCACGGGGCCCTGGGATTGCAGGACGCGGAGTTTGGCGCGTTGTTCGGCGTTGAGATATTTGTCCTGATCGAGCACGTAGTAGCTCACGGCGGCGGCCTCGGCTTCGCCGGCAAAAACCCGTTCGATGGCCGAAACGTAGCCGGTGCCGAAGATCACGTTGCCTTTGCCGAAGAAACTTTCCGCGTCGCCGCTGCCGGAGAGAAGCCCGCGCTGGCTGAGGTCGCGCATGGGAATCAAATACCCGGAAGTGCTGGTGCGGCTGGCAAAGGCGACCGGGCGGCCCTTGAGTTCGGTGATGTCCTTGTAGGGTTTTTCTTTCAGCGTCACCCAGTAGCTGGTGTAGGAGGTTTTGCCATCAATCTCGCCAGCGAGGAGGAGCGAACCCGCCTTGGCTTTACGCGCATTGAGCATGTCGGTGGCGCTAAGGTAACCGAGATCAATCGTCCCATTGGCCAGCCCCTCGATGATGACGGCCGAGGAAAGCGGCACAATCACTTCCACGGGTTGTCCGAGTTTCTTCGAAAGAAAATCCGCTAGCACCGTGCGCTCGCTCAGCATCTTCTCGGGATCCTTGTCGGGCTTGAGAGCGACCACGATTTTGTCGTCCGCCGCGCGGGCAGGGAGGACGAAAAGCAGACAGACCGCGAGGGAAAGGAGAGGGCGCATAGAATGGGAACGATTTCGACCGGGATCGGCCTTGTCAAGGAAGGCGGGTTAGAATTTCACCTTGATGCCGGCGTACCAATTGCGCGGCATGGCGGGATCGATGCCATCCGAGCGGATGCGGGCGTAGTAGTCGCGGTCGAAGAGGTTGTTCACCCCGCCGACCACGGTGACGTAATCGCGGTAGACCTTGGCCTCGACGGTCAGGTCCCACACATCATAAGCCGGAATAAACCGCGAGGCGGTATTGGTGTCGTCGGCAAAACTGGAGCCGACGAAGTTGCCCATGAAGGCGACCTTCACGATGTCGCGCCAATTGTAGATCAGTCCGAAGCGGTAGGAATAGTCGGGCAGGTATTGCGGGGTTTTGCCGGTGTTCGGGCCGCTGAGAAACTCGCCCTGCGAGAGGGTGAGGGCGGAATACACGCTGAGCGATCCATAGGTGTCCACCCAACTGCGGTGCACCGGCACGGGATCGACCAGGTTTTTTCCGGCTTTGTCGGCGGCGGCGGGGGTGGGTTTTCCCGGATTAAAAAAATGATCAGCCAGTCCGACCAGGTCCACCTCGGTCGAGAGGTCCCAGCCGTAGACGAACGAGCGTCCGGCGTTTTCGATGACGGTGAGGTTGCCATTGTCGGCCGTGCGGGTTCCGATCTGGTCGGAGTTATCAATCATGAAAAAGCTGGTGTCCCAGGTGAGCCAGGTCTTGGGATTGCCGCGGAAACCGACTTCGTAATTCCAGACAAAACTTTCGTTGAGATTGCCGGCGACCACGGTGTTGGGCGAGGTCGGGACGGCCTGGGTGAAGATGGGCGGACGGTAGGCTTGGGAGACATTGGCGTAGGCGGCGATTTCGGGCGTGAAGGCGTATTCGAGACCGAGGCCGAAAAGCGGGACAAAATTGTAAACCGTCTCGTTGACCAGCGACTGATTGGCCGTGCCCTTGGCGACGTTGATTTTCTCCTGCACGCTCTGCCAGATGTTTTCCAGGCGGAAACCCGGCGTGAGGGAAAGCTTGCCGAACTGGAAACGGTTTTCGGCGAACATCGAAAAATACCACGAGTAGCGATTGCTCTGGTTGCGGACATCACCGCTGGTCGCCACCGGGCTGTCGCCCTGCATATCGAGGCGGGGCGAGTAGGTGTTGTAGAGCATCATGCCGCCGGTGAGGGTGTGGGTGTTGTCGAGCCATTCCCAATCGTGGCGGATGCGCGGCTCGGCTCCGAAACTGTAGAAGCGTTGATTTTCGATCTGATTGGTCTGCGCGGCCGGACCGGTCGGCAACGTGCCAAATCCACCCCCGCGCTGGCGGCGGCTGTAACGCTGATAGGCATCCCACCAGGTGCGAAAGGTGACCAGCGTGGTCTCCGAAACATCCCATTCGTGGATGAGAGCCACGGCGTAGCGGCTGATGCGCATGCGGTCGAAAAACCGCGAAGTGGCGTTGCGGTTTTCGGAGTAGTTCACCGCGTTGGGCCCGTCGCTGAGGGTGAGGCCACCGGGTTCGCCGTGGGTTTCATCGTAAGCGGTGAGATTGAGATACCAGCGGCGGGGTCCGGTGGCATCGAGGGCGAAGGTGCCGCCCCAGGCATTGAGAAAGTAATCGCTGTTGGCCTCGCGGAATCCGTCGGTCTGGCGATGGTTATACCAGCCGTAATAGCCAAACCGGTCCACCGTGCCGCCAAAGGAGGAAAAATTGGAATAGTAGTCGAAGCTGCCGACGATGTTCAGGGATTCGACGGCCAGCTTGGTGTCGAGCGGCGGTTTTTTCATGACGAAGTTGATGGCGCCGCCGGGCTGCGGGCCATACATCAGCGCCGCGCCGCCGCGGATGAACTCAATGCGCTCGACAGCGTCGAAGGGCGGGACGTAATACGCCTCGGGATAGCCGATCATGTCCGCGTGAATGGGCACGCCATCCTCCAACACCTGCAGAGACTGCATGCGGTGGGGATCGAACCCGCGGTAGCCGATACTGACCAGCGGGGTGGATTCCTCGGCCAGGATCAGGCCCGGGGTTTTGGCGATGACCTGGCGGTAGTTTCCGTTGCTGATCTCGGGCAGATCATTCAGGCGGATGTTGGAGGTTTTTTTCCCCGCGTTGATGCGGGTGCCTTCGACATCGGGCAAAAACGGACCATCCACCTGCGTGTCGTAATCGGCCTCCACCACGACCTCGTCCAGCACCTCCACAGAACCGGCCGGAGCCTCCTGGCCGCGAAGGGAACTGGACGTCAGGGCCGCCGCCAAAGCGAAAGGAATCAAGGGAAAAGCGGAAGGACGCAAAATCATGGCCGATGTATAATGAGAATCATTCTCAGAGATCAAGAACTTTGAGATTGAATCTCATAATGCCTGATGGCCAACTGTCGGCGGCGTCAGCCGAGTCCCGGCCGCGTTAACTTTTTCTGTATCCGCACACCATGATGCTCCAACTCTTTATCAAAGGCGGCCCGATCATGTGGCCGTTGCTCTTCACTTCGCTGGTCGCGCTGACGGTGGTCATCGAGCGGCTGATTTTTATCACGCGGGAACGCTTCCGTCGCACGCCCGAAACGCTGGCCGCCGTGCTGGGAGCGGTGGAACGCGGCGAAGCCGACCGGGCGGTCCAGATCGGCGAGGGTTCGTCCGACTTTGTGGTGCGGACGCTGACCTATGGGCTGGCGCATCGGGACAAGTCGGTTTCCGACGCCCTCCTGCGTGCGGCCAACCGCGAACTCGCCCGCTTCAATCGCGGCATCGGCATCCTCGACACCATCATCACCCTGGCGCCGCTGCTCGGACTGCTCGGCACCGTCACGGGAATGATTCGTTCGTTTGGTCTGCTCGGGGCCGATGAATTGGGGGCACCCGCCGCCATCACCGGCGGTATTGCCGAGGCGCTCATCGCCACGGCCTTCGGCCTGGGCATCGCCATCGTGGCGCTCATCCCCTTCAACTACCTCAATGGCCGCCTCGAAGAAGCGCGGCTCCAGATCCAGGACGCGGCATCTCACGTCGAACTGCACCTGGCCCGACCGACCGCAGCGGCGGAGTTGCGGTCATGAACATTCCCCCACCCCGCGCCGGTCGCAAAGCACGCCTCGAGATCGTCCCGCTCATCGACATCATTTTTTTCCTGCTGGCGACCTTCGTCATGGTCTCCCTCTCCATGGTGAAAAACCAGGGCATCGCGGTGAACCTTCCATCTGCCACGACCAGCGAACCGCAGGAACGCACCGACCCGGCCACCATCACCCTCACGGCCGATGGCACCCTGTTTTTCAACAAGGAAGCGGTCACCCGCGAGCAACTCAGCACCCGGCTGCAGGCCCTCAAGGCCGCCAGCGCGGAACCGCGGGTCTTCGTCAACGGCGACGCCAAAGCCGAGTTCGGACTGGCCATCGCGGTCCTCGACGAGGCGCGCCGTCTCGGCATCGTCAAAATCGCCATCGAAACCACCACGCCCCCGCGATGAATCCCGACCGTCCGGGCCGCTGGTATCTGGCCGCTTTTCTCGTGGCCGTCGGCGTGCATGTCGTCCTCCTCACCGCCTTGCCCGCCCGCCCGCCGGCCGCCGCGCGAAAAACCGCGCCGGTCGAGGTGGAACTCGTCGCGGCCCGTCCGCGGGAAGCCCTCGCTCCCGAACCGTCATCCGCGCCGCCGGAACCTCCCCCGGCCCGGCCGGAAGTCCCGCCGGAACCAGAGCCCCTCCTCACGCCACCGCCGCCTGCCCAACCCGCCGTTTCCCAGACAATGCCCTTGCCGAAGGCCGCACCCCGGCCCGTTTCCTCCCCGTCCAAACCCCAGGCCGTTTCGCCAAGCACAGCCGCGGCGGCCCCATCCGCGAAAAATTCCCGCGGCGGTATTCCCGGCGGAGCGTCCGGGGTCGTGCGCAAAGCCCGGCCCGATGCGCCCCGCAACCGTCCTCCGCATTATCCCGAGATGGCCCGACGCAACGGCTGGAACGGCCGCGTGCTTGTGCGCGCGCAGGTCTCCGCCGCCGGCCGGGTGACGTCGGTCGCGCTGCAGCGCGGCTCCGGCTACGGCGTGCTCGACCAGGCCGCCCTCGTGGCCGTGAAAAGCTGGAGCTTCCTTCCCGGCAGCGTGGGAGGAACCGCGGCCGACACGGTGGTCGAAGTGCCGGTCAATTTTTCTTTGCGGCGGTAGGCTGGAGTTGGTTTTTTCTTCACCCGCGCATAGTTTCACGGCCATGACCTTCGACGAATTCCGCTCCTCCGCCCCCGCAGAACCCAAAGACCTGGGCGCACCTTTGCTGGCCCTGTGGCAGGACGCGGCGGGAAACTGGGAGGCGGCGCATCGCCATGTGCAGGATGACACCTCCGCCGAGGGGGCCTGGGTTCACGCGTATTTGCACCGCAAGGAAGGCGATGATTCCAATGCCGGATATTGGTATGCGCGGGCGGGGAAACCGCGATTTTCCGGCACGCTGGAGGCGGAGTGGGAGGAGATTGCGAGGGCTTTGCTGTCCGCCTGAGCCTACGCTATAGCCCGTTGCCGGACATCGTATAAAATTGAGATCAGCTGGTCCCCTTGGTGGAATTGAAATACCCCGCATTGCGAATAGACGAAAACGACAGCATCCGGATTAGTCCATTTCCGGGTAGGGTGGGCGTCCCGCCCGCCGGTTTGGGCGTCACGCCCAAATCATCTCTGGCCCGCAGAGGATGAACGCGGGACGCCTTCATCGGCGGGCGGGACGCCCACCCGACCCGGGAAGTTATAGGAAAGAGCGAAGGATTGAGGTCTTCCTCAGGTTTTCCTGACCAGCAGCAGCCTCAGGCTGTTGAGGACGACGAGGACGGTGCTGCCTTCGTGGACGGCCACGCCGAGGGCGAGCGGGATGGGAAAAAGAAAAGCGGCGCTCATCATGATCACCACCGCACCGAGGGCGACGGCGATGTTTTGCGTGATGATGCGGCGCGAGCGGTCGCTCAGTTCGCGGGCCAGGAGGAAATTTTCCAGGCGGTCGTTCATCAGCACGATCTCGGCTTGTTCGAGGGCGGCATCGGAACCGCGCGCGCCCATGGCCACGCCGACATCGGCGGCCGCAATGCAGGGCGCGTCGTTGACCCCGTCGCCGACCATGGCCACGCTGACCGTGCCGGATTTTTTGAGTTCCTGAATGGCGGCAACCTTTTGTTCGGGCAGGAGGCCGGAGCGGATTTCGTCCACGCCGACTTCCTTTCCGATGAGTTCGGCCGCGCCGCTGTGGTCGCCGGTGAGCATGACGGTGCGGATGCCGAGTTTGTTCAGCGCGGCGAGGGTCTGGCGGGACTCGGGGCGGACTTGGTCGCGGAAGGTCATGCGGCCGAGGAGTCCGGGGCCGGAGACCCAGACTTCCGCGCCACCGGGGAGAGTGTCGTCGGGAAGGTCGATGGAACCGCCGGCGAGTGTGCGACTGCCGAGGTGGTATTCGTGTCCGTCGATGGTGGCGCGGAGGCCTTTGCCCGCGATGGTCTCGAAGTCCGCGACTTCGGCGGGTGCGGCGTTCCATTGGGCGCCGATCTTGCGGATGGCGCGGGAGAGCGGATGCTGCGAGAGGCGGGCG
>CAMASH010000074.1 GCA_945860745.1 Chthoniobacter flavus | reverse complement strand
ATGACCTTCAGCGATACTTGACCGCCCGAAGCTTTCCGTGTGTATTTTACAGCTCGACTGAGGTGAGGTGGCTGAGTGGTCGAAAGCAGCGCTTTGCTAAAGCGCCGTACTCCTAAAGGGTACCGGGGGTTCGAATCCCCCCCTCACCGCTCTTTTTTATGAGGCCGTTTCACTCTGTAATCCGCATGAATACAGGATGTGCTGGCCATTCGAGCTAAAAAGCAAAACTGCCACGAACTGCCGTTTTCTGCCAAAAAATTGTTACAATCTGTTACAGGAAAGCCGGCCAAAGAACACGGAACAGGTATCAGTAGCCCCTGCTAGCCACGCGCCCTCCGCTCAAAAGCCCTGGAGAGTTTCAGCTGCCCGGCGACATGGTGATTTTATTTTTTGCATCCCTTACCTAATTAACGCCCTCCGATCCTTCGTAGAGCGACAAAGGGGAACGACTCGGTCTTCACGTAGAGACATCCTTCCTTGCAGGTGGGACAGTTCAGCAGGTCGCGTAAAGGGACGGTTCCGGATCGCACAGGCCCGACTCTACCCGAAAAGGTCCGGCTGCGGTGCGGCCTTGGGTTTTTCCTCCCCGGGAGGCATCAGCTTGATTTCGCGTTTCAGTTCCGCACCAATGGCGAGGTTAGCAACGGGCCAGTATTTGAAAAAGCCATCTGGCGGGGTTGCGATCATGCGGTGCTTCTCTTCATCGGTGAGCGGCTCCGGATCGAGGTATCGCTTCCAGTGTTCCGCCTCCAGAATGACGGGCAAGCGGTCGTGGATCTTCGCGATCTCAGTATTCGGCGCCACGGTGAACCCCTGCCGCAACCGACTTCATTGTGGTTGTGGAGATCACCCTAGAAAGGACGCGCGAATGTCTTCATGTCACGAGTTTCACAATCCGAGCTTTCTCTCAGACTGGCTAATAAACCGCGCGTCCCCCGCTGAGATCGAAGGTGAATCCGGTGGTGAAGCTATTGGCCGGGGAGACGATGAACTCGGCCGTGGTGGCGAACTCCTCCAGCGTGCCGCAGCGCTTCATGGGAATCTTGTCGGTCATATATTTGACCTGCTCTTCCGGCATGGCTTCCACCATGGCGGTGCGAACCACGGCGGGGGCCAGCGCATTGATGGTAATGCCTGTTTCGGCGTATTCCTTGCCCATGGATTTGGTCAGACCAATGACAGCGGCCTTCGAGCAGGAATAGGCCACCATCCCGGCATTGCCCTCCTTGCCCGCGATGGAGGCGATATTCAATATACGTCCATATGCGCGCTCCAGCATATGCGGCAGCACAGCCCGGCAGGTCAGAAAGGTCCCGCGCAAATTCAAGGCCAGCACGCGGTCGAAATCAGCGGGCTCGACTTCGTGGCTGCGCAAATTGGTTTTGCCGGTGATGCCCGCGCTATTGACCAAAATATCCATGCGTCCGAATTTCCCGACCACGGTGCGGATGGTCGCGTCCACCGCCTCGACCGAGGAAACATCCGTGACGTACGTTGCGGCCCCAGCGCCCAACCGCTGCGCCGCCAGAGAGAGTTTCTCTGCGTTGATGTCGAGCAGGCAAACTTGGACGCCTGCGGAATGGAGTTTCGTCGCCAAAGCAAAGCCGAGTCCGTCGGCTCCTCCAGTGATGAGGGCGGTTTGATTTTTGAAGGCGGTGTCGGGTTTCATTTTTTTGATCGGGTGAAGGAGCGGCGTTTCCAGGTGGAAAACTCGTTGAGGAAATCTACGATTGCGGCGGAGAAGAGAGCGAAAAGCTTTTCGCCTTTCGCTTCGGTTGCCTTCTCCGGCGAGCCAAAAACGCCATTCGCGCTGAGTTGATCGAAGGATTGGCAGACCACGACACGTGAGGGCTGGTAGTTGAGAGGGTCGTAATAAGCGGACCCGATGCCGCCGCACTCTCCCGTGCCGGGACCCTTGATCCAATCCATGCGCAAAGCCATCATAAGGGAGGTCTCGTATTCACAGGCGTGGGAAAGGTTCGGTGTGCTCATGAACGTTTGCGCGGCAAGCTCGTGGGAAGCGAGGTTCCAATAGCTTGCGGCCGCAATCCACGGTTCGGAGGCCCCATGGTATTTCAAGTTGATCCGATACAGAGCCTCGGCAAACGGGGTCTGATTGCCCCCATGGCAATTCAACAAAAAAATGCGTTTGAATCCCCCTTCGATCAGGCTTTCGATCAGATCCACCAGCACGTGAACATACGTTGAACTGCTCAGGCTCAAGGTGCCGGGGAAGGCTTTGTGGTGATGCGAGGAACCGCACCAGAGGGTCGGAAGCAGCGCGATTTTATCCGGCAAAGCCCGTTCCACTCGCCGCGCCAATTCATCGGCAATGGCGGTGTCCGTCACCACGGGTAGGTGACGGCCATGCTGTTCGATGGCAGCCAAGGGAAGAACGGCGATGAGCTTGGGTGCCTGTCGCGCGATTTCTGGCGATGTCCGTTCCGCGTAAAGCATGGCGTCAGTCTTTGAGCTCCACAATCATCTCAATCTCGATGGGGATGTTTTTGAAGAGGGCGTTCACGCCGGTGGCCGAGCGCGCGTGCCGCCCCGCTTCGCCGAAGACTTCCACCAGGAAATCCGAGCAGCCGTTTGCCACGAGGGGCTGCTCGCAAAAGTCGGCGGTGGAATTGACAATGCAGAGGAGCTTCACGATTTTTTTCACCTGGTCGAGGTCGCCGATGTGGCCCTTCAGCGTTCCGAGCATGTTGATGGCGGTGAGTTTGGCGGCCTCCTGCGCGTCCTTGATCGAGATGTCCTCCCCGAGCCGGCCCGCGACCCATGTGCCATCGGCACGCTTCGGCCCGTGCCCGGAAACATAAACGACGTTCCCAACCTGACTGCAGCCCAGAAAGCTGAATGGCGGCGTGGTTGGCTCGGGCAATGCGATGCCCATTTCCTGGAGTTTGGTTTCGATTTTCATAGGGTTGGCATGTTCATTGGCAGATTCGACGCAGGTCCGCGTAGAGGCGCATCACTTCGCGGATGGTCTCGGGATCAAGACGCGTGGCCAGCGGTGGACGAATGAGCGTATTTTTGAAAATTCCCTGCTCGCGGAGCAGGAGTTTGAAGACGGCGAGAAAGGCATCCAGGTTGTGCATGAGCGAAACCATCGCGCCCACCGGAGCATGGATTTCGGCCGCGCGCCGCGTGTCACCTGTTTCCAATGCCTCCCAGAGCGCAACCAGCGCCCACGGGACATCCGCTCCGGGCATCGTGCCGCGGATGCCGCGCGGATAGCTGTCCATGAGCGTGCTGCCCCCGGTCCCTTCGAAAATGGCGGCCCGACGGCCGGTGGCATCACGCAGGGCGGAGAGATTAGCCCCGCGCGGGGGTGCCTCGGGCTTGAACAAGACCCGGTCGCCATAGCGCTCAAAAAGCGCGGCTTGGGCCGCGACCGGAATCGGGTTGCCCAGGTATCCGCTCGCATCCTGCACAATCAGGGGGAGCCTCGTCGTATCGAGGATGGCGGAAAAATAGGCGTCCAGTTCATCGGGCAGGGGCCGATTGATGGCGGGCGGGATGGCCATCAGCATATCCGCTCCGGCAGCGGCGGCGGCTTTCGCGTGACGCACCGCCTGCCAGATGCTTTCCGCTCCCACGCTGGCCACCACCGGGCCTCGTCCGGCAACGGCTTTGACCACTTCGCCCACCATCCCGTCCCGCTCCTCGTCGGTAAAACGCGAAACCTCGGATGCCATTGCAAGCCCGACGCCATTGGCCCGACACTCGAAAACCCAGTCCACCTCGCGCCGCAACGTCTCGCAGTCGATCGAGTAGTCGTCGCGGTAGGGGGTCTGGAGGATGGAGATGACGCCTTGCAGCATACTTTTCGGGAGAGGAATGCTATTTCCCCGGCTCCTCCGGGATTTCGTAAAGCTCGATGCTGATGCCGTCCGGATCCAGCACATAGCAGGCGGTGGCCACGCGCTTGCCTTCGCGGACAATGTCGGTCGGCGCGCTGATGAATTTGGCGCCCGCGCGGCCCAACCGTTCGTGGTCGGCCCACACATCATCCACGACCAGGGACAGCGCGGAGGCCCCCACGAAATAGCTCTCCAGCGGGCGTGTCTGCCCAGGTGGGTTGAGGTATTCGAGCAGCGCGATCAGCGACTGGTCCGGAAGCCGCAGCATCGCAATTTTGAGATGGATGTCCTTGTGGCCGATGATCGTGTCATACTCCGGCAGCCCGGACCGCTCCACCTCTTGGATAAGCTCAAAACCAAGCAGATCCCGGTAGAATGCGATGGATCGGCCCAGATCGCTGACAATAAATTTGTGGTGATGGATGGATTTGGTGGCCATGGCGGTGGTAGGGACAATTTTCCAGGTTAGAACCGCTCCTCGATGCGAAACGCCAGGGTCTGCTCTTCGCTTACGAATTCGAGGGTGGATTTTCCCCCGATGCGACCGATGCCGCTTTCGGTTCCCGCGCGTCCGCCGAAGGGAAGGTGGTATTCCCAGTAGTTTGTAAATTCGTTGACGACCGTCAGGCCCGTGCGCAACCGCTCGGCCCATGTCCATGCCCGATCCACATCCCGGGTGAACACCGAGGAGACGAGCCCGAGGTTACAGGCGTCGATCAGCTCTGCCGCCTCCTCCTCATTTCGAAACGAGGCAATCGGCGCCACCGGACCGAACGATTCCCCGGTGTTGACCAGCGAGTCCTTGGAAAACCCGTCGAGCACGGTGGGTGGGTAGAAAAATCCGGGGCCGTCGGACGGGTTTCCGCCGGCACACAGGCGCGCGCCTTTCTGTATGGCATCCTCCACATGGGCGCGAACCTTGACCAGCGAGGCCGCGTTGTTGAGCGGTCCGACATTCACCTTGGGATCGCGCGGGTCTCCCGCAATCCAGTTCCGGCTTTCCTCAACCATCGCCTCCACGAATGGCTTGCGGATTTTTTCCGCAACGAGGATGCGCTCGGCACTGGAGCAAACCTGCCCGGCCGCATAGAAGCAGGCGGGCGCAACCGCCTTCGCCACCTTCGCGGGATCGGCATCTTCCAGCACGACCACGGGACCGTTGCCGCCCAACTCGAAAAGGCGGGGCTTCAACCCGCACCGGGCGGAAATAATTTTTGCGGTTCCCGGGCTGCCGGTCATGCCGACGGCATGGGTTCCCGGATTGACCACAAACTCATCGCCGACCTCGGCACCGGGGCCGATGACGAGATTGAAGATCCCAGGCGGGAGGCCGGCCGATTGGATGATGTCCGCAAGGACCGAGGCGGTTGCCGCCGCCGTGGGGGCGGGCGTCCAGACAATCGCATTTCCCATCACCAGCGCATAGGGAATGTATTCGGTGGGGATGGCGGAGGGAAAATTCCACGGGGTGATCGCGGCAATCACTCCCAGCGGCCGCCGGAAGCTCATCACGCGCATGTTGGCCGTTTGCACGGGGTAGGTTTTCCCCTCAAGGTATTTGGCCTGCTGGGGGGCGATGAGGAAGTTGGTGTGCGACTCGGAGGCCTCGTCGCGCGCTTCGCCATGGAACGGCTTGCCCAGCTCGTCGCACAGGATCTCACGAAGTTCCTCCACCCGCGCCTGGATGAGCGGGGCGATGCGCTCGACCTTTTCGCAGCGCTCCCACAAGGGCACCTTCGCCCATGCCTTCTGGGCAATCACGGCCGCCCCAATCGCCTCGCGCGCATCTTGACGGCCGCCCCAAGCCACGCGGGCGAAGGGCTTTTCGGTGGCCGGATTGATGACGTCACGAGTCGTCCCATCCAAGGCATCCCTCCACGCACCACCCCAATACATTTTATAGTTTTTCATTTCGAGATCAGGAATTCTTCTTGTCAAAAATCCGGCCGAAATTTTGTCCGCTGATCTGCCCGCCATCGACCATCAGCGTGTGGCCTGTGATAAATGAGGCCTCGTCGGACGCGAGGAAGAAGATCGCGTTGGCGATGTCCTCCGCCTTGGCGAAGCGGTCGAGCGGGATGAGCCTGAGGTAATTCGCCACCCACTCCGGATCAGCCATCTCGCGGCTGTTGGCAGCCGTATCGACCACGCCGGGGCAGACGGCATTCACGCGCAGGCCGCGCGGGCCGAATTCCACCGCCAGCGTGCGGGTGAGCGCAACGAGCGCCGCCTTTGAGGCATCGTAGGCCGCGGAGCGCGGGCTGCTGCTGAACGCATTGCGCGAGGAAATGTTGACGATCGACGCGCCGGGCACGCCGAGCATCGCTGGGATCAGTTCCCAGGCCAGCGCGGCCGGCGCCACCACATTGACCGAAAGCGTGTGCCGCCACTCCTCCGGGGCCGCCACTGTGCTGTCGGTGTAATACCAGGCCGCCGCGTTGTTGACCACCGTGCGCGGGGCACCGTGGGTTTCCAGAATTGTCGCGCACGCCTGATGGATAGCCTCAGTGCTGTCGAGATCCACCTCGAGTGGAATGACTTTTTCCCCGAACATCTCGCGAAGCCGCCCGGCATCGCGATCCACCGCCGCGACCCGGAAGCCGCCTTTTAAGAACCGCCGCACCGTTGCGCTGCCGATACCGCCGGCCGCGCCGGTGACCAATGCGAGAGGAAGCGCACTCATGCCTCCACCTCCTCGACCTTCTCGGGGCTGCCGCTTTTCTCCGCCCGCCGGGCGGCATCCATCACGGCAATAATTTCCATGGTCTCCCTCTGCTTCCCGGGAACCGCGCGCGTGCGCACCATCCGCCGGATTTCCTCGATGATGTCAACCGTGCCGGCCTGGCAGTAGTAGTCGTGCAAAATCCGGCCTTGGATCGCCCCGTCGCGCCCGTAGGCCGACGCAACCATGCTCGTCCAGCGATACTTCGCCTCGCCGCAACGGATGAGCACGCCCGAGGACGGACGGTCCTCCGCGCCCGCGTAGTCCAGATGGAAGATGGTGCCTCCTGGTGCCGCGAGCGCTCGGACCTCGCGGATTCCCCCGCCGAAGATGGTGGTGGCCGCAGAGACCGAGTGGACAAGCCCCGCCGGATGCGAGGTGAATCCGCTGACAATGCCGGAATCCGCGCCGCCGGTCTCGGGAAGGCGCGAGCGGAAACGGAGCGTCTCGGGTTCATATTGCAAAATGGAGGCGGAGAAGACCGGGGTTTCGCACTCCCGTGCAAGGGCCATGATCCGCCGCGCGTCTGCCAAATTCATCGCAAAGGGCTTATCCATAAAGAGCGGAATTTTGTTCCGCAGGGCTGGCGTCGCCAGTTCGACATGGTCGCTCCCGTCGCCGTTGCATTCCGCGATAAAAACCAGGTCCACCCCCTCGCTGGCCTCTTCGAATGTGTCACAGACCACCGGCCGCTCGGTGAAGACCGATGCAAAAACTTCTGCCGTGGCGCGATCCCGGTCGTCCCAGACTTTCGCAATGCGGAATCCGCCCGCGTAGGGCGCCGTCAGCCGCGTCGGATCGCTGTAGTGGCTGTAGTGGAACATATGAACCCCGCCCGCCAGCCAGGTTTCGCGCAGCCCCGGTCCGAACGGGACTGGCGTCCGGAACTTGAGCGGGTCGTGGGGGGCCATCAGGGCTCCAAACCACGCGGCATGGGTGTCGCAGCGAAGCAGGCCCACGGAAATGTCGGGTGTCTGGGAACTCATTGCGCCTGCGAGCATGCCTGCTTCCCGCTGCTCGCACAACAAAAACTATGGAACGTTTTATTTCGTGGCTGGAATTGATTCTGGCGCGCTCACAGGAAGTCGTGTCCGGCACGATATCGCTGCGGGGACTCCCCCATCTCCCGTTTGAAAAATCTTGAGAAGTGAAAGGGGTCTTCGAACCCAACTTTCTCGCCGACTTCTCGCACCGCGAGCGTGGTCGTCCGCAGGAGAAAGGCCGAGCGCTGGGCCCGTAGCCGGGCAAGCCATCGACCGGGAGGCATCGCCTCGAACGATTGGAATTGCCTGTGCACCCCGGCTGCACTGCATCCGCCCGCGCGGGCGAGATGGTCCACGGAGATCGGGCGCTGAAGATGGTTCCGGGCATAAGCCTGCATTCTTCGCAAGCTGCCTGGACGGGGGGTGTTGCCCAGAGGGGTTGCGTGGGATGCCAGTGCGATCTCGCCGAGCAATAGCCCCGCCAGCGCAGCCATGGATCTCCTTTCGGGAGGAGACTGCAGATACTTCTCCACGACGTAGCTGGCGAGAAGGGCCAGGGGATCGGCCTCTCCGAAGAATGATCCATGCATGGACTTTTCCAGACCGGGCCAATCCGCATCGCGTCGCGCCGGATGGTTTGCCAGGGTGTCGCTTTGCTGATGCGCGACCCTAAAGGCGACAGGAGCACGGTCCGCATGCCAGGGGATGAGATGAATGCCGCCCACAAAAAATGGGGAGTGAGCGTCGGGCTCAGAGATGACGGAATGCCCCCAGGGCATAAGAACCCAGTCATCCGCCTCGAATGCGCGGGCCTCGCCGTTGATCCGCAGCATTCCTTTCCCGCGACGGCACCAGAGAAGCATCCTGCTCTCAACGCAGGGACGCACGGCCCGCTCGGACGGGCCAAACTGGAACCAGTTTGCCAGCACCACCACCGGCCCGCCCCGCCGGGCGGCAGAAGTGCCTTTGTTGATAGAAATATCCATGTATTGACAATGGGAGATATGTTGCCTCCGTGCAAGTTCGGCTTCTCTTGAGGCATGCCAAATTCCGCCACACCGACTCGCAAGGAGAACCCCTTGTTCACCGACTCCACGCCGCTGCTCCAGGATTTTGATGCCCTCCGGTCACGGGCTGAAGAGGATGGGTTTCTTTTTTTCAAGCGGTTCCTGCCGCGTGAGGATGTGCTCGATGTCCGCGCTGATGAACTGGCGGTCGTCGAGCGCCACGGGTGGCGGCAGCCGGGGCAGGACGCCCTCGGCGGCCGGATTAACCTCGATGCGATCAACGGCGTTCCGGATGAAGGCCTGCGCAGGGACATTGGCGTGAGCGCAGCCGCATACAATGATGTTCAGAGGCTCGAACGGATGCATCGCCTGCCGCACCATCCGAACCTGCTGGAGTTTTACCGGAATCTTTTCGGCAGCCCGGTGCTGGTTCACCCGCGCCACATCGCCAGAATGATCACCGGGCACCGGATGGTTTCGCCGACCCCGCCGCATCAGGATTTTCCCCTCATCCAGGGAACGGCGAAGACTTGGACCTGCTGGATTCCTCTTGGCGACTGCGCGCGCACCATGGGGGGGCTGACCATCCTGAAAGGTTCCCACCGTCACGGGTACCTGCCGATCCAGCCGTCAAAAGGGGCCGGAGGAATCGCCGTGCCGCTTTGCCCTTGGGAGACCGAATGGTTCGAGGGGGACTACGAAGCCGGCGATATCATCACGTTTCCCAGCTACACGATTCACAAAGCCCTCCGCTGCCAGGACAAGGAGCTCATCCGCCTCTCCCTTGACGTCCGGTATCAATCCACAGACGAACCGGTTGAGCAGAAGTCGCTTCTCCCGCATTGCGATCTTACGTGGGAAGACATCTACGCGGGGTGGGAAAGCGATGACCTGAAATATTATTGGAAAAAAGCCCCTCTTTCCATTGTGCCTTGGGAAGACCGCTACATGCAACCATCCCGCCGTATCTGCTGAACAACAAACTGATCTTATGATATCTAGCCCGCTTGCGGCAGCCCGCGTGTGCATGTGGAAATTCCCGAAATCGTCGGCCCAGGGGAGTATAAAAAAACCCAAAAAATGTATTGAGGTATTTTTAAAATCAATGCATATGTCCTGAACAACAAACCAAATTCCACATGAGAAAAACAGCTTCCACAAAACGCTTCGTCCTCGCTCTCACAACTTTGGTCGCCTGCTCTTTTGCCACGCCCGGGAGGGCGGTGCTGCTCGGGCAATGGAACTTGAACGAGGGATCAGGCACCGTTGCGCAGGACGCCACGGCGAACAATAACGACGGCACTCTCTCAGGGAGCGCGACCTTGGTCACGGAAGTCACCCAAGGTCTCGTTTCCACCTCTGGAGCAACGGGCGGAGTCAACTGGGGCGATGTGGCTGCGTTCGACGGGCTCACCGCCTTATCCTTGGCGGTATGGGTAAATCCAACCGCGTTGCCAACTGGGCTCCCATTTGCGGAAACAATTCTCCTCGGAGAAAATGTCGGTTCGTATGCCATGTCGTATTACCAGAACGGGAATGCCTATTTTTATATCAATGGTGGCGGCAATAGCGTCTCAACACCTTTAACTTTGGGTGAACAGGCATTTATCGTTGGGACATGGGATGGGATAGATATGCGGATTTATAAGAACGGAATCGAAGTGGGTACTCGTGCGGTGAGCGTGACTCTTGCAGACGGGGGCAGTTTTGTTGGAGCTGGCGGAACTGCGACCGGCTTCAATGTCAATTTTAATGGCAAGATCAATGAAGCTGCTATCTACAATAATGCCCTAACTGGTGCTGAAGTGACGGCCCTCTTTAATGCTGGCCCCGTCCCAATTCCGGAACCCGGTGCCGCGTCTTTGCTTCTCGTCGGCATGGGTGCGCTCATTCTTCGAAAGAAAATGCGGCGCAATTCGTAGTCGGTTTTAGTAGTTCAACCTCCGAACGCATTTCAAGGCGCAGTGAAATCGTTTTACTGCGCAGCACGATCGCTTTTGAGCCTTGGCATAAGCCAACAAAAAGGCAGTCAGCCATAGGCGTACAAAACAGTACGGTGCCAAGTGCATTTATCAAATCTATCTTTCACAAGACGCATGCACTCGCAAATATTCAAACAGGAGAAAGACAAAGGCGCATCTCAGATGGCAACCCGAGAGGCCGGCGGCATCCTGCCTGCTTCCCCAACGATGCGAGCTGGACGCCCACTATCCTTTCTGGCATTCGGAATTTCCGGAATCATTTTTGCGGCGGGCACATGTCTTGCTGAACCGCCAGAGCCGCTCGCGGAATATCTCTTGGACAAAATTCCCGATGACGGAGTTGGGCGGGAAATTCAGCAAGTCGAAGAAAATGGTCGCACGCGACTGGTGTGGAATGGAGATTCAGTGGTTGAGATTTTCCGCGACGATCTCCGATTTAGGGGGAGCTTCACCATCACTTTGTGGGAGAAACACAGCTTGGGAAAAGAAAATTGGCAGTCCCTGGTAAATTCTCAGGATGGATCCTCTTATGGATTCGGCCTTGATATTTCCGAAGGCCATCTCTATTCGCTGCAAATTAATGGTCTTGAGCCTAGTGCGGTGATTGCGGGAAATAGTACCGTCCCGGATGACACCTGGCGCTTTGTTTCCGGGGTATATGATGCGGAGACGGGAAAGATTCTTCTCTATGTGAATGGGGTTGAAGTGGCCTCCGCCGACATTCAAGGATCACCAATTCCTTCCAAGCGAAATATGCATGTCGGCGCATTGCTTCTCGACCTCAAGCAAGGCAATGACAGCATTTACGGACAGAATCTGAATGGGTCTGTCGCAAATCTCCGGTTCTATGACGTAGCGCTTTCCGCAACGGACATCGAGAAAGTGATGCTTGAAACTGACCCGGAAAAACCAGGCCTCAGCTCACGCGAGCCGGCGTTACCGGGAGCGTATTTTCTGTCACTTGCAGATATCCATTGGGACACGACGAAGGCGACAGCTGCGGTTGCTCCAACCCGCGGACAGGTGGAAGGCACTTCATCTAACACCACATTACAGCATGAAAGGCTGCAAGTGCGTGTGGACCAAACAAAGGAAGGTACGAACTTTGTCATGACTGGTCCGCCTCGAGAGGCAAAAGTCTCTTCTTGGAAGGGCGTAGTAACTTCACCAGACATCGCGGAATTTGAGTATATTTTTTTAAAGTATCGCGCGAAGGGCCTTCTGCTCGCCGACCCGGCTTATTCGGTGGTTGATGTGACGGGACTCGATACAAAAGGTCGTCGCGCCTCCGAATCGATTCTAGGCGTTGGTCAACTCAGTCGAGATGGATTGTCGCATCTCCTGGTCATTAAAAAAAAAGACCTGGCACAAATCACTGGGATCAACATCACGTTCCGCTCTGATTATTCCCAAGCCGCGTTCCAGCTTGAGCAAATTGGACTCGCCCGCAATCTCGCCGAGCTCACCGCCGCCTTTCCGGCTGGCAAAGAATCTCTAGTAAAGGAGGGAGCCGCCGCCTTCTCGCCCGTGAGTCTCGGCAGTCTCTTGAATAGCTCGCTCACGGATTTCTTGAAGCAGCTTCTCCTGCGTCCGAAGGATCCCGTCCTGGTTGATCCTCTTTTTGTGAAAGACGGAGAGACAGTCGAGATACGGGGGATCCCGTTTCAGATTGGAGCCGAGGGCCGCAGCCTGGCCACCAGCGCGGAAGACCGTTCGGTCAACGATGAGAAAAGGGTTTTTCTCGGCCAGGCGATCCCCCGCAGATCCTTCTTTCCCGTCAGCCGGGACGATGCGCTGGTTGTTCCCATCCATGCAAAAGCCCGCGAGGTTGAGCTTCTCCTGACCGCCCAGCTTCCGACAACTGAGACCCGGTATGCTCTTCCCCCGGGACATTTCGGCACGGAGGATGTCGAGGAGTTTGTCGTCGATGTCGCATACGACGACGGCACGGTTTTTCAATCTTTTCCTTACTCGTATGACGATGAGGGATATCGGATCCGCCGCGCCCTGGGTGTTTATGCGGTTCCAGCCGATCCGGATAAAACGATCAAAGAAATCCGCCTTCGCAACCGGGTTTTTGGAAAGCAAGTCGGTTTGGTTGCCCTGACATTGAACCAAGGAATGCCGTTGATGCCGGCAACACTGATCGACCCGGGCCAGTCCCCCAAGGTGACCGTTCTGCCCGAGCCGGCAGGTCCTGCCGTGCCTTCCGTCCGAAAGACCGGGCAAAAGATTGAGCTAAATAACCGGTATTATTCCGTGTTGCTCGATTGCAGCGATGGCTTCCGCATCGAGCGGATGGTCAATCAGTATTCAGAAAATGGGGCCATTCCCTGCGGGCCGGAGAGCGGGATTCGTGTCCAGCTAGGCGACCGCATCTTGAGCGGAAAAGATTTTGCAGTCTCTGAAATCAAAGTTTCTGAAACCGCTGCGACGATCCGGATGGCCAGCAAAGTGCCTGAAATCCCCATCAAGATGGATCTCGAGTTTCGTGTGGGGAATTCCGCGAATCTTGAGCTGCATCTCACGGCGATCAATGAAGGGGCTGCATCCTTTCGCGGGGCAATCACCTTTCCTTACCTGGACGACACCCAGATCGGTGACGAGCAAACCTCTTGGCTGTTTTTTCCGCAATATCGCAATGTCTGGACGAATCGAGATTGCACGCTGCTGGCGACCAATGACCGGGCGTTCTCGTTTCAGTTTTTCGATTTTTACAATGCGAAGACAGGGATTGGTCTTTCGCTCATGACCCAGAACCGGGAGTTTATGCCGATCGATTATTCTCTGCAAAAATCGGGGGATAAAATCAGCGCGGGCGTCATCTATCCGGAAGGCTTTGAGTGGCTCAAGCCCGGAGAATCGAGAACATTTCCTGCCGCGCAGATGGGGTTTCACACCGGGGATTGGAAACAGCCGATGGAAAACTACCGGCAATGGATCGCATCCTGGCAACCTCAGAACATCGGCAAAGACCGGGAATGGCTGCGCAAGGTCTTTCTCTTTCGATCCCATATCCAATCGGAAACGGAATCGGCGTCGATAAATCACACGTTGCCGCTGTTTGACGAAAAGCAAAACAGCTTCCACCGCATTGACGAAGTGCTCAGCATGGATAAGCAGTATTATGGTGGCTACTATCCGGATGCTTTCCACTTTTACAACTGGTTTTACTCGGATGAACTCAAGCAGGAACTTTGGGGGGATTATGATGAGGAGAGCTACAAGCAGGTAGGTGGTCTCTCCGTTTTTCGGGAGGCCATTCGCACGATCCAAGAGGACTACAAAATCCCCGTTTCGCTGTATCTCATTCCTGATCGGATCAGCAAAAATACAAAAGCTGGACGGGAGATTGGACGCCAAGTGGCTAGCCTTCGGAAGGATGGGACAATCGAAGAGGATGCGAATGCCTTTTATGTCTGGTCCGGTGCAGAAGTGTGGACAAACCGCTTCGCCGGAACGGTGAATAGAGTGCAAAAGCAAACCGGCGCTAAAATTATGTATTTGGATGTGTTTGGGGTTTATCGCCGGGCTGAGTCGTTTTCCGCAGACCATGGGCCCCATGTTCCCCAATGGGCGAATCTCGCCACCAATCAGATGGGAATGAAAGTGCGGGAGGAGCTGCCCGACGATGTGGCAATCTATTCAGAATATCATATCGACGATGTGAACAATCAGTATCTCGATGGATTTCTGACCTACACCTGGCAGCCACTGCACGAGTATCTCCAGAAGAGCTACGATGTGCTGGATTCGGCGCCCAAAGAAGCGCCTTTTGCACCGGACATTTATCGCTTCGTGTTTCCCAGAATGACTCAATGGGGATGGGCCGTGGGTATGGAGGGCCCGGATCGAAGCTGGCTTAAAGTGCTGTTTTTCCAAGGCATTTATATGTTTGATGCCACTTGGCGGCTCTATCCGACCCGCACGATGGATATGTTGAAAAAATCTAACCGTTTACGGCATGAATTTTCCGATTGTTTCACTTCGTATGAAGCCGACACGATCGTTCCGACTGAAATGGCTTCGGTTTATGCCAACCGGTTTCCTGGCAGCGGCCGCACGCTATGGACCATTTTCAATGCCCGCTATCAGACGGCGGCGGGACCGGTATTGAAAATCCCCCATCTGGACGGTGCAACATACCGCGATGTTTGGAATGGCAAAAGCATCGAAGCGGAAATAAAGAATGGCGAAGCCATCCTGTCGATCTCACTTGAACCGCAGGGATTGGGGTGCGTCGTTCAGGAATTCCCCAAAAAATGAAAATTCGCCAGGTGCTAAGCGGGGTTGGGGATGGAGAAGAGCCATCCTGCCGCTTGGATTTCTCTGCGGAAAGCGGCGGGATGCCGCTTCTCCGTTGGCATGACTTCGTGTCAGCCCCTCTTGGGAGAAGCGATCACAGGTCCCTCGAAAAGACATTCACGTGCAAAGGATTCACACTGGTCGAGATTCTCGTTGTCGTGACAATTATTGCAATTCTGGCAGCGCTCATATTTCCGCTCGCTTCCAAAATGGTGGCAGAAGGACACAAGGCTAAGTGCACATCCAACCTCCGGCAGATTTCCGCCGCAATCATGAGTTATGCAGCAGATAATGATGGCAAGATCGTCCCGGATTTCAATGGGGAATATCGCTGGGCCGAACTTCTTCAGGTAAAAGGTTATCTCAACACCGGGGTGACGGAACAAAACTTTTCCCAAGCTGTGAAACCATCCGGATCACTGATTTGTCCATCTGCTCGTATCAAATTTGATGGAACCTATTGGGTCTCCGCTGACAAAGGTGGGCGATGTTATGGTTCAACTTATGGACTCAACCGATATGTCAGTTACTATAATGAGGATCCCACACGCGGGACTTTTCGACAGCTTCGGCTCCAAGGCATCAGCAAACCTGCCAATCTTTATTTGCTGACGGACTCCCATGGCACATCAGTTCTCAATTATCCCCATATTCCAGAGGTGTTTCCTGTCAAAATTCACAACGGTGCGGCGAACATTCTTTTTTGTGATGGTCACGTGGAGACGGTCAAAGATATTCCGGTGACTCGCCCCCCTTGGGACGATCCGGATTACCTTTCACCCTGGTGAAAGGATCGAGCAACGGACCCAGTGTCCTGGCACGGGGCTTTCAATAGTGAACGTTTCCGATGCCTGGAGCGAGCCGTCACGAACCGAAAAAAGCGTATCTCCTTCTGCGGACACCCACTCAATCCCGCTTCCGGACGAATACACCTCAATCTGCACTGAGCCGTCCGGCTGCTTTTCTGCGCGATAGGCAACATATTCGTCGACGGGGCCATAGCGAACAACCACCCGGACACAATCAAATCCGACTTCAAACCATGCGGGTTGCAGCCGCACCTTCTGAAATTGACTCGTGAGGTCGCGCACTCCGGCCAGGCCCTCGATGACCGCGCACACCCATTCTGCCATGCCCCAACCGCAATGAGAGGTCGTGTTGGGAGTGCGGTAGCCGGGGCGCATATCCGGCCAATACCAAGTGTAGATCGCCCCATTGTTCTCCTCGAAAAAATCGAGATAGTCGTCCAGAAGGCCCCATCCCTCGGCAAATTTCCCCGTGAGAAAACAAGCGTGGCATAGCTCGCCGCCGACCCACGGCATGAGTCCGCCATTGGCATAGCCGCCGGGTTGGGTCACCCCATCGGAACCGTGAATCCCAAAATAGCCGAGTTCCTTCGGATAGCCCGGCTGCAGGGACCACCAGGGACGTTGGTTTGTTTCGATGGCGCGTTCGAAATAGGTTTGAATGATCCGGGAGGCTTCATTCGCCTTGGCCAGCCCGCGGGTGATGGCCCAGGTGTTGCTCATGGCCAATTGGCTGGACTCGTCAAATGCGCCGTGATCCAGGGGATCGGCATGGAGGTGGTGGAGGAATTTCTTTCCGTCCCAGAAGTGTTTCTCTGCGACGCTCGCGAGTCGCACGGCTTCCCCGGAGTGCCAGCGCAAGCGCTCTGGCATTTGAAATACCTGCGCCCAATCTGCCATGATCCGGTGCGCCAGGTGAAATCCTGTCAAATCGCAAAGGGCCGCGACTCGCGGATAAAGTTCGTCCGTGCCATTGATGTTAAAGTCCCAGGTGTCACACGTGTGGCCGCGAAGTGGCAGGCCGGGATCCTGCATCCATCGTTCCGTTTCGTTGCGTGGGAAAGCCAGCGCCTTCTCCAAGGCGGGCCAGTGCTCTTTGATCCACTGGTCGTCACCGGTGGCTTGCCAGGTCCAATAAGCAGCCAGGACCAGCAAATACTCCAAATCCGACTCGGATTCCATGCGGTGGAGCTTGCCGCTCGCGTTATAGTTGTCGAAAAGCTTTCCACTGGGCAGTTGCGTCGTAAAAAATGGTTCGACGCAGGATTTGAGGTCCGGCTCCCAATAGCGGTAGGCCCGCAACTGATAGCTCATATCCCGCAGCCAGATGGATGCATAATTCCAAGAGTCCGAGGTGATGTAGCCTGCGGTCTCCGTTCCTTGAATGTTGAGCATTCTGCGGTTGAGCCGCATGCGGTCGCGGGTGGTTTCGATCAAACGATCAAGGCGCGCATCTCCGGTGGAGATCTGGGTTGCGAGGCGAAGCTCGAAATGCGCCACACACTGATGAAGGCTGGCGTCGGGGTCTTTCAGCCGCACCGTATGCACACCCGCTGATCCGGCGGTGCGAAGTCGGACGGAGCAAGAGGGGGCGGAGTCATCCAGAACCGACTGAAAATAGACTTTTCCGCGCGCGTCTTCGATAACAAGAAGCCAGTGTCTGATTGCCGACTGGGCGGGGAGTGTGACTTGCAGGACGACTTCCTCCAGCGGGGCATACCAGCTTCGGGCCACGGAAATGTGCCCGGCCGCTGGGATATCCACGTATTTGCCATGCTTGTAGTTTTGGACGTCGCTTTCTGTGAAAACACTACTGCGGACCGACTCCGGAACATCAACGCGTAAAAGGGGCATGCTCATGGTGAAACAATCTGTCGCCGCAGCCTCAAACGCCTTCGCGTGTGGACTCTCGAATGACCAGGACAGGCTGCAGTTCCTTATGCTGCGGCACTTTGCTTTTTACCTCATGGAGGATTTTCACCGCGATCTTTCCCATTTGAAAGGTTGGCTGGCGAACGGTCGTCAGGGCGGGCGAGGAGATGACGCTGGCGTAGATGTCATCAAACCCGATCACGCGAATGGGCTTTCGCTTTTCCTGCAGTCCTTTGGCTGCATGAAGCAGCTCCAGGGCGAGGATGTCGCGGCATCCGATCAATCCATCAATTGGTTTTTTGGATGCCAATTCCTTAAGCTTTTCCGTCGCCATGCCGGATTCGCGCGTTCCCAGCGAAATGATATTTTCCGGTGGAAGGTCCATGCTGGCTTCGCGCAAAGCCTCCCGCACCCCATTTGCGCGATCCATAAATTCCGATTCAAAGATTTGCGACGCAAAATAATAAATGTGCCGGCAGCCCGCCTCGATCAGGTGCTGGCCGGCCAGATATCCGGCAGCGCGATTATCCACTGTGACCGAAGAGAAGGGAAACCGCCGGTAGCGAAACTGGATGGAGACCGCAGGCTTCTGGTATTCCTGAATTCGCTGTAAAAGGCCTTCTCGGTGATCCCCGAAGAGCACCAGGGAATCCGCCGCCTCGATCTCTTTGTCCACCACGCTGTCATTGTGATCTTCTTCAACCATCGAAAATTGCACCTTGCCCCGCGAGCCCAGGGATTCGGCGACTCCTCGCACGGTCTCCTCAAAAAACGGGTGCAGAATCGTGTGGCTGCGGGCATTCTGAACGAGAATGAGGACGGTTTGGTTTCCGCGCTTTGCGGGCGCAATAACGGTTTGCGGACTGAAGCTGACAAAGGTCCCATCGCCTCGTCTCCGCATGCACAACCCTTCCTCAACCAACCGCTCGATCGCCTGACGCACCGTGCCGCGACTTACGCCAAGCTCCTTGGCAATTTGGGTTTCCGGAGGAATTCTGACTCCTTCTTGAAAGAGGCCACTCCGAATCGATTTCTCCAAATACGCATGAATCTGAGTGTGCTTGGCCTGAGCCTCATGGAAACTTGATCGAAGCTGGGTGAACTGTTTTAGCACGAGTAAATGTCCTGTATGTAGGTGTCAGACTGGAAAACTTGTATAAGTCAAATAAAGCGTGTTGTGCTGGATAAAGTCAACGAGAGTTTGGACCGGATTTCGACTCCTGTTGCAGGACAGATTTCTTCGAAGGGCCTTTTAGGCGATGAAAAACGCCTTTTACGACACCACGCTTACCGATACGCAATGGCAACTGGTGGAACCACTGATGCCCCCTGCCGCCCACCGGGGGCGTCCCCGAACGCCCCTGCGTGATGTATTCAATGCCATACTCTATGTGGTCAAGAGCGGTTGTCCTTGGCGACTTCTGCCCAAGGACTTTCCGCACTGGAAAACCGTTTACCACCGCTTCCGGCGCTGGAGCCTGGAGGGCCGGCTGGATTTGTTCAACGACGCCTAGCGGGCTGTCGTGCGCACCATGAACGGCAGGCGTTCCCGCCCCACCGCCTCGGTCATCGACAGTCAGACCGTGCGCTCGGATCCCCACGGTGGCGAAGTCGGCTACGATGGCGCCAAGAAAACCAAGGACCGCAAGCGCTTTATCTGCGTGGATACCTTGAGGTTGATTGTTGATGTGGTCTTGGTGCCGGCCAACACCACGGAACGCGAAGGAGCCAAGGTTCTGCTTGAACCAGTTCTGCAGCGACACTCCTGGCTGCGGAAACAACGACTCCCAGACAGTGACCCTTTTTCCAACTGCATCGTTACGGCTAAGGTCGCGCTGCGTTTCCTGGTCGAAGTAATGCACCTTGCGCAAGAGCGAAGGGAAGGCCTCCCGAGCCTTGATCAGAATCGGCTTGCCGATCTGCTCGCTGCGCACTCCTGTGGCGTGATCCACGGGCCGGGACTGCTGCCGGGAG
>CAMASH010000073.1 GCA_945860745.1 Chthoniobacter flavus | reverse complement strand
CCCATTCAGGGTTGGTGTATGGTTTGCTATCTACCCAAGGTAGCTTTGCAACCTTGGGCTGCGGGATGCAGCCACGTTGTGGCACAGAAGCTTACATGTTCCCAAAAAACGCCGATCTGGAGATCCCTCAGAAATTTGTCCCGCACCCTATAGACAGCTGGTCAGCGCAATTTACTTTCTCTCAATTATTTCTTTGACAAGAACGCGATCCATAAATAGCATGGATACATGCAAAAGATACAGATTCTTTTCCCTGATCCTGTGATGCGCAAGCTCAAAGAATTTGCAGCAACCGAGGATCGTCCCATCAGTGAAATTGTCCGCCGCGCAGTGGAGCGGGTGCTCCAGCAAAGCCCCCTGCCATCGGCTCCCGCCAAAAAGTTCCCAGTCTTTCATGGGGGAGGGGTTCGGATTTCCGCCGCAAACATGAAGCAGGCGATTTACGGGGATGATGAATAGCCTCGATACGAATATTCTCGTGTATGCAGCGGACGAGGACGCTGTCGAGCACAAGGCTGCGAGCGCTGTTGTTGACGAGATGCTGGCGAACCCGGAGAAGTGGATTATCGCCGATCAGGTTTTATTTGAATTTTACAGGGCAATAAGAAATCCACGCATTTTACGGCATCCCCTTGGCGCACCGGAAGCCGCGCTGCGGCTACAGTTTCTGCAAAGCGAGAGCGGGGTGGCCCGGTGCTGCTATGACCTTGGTCAGTGGGACGGAGTCTTTTCCCAACTGGCAGAGAGCGGGACCCTGGCGGCACGGACTCACGATATCGTTCTGGGAGTTACGTTGAAATCGAATGGCGTGAAACGCTTTTTTACCCGAAATACCAAGGACTTTCATTCGATTGGCTTCCCCGAACTCATCAATCCCATAGACGACCACCCTCAGAGATGAAGCAGGGACGAAACCAGAATAAACTGCACGGAATTTGTTAGAGGATTTCGCCTCTCTTGGCAAAAGTTGCTGGTAAAGCTCAAGGGACACCAACCCCACTATTACTATGAAACTAAAACCACAAGCAGATGTGGGAATCGACGTTCATACCAATCCTGAGACCATGGCTACACGGAAACTATAAAAAATCACATGATACCAGAAAAATGGATTGATCAGCTCTGCAAGCTGACCCCTTCGATGACCCCTTCGACTCAGTCCATCCCGATAGATCGCTACTCGCTACTCCCTTTCGCCTTGCTTTGATCTGATTTCACCCGCAGCCCATCCCAGCCCAGATCAGGTAACAACAAACCCTACCTCGCCCCTCTGGTTCACCTCAATTTTTAGCTCGCTTCACTCCCAGTTCGACCCCATTTTTTTGACATGAAAGCCATTTCTGAAGTCGCCAAAGACGCCTTGGAACTGCCGCCGGTTCAACGCCTGACCCTGGCACGCATTCTGTTGGATTTATCGGATGAAAATGCGGATTTTTCGCCCGAAATTGAGGCCGCTTGGGAGTCGGAAATTTGCCAACGCATGGAAGAACTGAAGGCCGGCCGCGCCCGTGCCAGCGGATTCGACCAGGTGTTTGCCCGGCTCGACGGGCAGTTTCCCGCTTGAAGGTCGAAATTCTTCACAAAGCGGAAGAAGAACTAACGAAAGTCGTTGCTTATTATGAAGAAATCGAACCGGGTTTGGGCCTCCGACTGAAAGAAGAGGGACGTACGATCATTCGCTGGATAGGGGATCACCCTGAAATTCCACGTCTCCGGCCAAGCGGATACCGACAGGTCAATTTGAAAGTCTTCCGATATTATACCATCTCTGCCAAATAAATGGACTCAGAACATCGGCAGGATGCCGATGCCACGTGGCATTGGCTTCCAGCCAATGATCCAAACAAATCAAAGAGATGGTATTACATCGCCTATTTCATTTGGAACGAAACCGTTTGGATCTTGGCCGTGGCGCACGGCGCTCGACGCCCCGAATACTGGATCGAACGGAAGTGAAGCCGCCCCCCTTCTTCATCCTCAATCCCAAATCCCGAATCCTTTCTTCCTCTCCCCTTTCAGCTTTTCAGCTTTTCCCCCCAGCCTCCATCTTCCGCCTTTAGCTTTCAGCCTTCAGCCTTCAGCTTTTCAGCTTTTTCCTCCCTTCCGCCTGAATCACTGCTATCCTGACGTTATGAAACTTGAGATCGAAATTCCAGAAAGCGCCTTTTCCAGCCTACGGAAGTCCCCCGACGTCTTCGCGCAAGAATTACGCCGCGCTGCCTGCGCAAAATGGTATGAACTGGGAAAACTTTCCCAAGCCAAGGCCGCTGAAATTGCCGGCCTCTCACGGTCCGCTTTCCTGGAGGTTCTCAAATCCTTGGAAGTTCCTGCCATTCAGACCTCGCCTTCCGAACTCGAAGCCGAAATTGCTCTATGACGGTTTGGGTGGTCAATGCTTCTCCGCTCATCCTTTTAGGCAAGATCGGCCGCCTGAACGTCCTTAAAGAACTCTGCGACCAATTTGTCATTCCCGATTCCGTTACCGAAGAAATTCTCGCGGGTCCCGAGGACGATATTGCCCGGAATTGGGTTCAATCTCCCGAGGGCCAACACCATGGAATCACCGATGCTTCTCCTCCTCGAGAGATCCTCGCTTAGGACCTCGGCAAAGGCGAAACTGCCGTCATCGCCCATGCACTCGCCCATCCAAATCACATCGCCATTCTGGATGATTTGGCCGCTCGCACCTGTGCCCAGATCTTTGGACTCCGCGTCTTGGGGACTGTTGGAATTCTGCTTCGCGCAAAAAACCAGGGAATTATCGCAGCGATAAGGCCAGAATTGCAAAATCTCCTCGATGCAGGATCCCTTCTCCATCCAAATCTCCTAGCCAAGGCTCTGGAACTCGCCGATGAATCCTGATTTGTTGCCCCCGCCTTCCCTCAATCCCGAATCCTTTCTTCCTCTCCCCTTTCAGCTTTTTAGCATGTCAGCTTTTCAGCTTGTTCCCCCTAATCCTTCATCCTGAATCCCGCCTCCGACTTCAATTTCAGCTTTTCAGGTTTCAGCTTTTTCCCCCGCCTTCAGCCTTCAGCTTTTCCGCATGTTCCCCCGCCTCCCCTCTCTCTCCGACAAAATATCAACATTAAATGGCTGACCCCTTCTCCAACCATCAATCCTCAACTCTCAACGCTGTTTTAGGGTAATACTATGATCGCGATCCTCACTCGTAGTTTTTGGCTGTTTCTCCTGGTCGGGCTTCTTATTCGAATTTGGAATGTCAGCGATCCCATTGTCGATGCCATGCACACTCGTCAGGGACAGACAGCCGACGCGATTCGGAGCCTGATTGAAGAGCCCGGGTTCCAACTTGATTCGAATACAAGCTGGCGGGGGACACGTCCGGCCCGGCTTATTTTGGAACTGCCGGTTTACAGTCTCCTCACGCAAGGACTCTACGAGGTATTTGCCGGACAATTTTACGGCACTCATCCGCCAAAGCCAGGTGGGGCGGACCCCCATCTGATCGATATTTCCGCCAGGATCACGAGCGTGATCTTTTGGGCGCTCTCGTTCTTTCTCGTTCAAGGAATCTGGTCTCGATTTCTTACGGCTCCGCAACTCTTTTGGGCAAATTGTGTATTTGTCTTCGCGCCGCTTTCTGTCTTTTTTGGACAGGCTGTGATGCTCGAGATGGTTTTCCTCGCCGCCTCTCTTGCCTTTGTTCTGACGGTCCTCCGCTACGCAGAACGACCGAGTTTGCTCCGATTCGGGCTCGTCATTCTGACCGCCCTCATTGGATGTCTGATGAAATTTCCAGCCTTCTCACATCTGGGCCTCCTGGCTATTGCCATCCTCTGGCGGGCTCACGGGCTCCGTTTTCTTTTTCGACCCATACATTTTGTGGGTGCTGCCGTCGTTCTGGTGGGTCTCAAATGGTGGAGCGCTTATGTCACTTTGGTCAACGTATCCGCGTTCTCGTTCTGGACATCCGAAGAAACTCTCCGCTCGTTTCTCGGGACCTTTCATGACCGCATTTCTCCGGAGCTTTATCTCAAGGTGGCTGGGTACATCGCCGCCTTTATTCTTTCTCCACTGGGCGCAGTCTTTGCGGGAGTTGGGATTTTCCAAGTCTGGAAACAATCGCCTTCCCCCGCCCGCTTTTTTCTTCTCGCGTGGTGCGGATCGTCGGTGGTTTATCTGTTGGTCTGGGGCGTTGCGACCGCCGGCCAGCATAGCTACTATAACATCCCGTTTCTGGTCCCGGCCGCGATGCTATTCGCAACCGGGATCGTGTATTTTGTAGATTCGCTTCACGCGAAATTTTCCCTGCGCCTTGCGCGAGCAGTAACCCTACTGGTGTGCGCAGCTCTTTTTATCCCCATGGCAGTGATGTCGGCCTATTTGTTCCGCGAAGACCGCATTCTGGTGACAACCGCTGATTGGATCAGGAACAACGTCCCGGTTGGTGAGCCGGTTGCTATAAAACTTAATCACCGGCCGCAGACGATCGATTACATGCATGTTCCGGTGGTGGCATATTACTCCGGACATCCCTGCTTCATGCTCACAAAATATACTCCTAAAGGGGAATATGAACTCGGTCTGAGCCAATGCCGCTTCTTGGTCGAGACCCTGCCCCAAAAACCCGACGCCCTGATGGCCTTCGCCACGAAACTTAAGGGAGCCGACCGTCCCATTGATCCATTGACCAGGGCGCAAGAAGTCGGATTTGTTGCTGGCCCGGTCCTTGAATCCGGCATTCGCATTTGGACAAAATAACTGCACGCTTTTCTTGTTTAGACAAACTCTCTCTCCGTGCATGCCTCACTCCACCGTTCCACTAATTTAATCTAATGAGTTCTTTTGACAAGGTAGCAACTTCCTACAGCGAGCAAGTTGGAAATGCGGTAAGTTTTTCCGGATTCAACTTCGAGTATTTTGTTCAAAAGAAGGTGCATCATCTGACGCGTTTTGTGGAGCGCTACTTCGACGGAAAAACTCCGGGAAGGTCATCGTTGGATATCGGAGCCGGGGAGGGACAATATAGCCTTGGCCTCCAGGGCCTTGGCTTCGAGGCAACACTCAGCGATCTATCGCAGGAATTTCTTGAGGTCGCCCGGAATAAGAGCGGCATCAAAGACTGTGTCGTGGCGGATGCTTCCAACCTGCCATTTCCCGATTCTTCACGAGACGTTATTGTTCTCGCGATGGTGCTGCATCATATACCGCTTAAAAAATGGCCTTCCGTCTTCAGCGAATGCCATCGCGTTCTCAAATCAGGGGGTTTGATGGCGATTTACGAGCACAACCCATGGAATCCATTCACCCGCAGGGTCATGGCATCGCTGCCCTTCGATGCGGATGCCAACCCAAAACCTCTTCCCTTTATGAACAAGCACGTGCAGCACGCCGGACTTGAGATCGTACTCCGCGAATATCTTTTCTTTGTTCCGGGGGCCTTAAAGCTGCTCTGTCCCATTGAGAAATATCTCACGTGGTGCCCGGCGGGGGCGCAATATGCGCTGATTGGAAGGAAAAAATAGCCTCCCTCTTCAAAGCAGGATCAAAAATACTTCGCCAAACCGAAGCGATGCAGCATGCCCCTCAAGAGCACTTCAACGTATCCTTTCCACACTTTGCGAAATTTAAATTTGGAAACGCCGATAGTTCGGCGGGTTTGCTTACCATAGGTTTCGCCGACCCTTCCCTTAGCCAGAAACGTCTTAACGCTGCATTCGGGTGAAATCTCAAAACCAACGCCGGTCAGGGACAATTTGCGAACGAAATCCAAGCGAAAGGCTCGATAGCCGTACGTGATGTCCCTATATGCGGCCCCGACAGCCAGGTACTGGCAATAGCGAAAGAGAAACTGGTAGAATCGATAAGACCACTTAACCTGGCTGTGATCATCCTGCTTGCCGTATCGGTTCAAGAGAACAAGGTCACATTTCTCCTGCATGATCAGACGTTGAAATTCGGGAATTGCTTCAAGAGGATCGGAGAGATCCCCGTTGACCATCACCGCCCAAACACCTCGTGCGTCTGCAACCCCGGCGCGGATCGCCGCCCCCATTCCACGAGGGAGCGATTTCTCGACCAATCGAAACCTGGGATCAGTTCTCGAGAGGGCCACGATCTCCGACTTGGTGGCGTCCCCGCTTACATCGTCCACCATCAAAATCTCCGCATCCAAATGATACCGCGCAATCACAGCCAGCAGGGCTTCGGCAGTGGGAAAGATGTTACCGGCCTCGTTGAAACAGGGGACAATGATGGTACATTCTGGAGAATTGGCTGCGGTCATCGGCACAAAGAAATTTATCGAAATAGGCGAAACAGCTGGCAAGCTAACACCTTGTTGCAGGGGGTCGACAAAAAACCCTTGAGGAGCAGGCAAGTTCTTGCTTCGCCGGGGATCTCTTGCAAGGCTCCAATTGAACTTTTCCATCCATGAGCAAATTGATCATTCTAGGCGGCGCGGGATTTCTGGGCGCAAATTGCGCGCGCTATTTCAAGGAAGCGGGCCATACCGTTTATGTCCTGGACAACCTGGTCCGACGCGGCTCGGAATTGAATCTTCCGGAATTCAAACGTTTGGGGGTCGAATTTTTCCATGGTGACGTTCGGAACAAAGAAGACTTCGTCCCGCTGCCAAAAAAGATTGATTTCGTGCTGGATTGTTCTGCTCAGCCGTCCGCCGTGGACGGCTATAACAACCCTACCTTCGACCTGACGAACAACACTTACGGGCTGGTCAACGCGTTGGAATTTGCCCGTGACCGTGACGCTGGATTGATCTTTTGCAGCACGAACCGGGTTTATAGTGCCGACAGAGTAAATGCCTTTTCCGTGCACGAGCAGGATACCAGGTGGGCTTGGGACGCCTCAAAAATCACGCCGCCAAGGGGATTCGACCCCGTCTATGGTTATTCGCAGGATTTCGACATCGATGGCGGAGCACACAGCGTTTACGGATTGTCGAAAGTTTGTGCGGATCTCATTTGCCAGGAGTGGACCCGCGCCTTCGGCGTGCCCACCGTGGTGAACCGCTTTGGCGTTCTCGCCGGCCCGGGACAATTTGGAAAATGCGCTCAAGGTTGGGTGGCCTGGTGGGTAATCGCCGCTCTTTTCGATCTGCCCCTTCAATATATTGGATGGAAAGGCAAGCAAGTGCGGGATGTTTTGTATGCTGACGACGTTTGCCGGCTTTTTGAACTGGAGATGAAGCACATCGAAACAGTCCAGGGACAGGTCTTCAATGCAGGCGGAGGGCACGAAAACACCCTTTCGTTGCTCGAGGCCACGGCCATTGTCAACGAACTCACCGGAAAAAATCTTTCTCCCGCCCTCGCGCCCGAGCCCCGCACCGCCGATTTCCAAATCTGGATAAGCGATTTTCGCAAAGCCTCGCAGGCTCTCGGATGGAAGCCACAAATCAATCCGCGCGCCGGCTATCAGTCCATTATCGATTGGGTGCGACGGGAGGAGTCCGCTCTGCGTTCGCTCTACTTGTAACTTGCTTTCATGCCCACTGCCCGCCGGATCGAGTCAACGCCATCTGCCGCAAGATTATTGCGTCAAAAATGAGCGGCGACAAACGGATTGAATTCTGGGGCGACTGTCTCCAGACCCGCAGCTTCATGTTCATTGACGACTGCCTCCATGGCACCCAGGCGATCACCAAGAGTGACATCCTGGACCCCATCAATCTCGGCAGCGCCGAAATGGTGTCGATCAACCAACTCGTTGATCTGGCTGAAGACATCGCTGGGATCAAACTCGAACGCAGCTACAAACTCGATGCCCCCAAGGGCGTGCGGGGACGCCGCAGTGACAACACTCTTATTCAGGACCGTCTGGGCTGGGAACCCGGCGTCACCCTCCGGGAAGGACTAGAAAAAACCTACGCCTGGATCTACGACCAGATGAAATCCGGCTCATCGAAAGACTCTGTCGTTAACCTCTATTAGAACTGGGGAAGGAGCCCCTCGTTGAAGGCGGGAGAAGACACATGAAAATAGATCGTAGCAAGTCGATAAAACACGACCAAAACACCTGGAAGCAACTGGTCTTTCTCGCGGTAATTTGCTCTGCTTTCGCGAGTTCTGCAAGTTATGCAACCTATAAGCTATTGGGGCTGAATTCTCCACCACGCAACGAGCATACTTTTAGGGAAAAGCCATACACATCCAGCCACTTTGAAGCACTTGGCTCATCACTTATGGCTCAAGGTGTGGACTGGGACCGAACAGCCAGGATCCTCGGTGCCGAAGTGACCACCCGGAGTTGCGGCGCTGGTTCTCCCGCAGAATTAGAGTTTCTCAGCCAAGCTGTTCCGGGACAAAACAACACCTTGATCTTTATCTCCATCTTCGAGATGGCGGAAGGAATGCTCAGTGAATCGCGGCCCATAGAGGTTCCCTTTTTAGTAACCCTTCAAGATATTGCCGAGACCCGTCCAAATTGGGATCTTGCGAAGACGCTACTTTGGAGTTACCCTCTTAAAGCGATAAAAGTTCCCTTTCCCACAACAGGTCGGTCTTGGGAAATCATGGTTCAAATCAGAGATCGGCTGCAGTCCCTGCGAATCGGAACGGCTCAAAAATCCGACGACGCTCCTATCGCGCTGAACGCAGGCACCAATTTCCACACGGAAAATTTGTCGGACTGGGATCACGGTCGTTTTCTTCGCAACCTCGAGCAACTTCGCAATCGAGGCGCCACCGACCACGGAGATTTTTCGGGTCCTAAATTTGCAGCTCTCAAACGAATTTTGGAAAAGTCGAGACTTCAACATTCAAGCTTCGTCGTCGTGATGCCGGTTTCGCCTGCGTACAACGCAGCATTTGTTGACGAAACGATCTCTGCAAAATTTGAATCCATGCTCCGATCTTTGGAGTCCGCCAACCCATCCGCAGTCGTCGTTCGACTTGACCGTATGGCGGCGCTGCAATCTGACCGACTCTTCTGGGATTTGGTCCACCTGAATTACGAAGGCCAGAAACTCGCTACAACCGAGCTGATCGAAGAATTGAAAAGCGCAGCCCAAAAACCATGATCTTCACGTCACTGGAGTTTTTGGCCCTCTTTGTGATTATTCTGATTGTTCGGATTCAAATCAAGAATCTCAATACTGAAAAATGGTTCTTACTCATCGTAAGTTGGCTTTTTTACATGAGTTGGAATGCGCCCTTCGTTATTCTGCTCATCGCCGTCTCGACCTCCGACTACTTTCTGGGACGGCAGATACATCACGCACCGAACCCCTCAGTCAAAAAATTCCTAATGGCGAGCAGTCTGGTCATTGACCTGGGCATTATCGGTTTCTTCAAGTATGCCACACTCACACTCGAGTCTTGGCGGCAAATAATCGCTCTAGCCGGAATACAATCTGATCCGGTTTTCTTGGAGATCATCCTTCCGATCGGGGTTTCGTTTTTTACCTTTCACAGCCTCAGCTACACCTTCGACATCTACCGAGGGCGTATGACTCCTGTTGCGAGTTGGCGGGACTACAATCTGTTTATTGCATTTTTCCCGGTTTTGATTGCCGGGCCAATCCTCAAGGCCGTCGATTTTCTGCCCCAATTGTTGGAACGGCGGCGCCCGACGCCTTACATGTTTGAATGTGGTCTTGCGGTATTTCTTCTCGGTGCTGTCAAGAAATCCGTCTTGTCCGACCAAATCGCTCCTCAAATCGATCTGATCTTCGCTGCGCCCACTCAGTTCGATGCTCCAACCCTGCTCATCGCATTAATTGGATTTTCGGCACAGATCTTTCTCGATTTCTCCGGATACAGCGACATGGCGATCGGGTGTGCCTGCATGATGGGGTTCACCTTAATGGAAAACTTTCGAATGCCCTACTCTTCCATTAACATTACCGAATTTTGGCATCGCTGGCACATCTCGCTTTCCAACTGGCTCCGAGACTACGTCTACATTTCGTTCGGTGGCAACCGCCACGGAACATTCCGCACCCACCTCAATCTCATGGCAACAATGCTCCTTGGTGGGTTATGGCACGGAGCCTCGTGGAACTTCGTGTTATGGGGCGGTATCCACGGTGTCGCATTGGTTGTTCACAAACTCTGGACAAACTTTCATCACACTGCGTCCCCAAAACCCCACTGTTTTAAACTGCCGACTATTCTTGCATGCACGTTGACACTATCGACAGTAATCCTTGCTTGGATTCCCTTCCGTTGTCTGACATTCCACGACTCCTACCAGTATTTTCTTCGGATGGTAGATTGGGAACTGGAGGGAACCCGATCTATTCCGATTCAACTCGTCGTCATTATCTCTGTCGTAGTTGCGGTTCATCTTTTTTGGAAAAAAGATGTCGTCTGGTATAAGAATATTCCTCGAAAAGGTATCGCTGCTCGCGCGATGGTCTATTCCTTGCTCCTGACGCTGATCGTGATTTTTGGCGTATCTCGTGCCTCCCCCTTCATCTATTTCCAATTTTAGATTTTGATTCCTAGCAGCCTGTCGGAGAAGCTGGATCCATCTCACCAGGCTCTGGCGGTGTTCGATCAGGAGCGCCATTCCCGCTCCGGCTCCCGCGGCCATGAAGAGCGGGAGTTTGGCTGTGGCGACGAGCGTCCCGCAGAAAGTGGCCAGCGGAAGCCACGACCAGCGGCCGCTCCGCACCAGCCTCAACGCGGCATAAAAAAACCAAATGGCAAAAGCGAGCGAAAGTCCATCCGCCGAAGCCTGTCCGGCCACCAGAAAGATCAAGGGTTGAGTGAGAAAAGCGGTCAGCACCCACCTGGGTCCGCGCCGACCAAGGCGGACGCACCGATTTTCCAGAGCCGCCAGGGCCCAAGGGCAAAAAGCAGCATGACCAAGGCCGGCAGGAAGGGGACGCGCGGGGCGGGAGCGGTGTGCATGACGGAAAAAGTTTGGCCGATACCACCCCTCTCGGGGAGCGTGAAGTTTTTTTCCCGGAGCGCAGCTAGGCAGAGACAGAAGCAAGAAGACCTGTTTATTGTCTGACCAGATAAGAAATGCATGAGCAGCGGTAACGACAACAGCAGAGCCATCACGATGGGCCTCGCGATGGTGGGCGGGCTTATTGCCGCCATCTTCCTCGGTCGGTTCGTGGCCGAAGGCGACTATTCCCGCGTTACCATGGTGGTCGGCGCGACCTTTGGGATCCTTTTTGTGCTGCTCATTGGCAACCGCTACTGGCTCCTTGTGCCCGTCGCCATCGGCCTGGATCTTCCCACCTTCCAACTGGGCGCTCGCAACATCAACTTTTCCGAGCTTTCCATCGCCTTGTGCGCTGGCGTCTTCGCCGTCCGCTTCGCGATGAAAAGGGAGCAGCTCGATCTTCTCCGCGCCCGCAATGTCCCGATCCTGCTTTATTTCGCCTGGGTGCTTCTGGTCTGGGCCCTGCACCCGGTGGGACTGGCGGGGTTCGGCTCGCAAATCGGCGGAGGGCGTTTTTACGCCACCATCCTTCTCGCCTTCGCCGCCTTCCTCCTCGTGGCCAACCAGCAAATCGGCGAGAAGGACATCAAATGGATTTTTGGGCTGCTCCTGCTCGGCACCTTTGTCAATCTCAGCCGAACTCTCCTGGAATACTTCGTCCTGGGCCGGGGATTGGGTGTGGCGGGAATGGATCTTGAGGTGGTGGGAATCTACACATGGCACCAGGCGCTGGCCGGCCCCTCGTTGTTGCTTGTGACGCTTCTCTTCAGCCGCTACCCGCCCAGTCAGATTTTCTCCTTCGGCCACCCCGCCCGCCTGGGACTCTACGCGGCTTGTATTCTCCCCGTATTGATGAGCGGTAAGCGCGCCGCGGTCGCACAGTTGCTTTTATTCCCACTGCTCGGCGCGGTTCTGCACAAGCAATACCGCTATGTCTCGCTTTTTGCCTTTGCCGCGCTCCTTGGTCTGGGTGGTCTGCTGGCCGGGCAGGGAACCCTCTTCAACCTCCCGCTCACCATGCAACGCGCCCTTTCCTGGCTGCCGGGGGCGTGGGACTCGGATATGAATTCCGTGCGTGGCGGACAGGACGACTTCCGGCGAGCGCTCCGGGAGATCGCCCTGGAAGAGATCGTGCGCGATCCGTGGATGGGCGATGGCTTCCGCGTCGACATCAATGAGACCGCCGGAGTCTATTACCGATCCCTGATGTTCGGCACTTCCGACATTCGGGATCAGGTCCTCCCCTATGCCTTAGGCAAGGCCTGGCACAACATGTGGCTTGGCTATGCCGCCGACTTCGGCATTCCCCTCTCCCTCATCCAGGTTTTCGTCCTCTTCACCGGGCTCTTCATGGCGCACAAGGTTTTCCGGCTTTCGGGGGACACTGTCTGGATCCGCACCATGGCGGCCTACTGCTTCATGTTTTTTTTCCGCGATCTTCTCCTCAGTTGGACCAGCGGCCACTCGGCGAACGATGCTCTTTCCCGATGGTGGATGTACGGGATGATTTTTGCCCTGGCCGATCAATTGGTAAAAATGAAAGCCGAGCGAGGCTTGGCTCAAGTTCAAACTCTGCAAGCTGGCACGAATGGTTTGGAGCCCGCCCTCTCGAAACCAGATCCCGGCGCACTGGCCCCCGCCAGCCCCCCCCGCAAAGCCCGTTGAGCTTTTTCTCACGGTTCCGGGTCCCTGCCTTTCTCGGCAATGCGGGCATTTACTTCTTTGGGAGCTTGGCCAACGGTCTGCTTCCCCTCGCTTTGGTGCCGGTTTTCACCCGGTTTCTCAGCCCGAAGGACTATGGCATCGTCGCCACATCCACCGTCCTGATGAACATCTTCGTCATCGCCCAGGGGCTCAGCGCCTATGGGTTGATCGCGCGCGAACATTTTGACGATGACCCCGGCAAACAACGGCGTCTCGTCAGCACCTCGACCTGGCTGGCCATCGCGGTCAGCATCGTTTTGTGGGCTGTTTTTGCCGCCGGCCTCGGACCACTCATCGGACACTGGTCGGAATTTCCGGCGGACTGGTTGCCCGGCCTATTGGTCCTTGGACTGTTCACCGTCTTGCAGACGACCTATCAGACCCTGCTGCAAGCGCGCAAAGAGCCCTGGCGGTTCGTTGGCAACCAAACCCTCGGCAGCGTGCTCAACCTGGGCCTCTCCGTTTGGCTGGTGGCCGGGCTGGGTTGGGACTGGCGGGGGCGCATGTGGGGTCTTCTCTTGGGCGGGGCCGGCGTCACGATTCTCTGTCTATGGGGGCTCTGTGGCCGCCTGAAGCTGCTTCGCTTCGAGTTTTCGCTAAAGAGTCTGCGAGAACTTGCGCATTTCGGCGTGCCTCTCATCCCCCATGTTCTGGGCGGCTGGGTCATGACCATGTCCGCCCGCCTCTATCTCAACAACATGGCCTCGCTAGCGGATACGGGCCTTTTCAGCCTGGCCTTCAACCTCACCACCCCGCTCAATATGGTGATTGGCGCTTTGAACAAAACATACTTTCCCTGGCTCTTTGAAAAACTCAGCAAACCGGACGAGTTTGAGGCCGTCGCTTTGTGTCGCCATCTGCTCCTGGCCTCGGCGGGACTCCTACTGGCCGGGGCGGCCTTCGGCCTCGTGGCGGCTTCGGCGCTACCTTTCATTGTAGGCCCTAAATTTCACGGAGCGGCCCCCTACGTCTTCTGGCTCAGCCTGACCATGGCTGTTTCAGGCGTCTATTTCATCTTCGGAAACATTGTGATTTTTTCGAAACGCACCGCGCTCATGGCTTGGCGGGCGGATTTTTTGGGTGGCATCGTCGTGCTGATTTCGTGTCCGCTCCTGATCCATGCCATCGGCCCCGTGGGAGCCGCCGTGTCGAATTGTCTTGGTTTCGTCGCCACCACCATCGGCTGCATCACCGCCGCCCGCATCGCCCATCCCCTGCCGTGGGGAAAGGCGCTGAGAAGCTTTGTCTCCCGCTCGAAATGAACGCGATCATCGTCAGCGAAGGTTCATCGGGAATTCTCGAGTTATCAGATGGGGCTGGAACGAGAAACTTCCTGCCAAATTGCGACTTGGATGCCGCCCGTGACCTCCTTGTGGAATTTCAGGAATTGAAAGATTCCCAGGGCGTTGCATTGAAAGACAATTATCGTGTGGGCCCGCGAAATTGGTATCCGGCCATGGTCTCGAATCTCTTTTGGTATGTCTTTCTCCCATGGGTGAAGTATCGGCCTCTGGCGGAGAATGCTCTTTTTCACGGTGCTAAATATGATTTTTCTTCCCGGGGGAATTTCGGAGGCCTCATAAGTATTCTCGAAGGTTTGCCCCACGGTGGCTGGAAGGCCCGACTCCACGAGTTCCTGTGGCGGCTGGGCAACCGTATAAATGTTCGCCGCCATCATGCCGATCTCCTTTTCTTCCGGTTTGCCTTGAAAGACTTTCGTTCCGTCGAGATTCGCGCAACCCTCAAACAACTCGGCGTTAAAACCCTCGAGGCGGTCCCCGCGAATTCGATTTTGTCTATTCTGCAAAGCCTTTGGGAGGGCCAGCCTCACTATTTCTTTCCGCAACCCAACAAGCGAATCCATGGGAATCGATTCCGCCGCGAATATGAGCTTGACGATTCGGATCGCGCGCGACGGGCTCTTTTTACCGCAGCCATTCGGTATATGGAAACCACCCTCACCACCTGTGTCCTCGAAGAGAAAGAGCATCGCCGTATGCTGAAAATATCGGGCGTGCGGGCTTTTTACGGGTTTGATGATGTGAACACCTATTTCTATTCGCTTTTTTTTGCGGCAAAGTCCTTAGGGCTTCCCACACTTGGCCACCAACATGGGGCCTATGTCAAACGTCACGCAGGCTATATGATGGAGGGCATTGTCCCTGCCGACTTGGAGTGGTACGACCACGTGATTGTGTGGGGAAATTATTGGCGCGAGAAAATGATTAGGGAGGCACCGGTGCATCCCCCGGGTCGATGGATTGTCGGTGCCAGTAAACTCAAAATTTCCTACGACAAAACCACAGAAGAAGGTTCTCCACGCATCCCATCCAACGTCCTGATTCCCTACGAATTTTTGGCTGACACGGCCTCAGTAGGACGCTACATCTCTTGTTTGGTTGAACTTGGCTATAAGGTATGGTTTCGTGCGCGGGTGGATGAGGATCCGGCTGCTCAACTTGATGCCTACCTCCTAGCCCCCGAAATTCGGGATAAGGTCCGCATGGCAACCGGTCCACTGGACGAAAACTTCCTGGCGGGAATCGATATCATAGCTGGAACAATGACGACATTGATTTACGAACTTCTCCCGGCAGAAAAAATTATTTGGTATCTCGACACCCCTTATCGACACCTTTATGACCTCGTGGAAGAGCGCCTCGCGCATCTCATCCGCCTCCCTGATCTCCGCCCGCCGGGACAAATGCCACCCGAACTGCTTACTCCAACACGTATTCCCGCCGATGAGCTGTTCGGCAATGAGTGCCTTATGGAAACACTGGGAAAACATCTGGTGCCCCTCCTAAACTGATCACTGAACGACTTCCCATGTTTAGCAGACTATCACAGATTCTTGCCGGCTTTCGTTGGGCTTTCCGATTCGACAACCCGCTGGAGATTATCACCGCCCGCCATCTGTTTCGGAGGAAGTCCTCCATCGTAGTTACCTATCGCGGCATGGACATCTTAATCGACAGTCTCACTTCAGACGCTCACGTCGTTGGAGATGTGCTGCTTGATGGCATGTACGACCAGTTCCTGCGCGAGGCCGGTGCTGGAAGGAAATCATTTCGTTACTTGAACCTCGGGGCCAATATCGGCACTTTCGATCTGCGTGCCTTTCAAACTTTGGGCTCCTCCTGCGCGGGTATCGCCGTAGAAATGAATCCCGCCACCTGTGCGAGGCTTATCGTAAATCTCGAAGCCAACCGGCTTTTCACTGTGCGGGCGATCAATGCGGCCGTATGGAATATTCCTGGTGAAATCACCGTTGACCTAAGAGGTCGGGATACGGGCCAAACCTGCATTGATTCTGCAGTTGGCTGGTCCGTACCTCTCGTTCCGTGGCAGGAAATATTTGCAATTGCCAGTAAAGAGGGGCCACTGGATTTGGTCAAAATTGACATCGAAGGGGCTGAGAAATGCGTTGTTCCCTGCATCTCTGCTGCGGATGCAGAAAGGATTCGATTTCTCGTCGTCGAAACCCACGGGCCTGATGCCAGAGCCGTCGTAAACGAACATCTCCAAAATCTGGGTTTTACACGGCTCTCGGAGGAACCAGGAGGCGGAGCCACACATCTTGGCTTTTGGAAAGGCACGGGTGCGGCTCATATTCCTTCGACTTCCAACCTCTGAAAGGTTTTTTCCAAAGGCAAAACAAACGTATTTTATGAAATCAAAACTCCATCTCGGCTGCGGCCACATCATTAAAGAAGGCTGGATTAACCACGATATCGTGCAATTGCCCGGAGTGGATGTTGTGCACGATCTGACGAAGTTTCCCTGGCCGTGGGCGGACGGGCAGTTCGAGGAGATCTTCATGGATAATGTCCTCGAGCACGTGCCCGAGACAACCCGCACCATGGAGGAACTCTGGCGGATCATGAAGCCGGGCGGAAAACTCTTTGTCGGGGTTCCCTACTGGAATAGTTTCGAGGCTTGGGGGGACCCGACCCACGCCAGACTTTTCAGCGAAGAGATCTTCGAGTTCTACGATCCGACGACCTGGCGAGGCAAGGACCGGGGATATTATTCCAAAGCCAAGTTCAAGATTGAGGAGATCGCCTTTGTGGTGAATCCCTTCAAGCCCCTCGTTCGCGGAACGCGCGGATATCGATTCGGTCGGAGAGTTACTAATCCGACGCTCAAGGCCTTGATTCGGATTCCCGCTACCTATCTCTGCAACATTATCCATGGACTAGACGTCAAGCTGACCCGACTTTGACTTGCTCCAAAGGAGCGAGAAGGGTGGCAAGACGGGAGGAAGGCATGGGGGAAAGAGCCTCACGCAAAGGGTGGGAAGGCTGGAACGCAAAGCCCCTGGGTTTCTTTCCTGCATTTTTTGCAAATGAGTGCGGTCGATTGCAAGAGACGGCTGACCGGGAATCGAGTCTATGGGAACGCCTTGTTCCATGACCCCCGAGAACTGGAATCCCTCTCTTCGCACCATTTTCAGGCAAAGATCCAGCGTCCGAGCGACTCCTGGTACCGTTTTGATATCCGGTTGCTGAGTTCACCTAAACAATGAAAACCAAGCCGGAGCCTCGGCCATGGCCAGGAAAATGGACTGCATGGCACTGAACACCTCTCTCTGCCTCCCCTTTCAGTTGACACACCATCACTCCAAGCCATCATTCCGTCATGATTAAGACACAGATTCAGATTGAAGATTGGCAATATGAGGCACTGAAAAAACGCTGTGCATGCACTTCACGAAGCATGTCAGCGTTCATCCGGGATGCCCTGACAACGTCCTTGCGGAGAAGTGCCCCATCTCGTTCCCTGGCAGAAATTGCGGGAAAATACCAACCGAGTCCGGCAATTGATCTCAAGCCACACGACGTCGCATGGGTGCAGTCGATCCGATGAAACTGGTCTTTGTCGATACCAGTGGGTTTTACGGCTTTTTGGACAGAACGGATCCCAGTTTCTCTATTGCGAGGCGCGCGGCTGGCACATGCTGACCTCGAGCTTCGTGCTCCACGAGACGTGGGCTCTTGTTCAGGCGCGTCTCGGCTGGGATGCCGTCGAGGACTGGCTTTCTTCCCTGGTCCCCCTCTGTGAAATTGTGTGGATAAACGAGGCCATCTATACCACCGCGTCCGCCCGAACCCGGCAGGCCAGGGAACGACGGTTAAGCCTCACAGATTGCTCGTCTTTTGAAATCATGCTTGCGCACAACTGCCGTCATTTTATCGGCGATGACAAACACTTTCAAACCATGGGGTTCACCGCTCCTGCGGATGAGGGGACCTGAATCTCTCGCTCCCTCCCAACCTCATTTTAGCCTAAGACCATGAATTGTTCGCTCCTCGAAGATCTCATCGCGGCAAACGAACCTTTTCGCGTTGAAACCGCCGCAGGACGGGTCTTTGAGATTCCTCATCGTAATTTTGTGAATCTCACTCCGAAAAAGACGGCGCTGGCAATTTTCTCCGGGGAAAACGGAGAAGATCACTTTGCGATTGGCCCTCTTTTGACTGTGACCTCCGCGGTGGCGAAGGTTTAAGCTGGCGTCTGAGAAGTCATTTTCTACCGCAGATTGCACGGATCGAACGGATTAAAACACTGTCTGGTCCCTTCCTTCCAAAGAACCCTTTTGTGAATTTTGCGCATTTTTTCGGCTAGTCATCCTCCTGTTGAATCGAATCCCATCCTTTACAACCTTTGCGTGAGGCAAAATTCATCGGGATAGTTGCGGCTTGGAATTCAGCATGAAATATTTGATCGTTCGTTTTCTGCGTTTGTTCCGGGTGCGCCGCCCCACCCCGGAGACCTTCCTTATTCCCGCCTACGCGGGTTTGGGAAACTTTATCATGATGACGCCGATGATTCTTGAACTGCGGCGGCGGCGACCGGAGGCCCGCATCTACCTGTTGACCTGGCCTAGCTACGGGACCGATCAAATTTTCGAAGCGAAAATTTTGGAGGATTCGGGATTCAGAAGTCAGGATTCAGGATCCGAGCATCCGCGCATTTCTCCTGCATCCGGCTGCAACGGCTTCGACGAAGTTGAAACGGCCAGGCTTTCAATCCGGAATTCGGAGTCCAGTCACTCGTCCGCACCTTCTTCCTCCCGAATCCTCCATCCTCCATCCTCCATCCTTCACCCCTCCGTTGCTGGAGTCTTCCTCCTTGACCCTGCGGCACCGCTTTGGCGCAAGGCCCTGTTTTTTCTCAGCCTCAGAAAGTGGAAATTCGCGACGGGATTTATCCCCTTCGACGCCTGCCCGGCCTATGTCTGGTGGGGGTTTGCGCTGACTGGTTGTCATCGTATCGTCGGCCACACCATGGAAACGATGGGTATCTCCATGGGCTGGACCGCCTGCGTGGCCGACCTATCCGTCCCGGTGGCCGTAGGCTCACACGAGAGCGACATTCACTTGGATCTGCTTGATGCGTGGGTGGGGCAGCGGGGAGAAAAAAGCAGGGAGCACGGAGCAGGGGGCGGGGAGAGCCCCATGCCCCACGCCCCACGCTCCACGCCCGCTTCCCCACGCAACTATGCGACGCATGTCCACCCACTCGGCCCGGAGACGCTTACAAAATACGGTCTGCGCCAGCACGACTACATCGTCGTGCAACTTTCCGCAGCGAATGCAAAATTCAAAACGCCGAAACTCTGGAACCGCGAGCGGTTTGCCGAAGTGATCCGCTTATTGAATGCCGATGGTCACACTGTCGTCCTGCCGGGCGACGAAAACGAGAAGCCACTCGTGGATGAATTTGTTGCCCGCCATGCACTGCCCAATGTGGTGAATATCGCCGGGATGACCACTGTGCAGGAGGTCTCGACCGTGATCAAATTCGCAAAATTGCTTTTGGTCCATGACAGCGGATTGATGCATATCGGGAATGCCCACGGCACACCGCTTGTCGCGCTTTATGGTCCGACGGATTGGAACTTCACCGCGCCCAAGGCGGCCACCAGCCACAT